>CAZMGX010000042.1:8233-21434 GCA_964565915.1 uncultured Gemmatimonas sp.
GACCGCATCGGTGACGACCTCACGGCGCGGACCACCGAACGTGGGTGGCACCGTCATGTCACGCAACGGCGGACGGGGCGCGCCCTTCGGGATCGGACCGAAGTATTCTTCGACCAGGCGCATTGCCTCCGACCGATCCAGATCCCCGGCAATCGTCAACACGGCGTTGTCGGGCGTGTAGTAGGTGCGAAAGAAGTCTTCGACGTCCTCGAGTGAGGCATCCGACAGGTGTTCCATCGACCCGATCAGCGAGTGATTGAACGGGTGCCCCTCGGGGAAACACAGCGCGGGCAGCTTCTCCCACCAGGTCCCGTAGGGCTGGTTATCCACGGACCAGCGCCGCTCGTTCTTTACGACGTCGCGTTGCGTATCCAGCTTTTCCTGAGTCAATCCCGGAATGAAGCGACCCATCCGATCGGCTTCCAGCCACAAGGCGATCGCCAGCTGGTTGGAGGGGAGCGTCTCGTAATAGTTGGTCCGGTCCAGCCAAGTGGAGCCGTTCAGCGTGCCGCCGGCCCGCTGCACGAGTTCGAAGTGTTCGTTGGCCTGAACGTGCTCCGATCCCTGAAAGAGCATGTGCTCGAACAGGTGGGCGAAGCCCGTCCGCTCGAGCCGTTCATTGGCCGAACCGACGTGGTACCACAAATTGACCGCGACGATGGGTGCCGTGTGATCCTCCGAGAGCACCACATGCAGGCCATTCGGGAGGCGGTAGCTCTCGACAGGGATGCGCATGACACAATATTGGTGGTGAGCGCAGCAAAGCGGTAACCCTGCCGCCGTCGAACTTCACTTGACCCCCCTGGAATGTTTCCATCACGCAGCATCACAATGACTCGTCGTGTCGTGGGCCTCGTCGCCACCGCGTTCGCACTGCAGGCGTGCGGTGGTGGTGAAGACCCGCAAGTACCGACCACGTTGGCCGTCACGGGTGGCGCCACCGTCCAGATCACCGGCACCGTCTTTACCGAGACACCGGTCGCGCCGCAGGTGCAGATCCTGGATGCGAAGGGCAAGGGGATTGCGGGTCTGCGAGTCCGCTGGCGCGTCGGTCCGAACAGTGGTGGCGTAGGTAACGACTCCACGCAGACCGATGCGACGGGCGTCGCGCGTTCCGGTGGGTGGACGCTGGGCACCGTGGCCGGCACCCAGACCCTGACGGCAAGTGCCGACGGCGTCGCGCCGGTCACGTTTACGGCACAAGTCGCCGCCGGACCGGCCGCAGCGCTCGTACGCCTCAGTCCGACGACGCAACAGGCGACCGTCAACACCAACGTGCCGTCACCACCGTCGGTGCGCGCGGAAGATGTCTTCGGCAACGTCGTGGCCGGTGTGGTGGTGGACTTCAGCGTCGCGACCGGCGGCGGCTCGATGGAAGGCGCGCAACGCACGACCGATCAGAATGGTGTGGCTACGGCCGGCGCGTGGAAGCTGGGTACGGGTATCGGCCAGCAAATCGCCCGCGCGACGGCACCGAGCGTCCCACTGGCCTCGTTTTCGGCGACGGCGCTGGCTGGCCCGGCCGCGAACATGGTGAAAATCGCTGGCGACAATCAGGAAGGGGTGACCGGGTCGACGTTGCCGATCCGACCAGGCGTCCGTGTCACCGATGCATTCGGCAATCCGGTCGGCAATGTGCCGGTCACGTTCACCCCGAACGCCAATTCGGGCTCCGTCACCAATGGGACCGTCGCGTCTGACCCTGCAACGGGCACGGCGATCGTCGGCAATTGGACGCTCGGCTCGGCGCCGACGCAGTCGCTCGTCGCGACCAGTTCGGCATTGCCGTCTACCAGCGTCACATTCAACGCGACGGCGATCGCCACGCAGTTCAACATCGACGTGCGCTTCGTCGGTGATGGAGGCACGGACCGCCAGCGGCTGGCCTTCACCCGTGCCGCAAGCAAGTGGCGCAACGTAATCGTCGGCCAGGTTCAGCTGATTACCGGTAATGCGCCGGCGGGGGAATGTCGCCCCTGGATCCCCGCCATCACCGAAACGATCGATGATCTACTCATCTTCGCTCGCCTCACGAATATCGACGGCGTCAACGGGGTGCTCGGCCAGGCCAGCGTGTGCTACATCGGCAATCAGTCGGGACTGCCCGTTGTCGGATTCATGGAGTTTGACGTGTCCGACCTTCCGTCGCTCGAGAATTCCGGTGTGATCGACGACGTGGTGCTGCACGAAATGGGACACGTTCTCGGTGTCGGCAGCCTGTGGTCTCTGCGTGGTCTCGTGAGTGGTGCGGGTAGTGCCGACCCGATCTTTACCGGTGCGGGCGCGCGAACGCAGTTCACCGCTGCCAACCTCCAAACCTACACCGGTCCGATCGTACCCATCCACAACGAAGGACCGGCTGGCCGGCGCGAAGTACACTGGCGTTCGCCGCTTTTTGGCCGCGAGCTGATGAACCCGTTTGCGCAATCCGGCGGGATGCCGCTCAGCCGGATTACCGCCGCAAGCCTCGCGGACATGGGGTACACCGTGAACCTCGCTGCTTGCGACGCGTACACGCTCAGCGCGGCCAGTTTCACGTCACCTTTCCAAGCGGCACCGATTTCCCTCGACAACGATGTACCAGCGGATGTCGTGATTCGCGTATTCAGGCCCGATGGCACGCGACCTGCCATGAGTCAGCGGCGTCGATAGGACACAGGTGCTCGTTGCCGCGCCGCAGTCGACGACGAGTCGACTGCGGCGCGGTTCGTCTCGGGCTACCCCTTCGCCACCGCGTCGTCGCTGTGCCCGGTCAGATGCAGCCACAGCAACAGCAGGACGTCCGTCGGCAGGGCCACCGATTCACGCAGGATGTACTCCAACGCGATCGCGCGCTTTGCCGAAATCGGACTCGTGCGCGTCGGTGACGGCAGCGGCGTCAGTCCGTGCAGGCGCGCCAGCACATCCAGGCGCAGCATGTGAAACGGATCGCTGACCAGCAACACGCGCGGCCGATCGGCCATCGGTACCTTCACGGAATCCCCGCGCGTCTTGAGCAACACCGCTGCGCCGTGCACCGAGGCCAATGACGTACGTCCCGACCCTTCCAGCAGGACGGCCTTGGCCGGCACCCCGCGACGGAGCGCAAATCGTCGCCCGGCCGCCGCTTCACTGATCAAGTCTCCTTCGCGACGACCGCCCGTGAAGACGATGCGCGGCGCACGCTTCGCACTCCACAGGCTGAGCGCGTGATCGAGGCGAGCGCGTAGCACCGGCGACGGCCGCCCGCTGTACTGCGCCGCACCGAGCACGACGATGGCGTCCGCCGACTCGGTACTGTTGCGCGCCGACCAGATCAGGATGGCGGCCACGAGCGCCACCCACCCGGACACGGCCAGCACGAACAGACGACTCAGGATCCGGCCGAGGCGGCGCGGCGCGCGGGGGGACATACGTGGAAGTTAGTCGCGCCACGCGTCGCCGCAGGCACGATGGCCGTGGTCAAAGCGGTCGCTGGTCCCCGGGCTCGGGCGTATCGACCGTGAAGTCGTCCGCGCGCAACGCCTCGGCAAACACATCCTGCGACTCGGGCTCGCCGTGGACGAGATGGACGCGCGGGGCACGCCGGCCCTCGGCAAAACCACCACTCCGCACTTCGCGCAACCACGTCTGCAACTGGGTGCGGTCACCGTGCGCGCTGTACCCGTTCAGGATTTCCACCTGCGCCACCAGCGGCACGTCGTCACCGAACACCTTGATCACCGGACGCTTCTCGACGATGCGGCGCCCCAGGGTGTGCTCGGCCTGAAAGCCGACGATCAACACCGTGTTGCGGGGATCGCTGGCGCCGTTGCGCAGGTGATGCAGGATGCGCCCCGATTCCGCCATGCCCGACGCGGCGATGATGATCGACGGACCATGTTGACGGTTGAGCGCCTTCGAGTCTTCCACCGATCGGGTGTACGTCACCATCGGAAAGTCGAACAGGTCGGTCTCGTGCCGAACCAGTGCTTCGCTCTGATCGAACGTCTCCGGGTGCATCCCGAACACCGCCGTGGCCTCGATGGCCAGTGGCGAATCCACGGCAATCGGAATCTCCGGAATCTTCCCCTCACGCCGCAGTCCGTGCAGGTCGTACAGCAGCTCCTGCGTGCGCCCCAGCGCAAACGCGGGAATCAGCACTTTGCCGCCACGCGCCGCCGTTTCACGCACGACGCGCGCGAGATGTTCCCGGGCATCATCCACTGATTCGTGGTCGCGATTGCCGTAGGTCGACTCGCAGATGATCACGTCCGCCCCGCCGGTCGGCGGTTCAGGATCACGAATGATGGCCAGGCCATCTCGGCCGATGTCGCCGGAGAACACCAGCCGTCGGAAAACGCCGTTCTCGCGCGCCTCGATCACCACCGAGGCGGAGCCGAGGATGTGCCCAGCGTCCGTGAACGAGGCACGCACACCGTCCGTCACCTCGAACCACTTGTGGTACGGCATGCCCACCATGTGTTCCTGGGTGCGCGTCGCATCGACGATGCCGTACAGCGGCATCGCGTGCGGGCGCCCGTGTCGTTCGAGATAGTCGGCGTCGCGCTCCTGAATGTTCGCCGAGTCGGCCAACATCACCGCACACAGATCGCGAGTGGCCGCCGTCGCCCAGATCGTCCCCTTGTAGCCACGGTTGACGAGAAACGGCAGGCGACCGGCATGATCGATGTGCGCGTGCGAGAGGATGATCGCATCGATCTCATCGATGGGAACCGGCAGGCGCTCGTTCTTCTCGCGACTCTCAGAACGTTTTCCCTGAAACATGCCGCAGTCCAGCAGCACCGTTCGTTTCCCAACCCGGAGGATGTGACACGACCCGGTGACTTCACGGGCGGCGCCGCTGAATTCGATCAACATGACGGAGACACGGGGCTGAATGACGGAGGAAGAACGGAGCTGGTCGTCAGCGACAGGGCGCCAGCGCGGCGATCACCGGCAGATGATCCGACGGGAAACGGCCGTCCCAGCTATCCGGCAATATGCCATGGGACCGCACCGCGACGGGCGACGAGACCATCACATAGTCGATGCGCCGTCCGGGTTCGATGGCCCGAAAGGCCGTCCACGTCGACGTCGGACCATAGTGCCCGGACTCGCTCACCTCGAACGCATCGCGCAACGGCGCACCGCCATCCGCCAGTGTGTCCCGCGTCAGCACCCGATAGGCGCCGCTCCGCGGATCGCTGTTCAGGTCGCCGGTCACGATAGTCGGCCATCCCTTGCCCAAGGTGACGAGTTCGCGCCGAATCAGCCGCGCACTTTCCTGACGCGCTTGTTCACCCACGTGGTCGAAATGGGTATTCAGGTGAAGAAAGCGACACCCGGTCTGTCGATCCTGAAAGCGTGCCCATGTTGCAATCCGCTCGATGGCCGCGTCCCACCCCTTGCTGCCGGCAACGGTCGGTGTCGGTGACAGCCAGAACGTCCCGCTGTCGAGGATCGCCAGGCGATCGCGACGATACAGGATGGCGCTGTATTCGCCCGCCGACTTCCCGTCGGCGCGTCCGACGCCCACACGAGCGAAGCCGGAAAGCCGCGCGTCGAGGTCGGCCAACATTGGGGCCAGCGCTTCCTGCACGCCGACGATGTCGGCGCCGTGAAAGCGAACGAGCGACGCCACCCAGTCACGCCGGTTCGGCCACGCGTTGATGCCGTCGCCCGGATTGTCGTACCGGATGTTGAACGTCATGACCCGCAGTGGGGCCGCCGATTCGATCGCCTGTCGGGAAGCGGAAACCCGCGATGCGGGATCCCGGGAAGGGGCCCGCGCGCAGCTGCCCAGCAGGCCCGCACCAAACGCCAGCACACACAAGACGCCGGAACGTCTCCACCCACGCAGAACAGAGGACATCGTGAACAGCCGCTCCAGAGAACAAGGGAGCGGAGAACTTACGACCGCGCGACCCCATTGCCCAGCAGACGCTGCTGGCCCTCCAACTGGCTCTCCAGACGGCCACACATGAGATCGCAGAGTTGCATGACCTTGCGATCCGCCAGCGCGTAGTGCACAAACAGGCCGCTCTTCCGACGGCGCACGAAGCCCATCGTATGCAGCACCTGCAGGTGTTTCGATACGTTGGCCTGACCGAGCCCCGTCTCATCCACCAATTCACTGACGGACAATTCGCGCCCCCGCAGCGCGCCGAGAATCTGCAGACGGGCCGGTTCGGCCAGCGCCTTGAATCGCTCGGCGAGCAGGCGGTACAGTTCGGGGGTCTTGTTCATTCGTCCCATGAGCGTTGTGCCGAAAATGCGAGAGGCCGACCGAGGTGGATGAATCGGGGACGTGACTAGGGATGCGCGGTGCGCACGTGCTGCACGGCATCGCTTTCCGCGCGGAGCGCGCGTCTCGCGATGAGCTTCTGGAGCGACTGGCGGTGCAACCCAAGTGCGCGTGCCGTACGTGCGACGTTGCCGTCGTGGCGCGCAAGGGCCGCGCCGAGGAAGGCCCGATCGAACTCCCGCATGGCGCGCTCACGCGCCTCGACGAACGAGAGGGCGTCGTTCTGGCCATTCAGTACCGACGTGGTGATGGTCGCGTCCGCACTCGTGGTCAGCGACGCGGGCAGGTCACGCGGCGAGATGCTGCTGCCTTCGGCCAACACCAGCGCCCCCTCGATGACGTTGCGCAGCTCGCGCACGTTGCCCGGCCAGTGGTGCCGGTGGAGCAGTGCGAAGGTCGCGTCGTCGAGCCGTCGCACCGGTACGCGGTGGCGCGCCGCAAATACGGAGAGAAAGTGTGCAGCCAGCAGCGGAATGTCCCCGACCCGTTCGCGGAGCGGCGGCACCGTGAGGGTCACGACGCGCAGGCGATAGAACAGGTCCTCGCGAAAGCGCCCCGCTGCAACCAGTTCTTCCAGCGTGCTGTGACTGCTCGCGATCACCCGAATGGGGGCCTGCGATCCGTTCGCTGCTCGGTCGGCTTCACATCGCTCCAACAAACGCAGCGCGGCGGCCTGAGCGTCGGCCGTAAGATCCGTCAGCTCGTCGAGGAACAGCGTCCCCCCGGCGGCGAGCAGGTTGGCGCCGATGCGCGCCCCGGGTCCCACCTCGGTATCCAGCTGTTCTGCCGACAACGACGAGCAGGCCAACGCCCGGAACGGCTGATGCCGCCGCGCGCTCTCCTCGTGCAGCGCACGAGCCACCATGGCTTTCCCGGTGCCGCTCTCCCCACTCACCAGCACCGGGACATCCGTGCGAGCGACGCGGACGATCCGCCGACCCAGCTCGCGCATGATCGGGGCGTTGCCGTAGATGCCATGGAACCCGGCCGACGCGGTGCCGGCCGCCGATCCAACGGCCGACGGCATGACCCGTGGCGCGGCCAGCGCTCGGTCTCCGCGATCGTGAACCATCGGTGTGTGTATCATCGTGCCCTTGCTCCCTGAAACAGAAAAGGCGCGAGTTCGCTCCGGGACGGAGCGATCTTCGCGCCTTCGACTGCCGAGGCCGATGCCTCGGACGTCAAGGTGAACCGGGAGACCGGTTCGAGTTGTCATCCGATGGACCACCATCGAACGGACGACCAACGGTGTTGCCGTGTCGGCGTCCTCTATCGGATAACCATTTGGTGGGACCTAACGCAAGGGTTTCGTCCCCGAATCCTGTGTCACACGTGCTTCGCCACGAGTTCGAGACGCTGCCGCAGGTCACCCAGCGCCTTGGATTTGAAGGAACTCCGGGTTTCTTCCAACACCGCGATCGTGTCCTCGATCGCCTGCTGCAGCTGTGCCCCACGAGGACAGTTGATCAGCTGGCACGGGTGCGGCTGGCGCTCCGACTGACCGGCGAGCGCCCGACCCAGTTGCTCGAGGTCGGTCAGCGACCCCATCACGTTGCGCAGGGTGAGTGCGAGAAAGGAGTCGACGCCATCGCGGGAGTCCTGCCCGAACGGTCGCGGCGTCGATTCGTACTCATCCCGGTACGCACGAAGCCGCGACTCCGCCCGCTGCATGGTCTGGTACGACCGGAAGCGAGCAACGCACGCCGAGACACGCTTGAGAAGCTCCGGGAAGTGCACCGGCTTCACCAGGTAGGCGGCCACCGGAAGCTCGATACACGCCACGGCCGAGCGGACGGAGGGAAACCCGGTGACGATGATGATGGGTAGCCCACCGCTGGCGTGCGCGACCTGCTGAACCAGATCGAGATCGACGTTCCCCGGCATCTCGAGATCGGTGATCATCAGGTCGAACGGCGTCGAGGTGACCGCAGCCAGCGCCTCAGTGGCATCGTTGGCCGTCTCGACCGTATACCCTTCACGCCGCAGCAGTTCGGCCGTCGAAGCCAGAAAGGTGGGCTCATCGTCCGCGATCAGAATGCGGCCTCTGGTCATCGCAACACTCCGGTATCGATTGGGGTCATTGGCAGGCGCACGCAAAACTCCGTGCCACCGGTCTCGCGGCCGCTCACGCTGATGGAACCACCGACGGCCGTGACGGACTGGTGCACCAGCGAGAGTCCGATGCCCATACCGCCGGTCTTCACCGAACGATCCTTCGTGGTGAAGAACGGATCGAAGATACGTTCGTGCAACTCCGGCGGGATCCCGGGGCCCTCGTCCTGGACACGAATCACACACCATCCCGCGTCGAGCTCGGCCGACACGCGGACGGTCCCGCCAGGGGGCGACGCGTCGACGGCGTTCTGCACGAGATTGTAAAGTGCCTGGCGCAAGAGTGCGTCGGGGACCGGGACCAGCGATGGCGCGTTCGACAAATCCGTCACGATCGAGACGTCGCGCGTACGGTTGACCTGCTCGAGAAATGCCACCGCGTCGCCGACGGCCAGGATCACCGATGATGTCGCGGCCATCGCCTGATCGGGACGATAGGTCTCGTACAGTTGACGCGTGACGGCTGCAATGCGGGAGATCTCGCGTTCAATGCCGCCGACGAACCGATGGTGCGGATGATCCGTCGGGATCGCCCCGCGCACGAGCAAAAAGGCGTTCTGGATGCCGGCCAACGGATTGTTGATTTCGTGAGCCACGCGGGCGGCCAGCAATCCCATCGTGGTCAGCGCTCCGATCTCGCGCAGCGAAGCCTCCACGCGTTTGCGCTCCGTCAGGTCGCGCCCCTCGACCAGCACCTGCACCACGCGGGACTCGCGGTCGCGGATCGGCTTGAGTGAGAAGTCGACGTATACCCGCCGATCGTTCTCCACGCACAGCACGGCTTCGAATTGATTGGCATCGCCGGCGCCGGCCCGCGCGATGCGCTCTTGCACCAGCGTTGTATCGATCGGTTGCCACCACGGCAGCGCCGCGAATGGTGCTCCCTTCAGGTCGTGCGACGGCCCGGCCAGCGCCGCCGCTGCCCAATTCGCCTCGAGAATGCGTCCGTCGAGCGCAAGCAGCAGTTGCAGTTGGTGGGCGGTCTCGAACATGACGCGAAAGCGACGCTCGCTCTCCTCGCGCGCTGCCTCCGTCCGGGCCCGATCCGTGATGTCGGCCGAAATGCCCAGCATCCGCTGTGGCCGGCCATCGCGGGTACGCTCGATCACGCGCCCCCGATCGACAATGCGATGCCAGTCACCATGACCAGCGCGAACGCGATACTCACATTCGAACGTCTCCGCACGTCCCTCGAGATGGCTGTCGAGCGCCGCGCGCACGTGTTCGAGATCGTCCGGATGGATGCGCGCATTCCACCCGTCGGACGACCCGTTGATGTGTGCCGGGTCCAACCCGAGGGAATGAAGAAGCGCCTGACTGCGATGCGTGCGCAGTGACGGCAGCTCGAGCTCCCACACGCCGTCGGTGGCCCGCTCGATGGCTCGCTGCATGCGCGACATGCCGACCGCGCTCGCTTCGTCGTACGTCTTGCGCGCGAGCCACAGCGTCAACGCCAGCAACCCGGCAATCGCCAACCCCAACAACAGGACCAGATCGGGCAGTGATGACGGTCGCGCGCTGGCCTTGGGCGTCAGCGTGAGCCGGATGAGGCGCGTTCCGAACGCGATCTCACTTTCGAGGACCGGCGGTGCGGCCGACAGGGGATCACCCACCAGCTCCGAATCGGCGACGAACGCCCGAATCGCAAAGCCGGCACCGGTGTCTGCCGTGAACCCTTGCAGCAGGGTGCGCTCGTCCACGAGGGCCACCACCGCACTCAGTCCATCGAGTCGGTTGTTCACCGGCTGAATCAGCGCGATCCCCCACGGCGAATCGGTCAGCCCGATCACCGCCATCGGCGCTCGCGCGGCGGCATCACCCGGCGCGACCCGGTCCTCCCGTCGCCGCGCGAGCAGCGAATCGACCGCGCGCCGCAACTGCGGCGAGACGAACACGCGGGCATTGCGCGGCGCCGAGCGGCGCAGCGCCCCCGCCTCATCGATCACCAGCAAGCGGTCGAGGCCATCGGTTTCGGCGATGAGTCGGTCGGTCGTCACACCGAAAAACTCGGTACCGGGGGCTGCCGCGAGCGAGAAGGTCGCCACCCGATTCACGGCGCCGCGGATGGCCCGGAACTGTCGTTCGATGGCCTGACTGCTCGCGTCCGAGGCGATGTGCGCACGCGTCACAAGCTGGGCGTGCTCACGGTCCGTCAGGCCGCGCCACAGCCACAGCACACCGAGGGCTGCGAGCAGCCCCACGAGGATCGGCGACCAGCGCGGCGGACGCAGCCACAAGCGCGTCGACGACGCGGGCATGCGCTCAGGTCTCGCCGAGTCGCAGCCAGCGTCGCACGCGCGGTGGCTCGAAATGCTGGAGTCGGTCCAGCATGGCACTCGGGTCAGACTCGAGCACGAGCCAGTCCTGCAACGCACCGCGCAAGAATCCTTCGGATTCGGCGTGCTCCAGCATCGCCACCAGCGGTCGCCAGTAATGCAAGACGTCGAGCAACCCTACGGGCTTGGCGTGCACTCCCAGCTGCGCCCACGTCCACGTCTCGAAGAACTCTTCGAGCGTTCCCAGACCGCCCGGCAAGGCGACGAACCCATCGGCCAACTCGGCCAGCATCGCCTTGCGCTCATGCATCGAATCCACGACGTGCAGCGCCGTCAGTCCGTGATGCGCGGCCTCACGCTGCACGAGGGCATGAGGCATGACCCCGATGACTTCGCCACCCGCGGCCAACGCCGCATCAGCCAGTGCGCCCATCAGTCCGACGCCGCCGCCGCCATACACGAGTGCCGCCCCGCGCTCGGCGATGCGTGTGCCCAGCTGCCGCGCCGCCGCCAGATATTCGGGACGGGCGCCATCGTTCGAGGCACAATACACACAGACGCGTTGGAGAGTCGCTGCCATGCTCGGGAAGTTAACGTGAGGTGGACGGCGCGCGCGATTCAGAGCGTGGGGCCGCTATTCGGATGAAGAGGTCGCAGGCGGCGCACGGCACCCCACAACACCCACGCGGCACCGACGGGCGCCGCACAAGCGACGAGCACCCAGCACGTCTCCTGCCATGTCGCGATCCTCGGCGCATTCCATACGAGGGCCTGCGCCATCGTGAGCAACGCATCAAGGGTGACCGCCGTGGCGACCGGCGGCAGACCGACGCGCCACCCATGATGCCGCGACATCCGCAGCGTGAAATACAGCGCGATGTCGAACGCGACCCACCCGCCGTGAATCCACGCTGAGGGGAACCAGCGCGCGGTGGGTACGAACGCCAGCAGGATCGTCCAGGGGATCAACATCCATTCAAGGGCCAGCAGCAGCGATCGCGGGCCGCGCGCGATGGTGCGCAGACCGAATCGCCACAGGGGCGTGCCCGCGAAGGCACGCAGGCCATCCAGCAGCGCGCGCAATCCATTGTCCCTCGCCGGGAACGCAAGGAAGATCGGCTCCCAGGTCTGCGGTCGCAGTTTGCGTTTGAATGCCGCCAGCCCCTCGAAGTTGAACAGCGGGCGCGCCAGCACCTTGATCACACGCAGCCATCTCGTCACCGGACCCGCGAGCGGCGCCAGGCCAAGTGTTGCCCACGGCGCGCCGTCATGGGCCAGCACGCGCATCGCGGCATCCACCAGCAACTCGGCCGTCCCGTTCGGCGCGTGCGGGTCTCTCAGAGTGTGCTCGAACAACCATCCCTCGCGTGCGGGCACCGGCGCCAGCGACAGCAACCCGATCATCGCGCCGGCCCGTTCGGCGACAAAGATTCGTCGCGACGCCGGCTGGTGCAGCGGCGCTACCTCGACGAGGAAGCGCATCGCCGGCATGGGTCGCGCGGACAACCAGCGATCCACGAGTTGCGCCGCCGCATTCATGAGTCGCGGCTGTGACTCGAGGTCGTGCGCATTTGTCCGACGCACCACGACGCCCTTGGCTCGTGCGCGGCGAAGCTGTTCGCGGAATGATCGATGCTCGCGGACATGGGCATCCCAACGGCGCGGATCCCACACGGGCTGCTCACCCAGGCGGATGCGCCGGAATCGTGGCGAAGAGGCGAGAATGCCCTCGGTCGCGAAAAAGCACGCGCGTCGTCGCGCACGATGTGCGGCCGCCACGAACGCGAGCGCCACATCGATCGCATCCTGCGGTGCGCAGATCGGCTCGCCAGCGGCCACCCATGCCCGACCTGTATCGACGAACGCGACGAGGCCGCGCGCCGCATCGAACCAGTGATGGAGACCCGGGTTCAGCGCCTGAAACGCCGTCGCGGTCCGGCCGAAGCGCTCCACGAACTGCAGCGCGCGTGCGTCGTCTCGCTGCAGTGCCTCCCCGGCCTCGAACACCATCAGGCGAAGGTAGCGTGAGGCGCCTGCCGCACGCTACCTTCGCAGCATGTGCCCGTGATCCGCGTCTCATGCATGGTTACCGACTATGGCTTCCCCGTTTCCTACGCTGTCGATCGTGGATCATCCGCTGGTCCGACACAAACTGACCTTGCTGCGCGATCGCGCCACATCGACCAAGCAGTTCAAGGAACTCGTCGACGAGATCGCCATGCTCATGGCCTACGAAGCCACGCGCGACCTGGCCCTCGATCCGTGCACGGTCGAAACACCGCTGGAATCCGCACCAGGATGGACGGTGCGTGGCAAAAAGCTCACGCTCGTCCCAATCCTTCGGGCGGGACTCGGGATGGTGGAGGGCATTCTGCGCTTGATCCCATCAGCGCGCGTCGGTCATATCGGGCTCTATCGCGATCACGACACCCTCGAACCGGTCGACTACTACTTCAAGGTCCCCGGCGACGCGCGTGAACGCGATTTTCTCCTGCTCGATCCCATGCTGGCAACCGGCGGCAGTGCTGCCGCCGCGGTGAGCTCACTC
>CAZMGX010000043.1:0-20964 GCA_964565915.1 uncultured Gemmatimonas sp.
GGTTTGCCGGAGGAGTGACTCGACGATCTCCTTTCGGGCGCGGCGATCCATGATGCACTTGAGCAGCGCGAAGTGATCAAGCAGCTCCTCGGCGCTTACGTTCGGGTAGACGCCGAACTCCTGCGGGAGGTAGCCGAGCGTCCTGCGCACCTCGTCCTTCTGCTGCAGGACGTCGATGTCCCCGAGGTGAACGGTCCCCGAATCGGCTTCCTGGAGGGTGGCCAGGATGCGCATGAGGGTGGACTTGCCGGCGCCATTCGGGCCGAGGAGTCCGAACATGCCGGTGGGGATGGTGAGCGAGACGTTGTCGAGGGCGCGAACGCCGTTGTCGTACGTCTTGGAGATGCTGCGGATCTGGAGGTTCATTGTGTCGTCGGGTCCCGTGGCTGACAGTCGAGTACTTTATGACGTAAAGTACTGCGGGATTGTTTCAGGCGGACCGCCCGCGAGGTGGGATACGAGAGCCCTTCAACCGGCACGTCTATGGTTGACGCGCCTTTCCGGTCCGTCTTGCCGTCGTCGGCCCGACCACCCGTCACGAATGGCAAATCGGCCGACGTCGGTGCAGACTTTCCGCACTCATGCCTCCCCGCCAGAACCTCCCGCTCTTCGCCGCGCTGACCGCAGCGAGCCCCCGCGTTCGACGCCTCACCGCCGCCGTGTTCGGCGTTGCCGTCTTGGGCACCACCGGCGTTTCCGCCAGCGCGCAACTTGCGCCCAACAGGGACGCGCCACCGAGAACGCCCTCCCGCCTGGATGCCGCGGTGGCCGACTCGTTCGCCCGCGCCGCGCGTGCCCGACCACGTCCGGTGGCGCGCGCCGCTCGGATCACCACCGCCCCCGTCATCGACGGACGGCTGGACGACGAGGCCTGGCGCAACGGGACGCCCATCACCGACTTCGTACAGCGTGAACTCAACGAGGGCGTACCGGCATCCGAGCCCACCGAGGTACGCCTCGCGACGGACGGCGTCTACCTCTATGTCGGCGCGCGCCTGTATGATCGCGAACCACACCTCATCGTACCGGGCGAAAAGATCCGTGACGTGTCGCTGGCCAACAGCGATCATATCGCGCTCATCTTTGACACGTACCACGACCGCCAGAACGGCTTTGTCTTCGCGACGACACCCGCCGGTGTGGAGTACGACGGCCAGGTGATTCGCGAAGGAGAAGGTGGTGGTGCGTCGGTGGCGGGACAGAACCGCATGCAGGCCGGCGCGATGGGTGGCTTCAACGTGAACTGGGACGCCAGCTGGACGGTCGCGACGGCCATCGACTCGCTGGGCTGGACCGCCGAATTCCGTATTCCGTTTTCGACCCTGCGGTACCAGTCGGGCAGTGGTGAGCAGACGTGGGGTCTCAATGTGTCGCGCCTGATCCGCCGCAAGAACGAAGAGTTGTACTGGGCCTTCATTCCTCGACAGTTCAACCTGTACCGATTGTCGGTCGCGGGTGAACTGGCGGGCCTGACCGTGCCAACGCGGCGCATCCAGACGATTACGCCGTATGTGCTCACGGCCGCGCGTCGCACGTGGCCCAATCAGTTGGCGACCACCACCTATCCGGCCGAAATCGGCGGCGAGATCAAGTACGGAGTCACACCCGCACTCACGCTCGACCTGACCGCCAACACGGACTTTGCACAAGTCGAAGTCGACGACCAGCGCGTCAACCTGACGCGTTTCCCCATCTTCTTCCCGGAGAAGCGGCCGTTCTTTCTCGAGAATGCCGGCACCTTCTCGGCGGGTACACCGCAGGCGGTTGATCTCTTCTTCACACGGCGCATTGGCATCGACGAAAACGGGACGCCGCAGCAAATCCTGGGCGGTGGCCGTCTGTCGGGACGTGTGGGTGGCACCACCGTCGGCCTTTTGCAGATGGTCACGGATGCCGCCGACTCGAGTGCGGCCGGTCAGTCGTTCAGCGTGGCCCGTGCGGTCCGCGAACTGTCATCGCGATCGCGGCTCGGCGCCATGGTCGTGCAGCGCCTGTCTACCAAAGACGGCGCCGACGTCAATCGCACCTTCGCCGTCGATGGTCGCCTCGGTCTTGGCCAACGCTGGACCAGCGACCTCTGGGCCTCGCGCACGACCACGCCGGGCCTCGATGGTGATGCCAACGCGTTCAGTGGACGGATCGCCTATCAGACGAACGTGTGGAACCACAACGCGCGCATCGCACAGGTGGGCGAGGACTTCAATCCGGAAGTGGGCTTCATGAGTCGCCCGGGTGGCTATCGGACGTACGATGTATCGTTGATGCGTCTGGTCCGTGCCCCGCAGTGGCCCTGGTTCCGCCAGTGGAATCCGCATGTCAGCTATCGCGCCTTCTACAACCTGTCCGACGGATTCCAGCAGACAGGGTACGTGCATGTCGATCTCACCGAGATCGAACTGGCCAACAGCACCCGATTCGGACCCGAGTACAACATCTCCCGCGAGGGCCTGCAACAGCCATTCGAGATCTCCCCGGGGGTGGTGATTCCGCCGGGCACATACGACTGGGGGACGCTCGGATTCGACTACGTCACCGACCCCAGCGAGAATGTGTCCGTCACCGGCCGATTCGACGTGGGGGAGTTCTGGACGGGCCGACGCAGCGGCGGCAACGGCACACTCACCGTGCGCCGCGGCGCGACGTTCTCCGGCTCGTTCACGGCCGACTACAACGACGTGCGGTTGCCGCAGGGCAACTTCATCCGCTCGCTACAGGCCGTGCGACTGAACTACTTCTTCACGCCACGCGTATTCGTGCAGACCCTCACGCAATACAACAACCAAGCCGGCATCTTCTCGGCGAACGTGCGGTTCGGCTGGCTGAACACCGCGGGTACGGGCTTGTTCGTGGTACTCAATGACGGACGGGAGGCGACCGGATTCCTGGACTGGTCGCGTCCGCAGCAGCGTTCATTGTTCGTGAAGTTCACACGGCAGTTCGGCACGGGTGGGTGACCGGTGAGCGACGTGGCGCGGACCACTGCGCGCTGAAGCCGGCGCAGATGGTCGCGCCTTCGTGCTCATGCACACGTAATGATTGCCTAATCCACTAGATATCGCGCCGACGTCGCAGACGACCTATCGTGGGGCACATTGGTGCGCCGTCCAAACGTCTGACCGGACTTCCGTGATGCGACTCCGCTCGCTGGGGATGGTGCTCCCCATTTCCTTGATGGTCATGGGTGTCAACGCGCATGCCGGTGCCCAAGCGACCCCGCAACCCAGCGACAGCACGCAGCCGCTGGGCACCTTCGTGAATCCGGTGCTGAGCCGTGGTCCCGCGGGTCAGTCCGAGTACATCGCACGCATGCGGTGCCCGGATGGCTCACCCGTGCGCGTGACGGGACGCGGCAGCAAGGGCGGCGGGCCGCACGGGCACATCATCGACGGCTATCAGCTGCGGTGCGAAGCGCTCGGCACGAATCACGTCGTGTACATGGACATGTACCACGGCGAGGGTGACCGTGAACGACGCGCCGTGGCGCCGTTCACGGTGCTGCAGGAACACCCGGCGCGGCTGGCGGTCGGGTGCCCGCCACGTGTCGTGCCCGACGCCGACAGTAGTGCGCGGTATGTGTTCATCTGGTGGGAAGTCGAAAAGCCGGCGCGACTCACTGAGCCCCTCACGCGGATCTCCTGGCCACGGCCCGGTGTTGCGTCGTTCTCGTTCGTGGTCGATACGACGGGCGTGATCGATCCGGGCAGTATTCGACCGAGCGCGACACCGGATACGGCGATGCAGCGCGTGGCGAGTGAGCGCTTGCCGTCGCTCCGCTTCGAGCCGGCGGAGCATCGGCCGGGGTGCCGCGTGCGCCAGCGGTCGGGCGCGAGCTTCACGTTCGGACCGCCATGACCAACTCGGCGCGGACCCGGCTGTTTCGAACATCCTGTGTGCTCGGCGCCGCGCTGATTTCCGTGAGCTGTGAAGCACGCGAGCGCACGAACGGGCCCACCGTCGCGGCGGAAGGATCACTCACACTAGATAGTCTTCGCTGTGTGCAGACGGACGCGATGCATCAGTGTGCACTGTACGGCGTCAGCATCTATGAACTGATCACGCAGCCGCGCGAATGGCACGGCCGTCGCGTGCGGGTGATCGGCTACGCCCACTTTCATGACGAGGAAAACCAGTTGTTTGCGTCTGCCGAGGACTGGCGTCGCAATATCGCCGCCAACGCGGTTCAAATCGCGCCGCCTGCGTCGGGCCGCGATTCGCTCACCCAAAAGGATCTTCTCGTCGAAGCCACGTTTGACGCGCGCTCGGGTGGCGGACTTCAGCAGGTCACCCGGATGGAATCCTGGGGGTGGATGGCGCGACCGCGTCTGGAGGACATCCCGATCATCAACCTGCGGCGTCGACGAGAGTGAGAATCAGCGGAGGGGGCGGACGTCAATTGCAGTGACTCCCACTCCCTCGCCCCATGCCCTGTCATCGCGTACTTCCCGCGCTGGCGTTTGTCGGCGCGTCCCTCATCGGCGCGTCCCTTCTCACCGCATCCAATGCGCGCGGACAGACGCCGACCCTGAACTTTGCAACCGTATCGGCGACGAAACCGGCGGCCAGTGAAGCAGCGACGACCGCGTTGGGCGTCCCCATCCCCACGGCGCTGCGGAACGGTGTCTTTCAGATCACCCTCTCGAGGGCCGCGACGGCGGCCACGATCGTGCAATACACCATCGGCGGGAGCGCC
The DNA here is from genome assembly GCA_964565915.1 of uncultured Gemmatimonas sp. Lineage (GTDB taxonomy): Bacteria > Gemmatimonadota > Gemmatimonadetes > Gemmatimonadales > Gemmatimonadaceae > Gemmatimonas. The sequence goes on from CAZMGX010000043.1 coordinate 4,691, forward strand.
ACGGCCGGCACCGACTACACCGCGCTTTCCGGCAACGCGACCATCCCCGCCGGCCAGTCGTCGACCACCATCTCCGTCGCGCCGCTCGGCGACGCGCAGCCGGAACGCGACGAAACCGTCGTCGTCACGATCACCGGCGGCACTGGCTACGCCGTACCCATCGGCGGCGGAATCGCGACGGTCACCATTTTCGACGATGACCAGTTGATCCAGATCAGCGCCCCCGACAATCAGGCTGCCGAGCCGGGTGCCAACACTGGTTCGATCAGGTTGGAGCGAATGGGCTCCATTACCAATCGCCTGGCCCTTCCGCTGCTGTACCAGGGCAACGCCACCAATGGCGTCGACGTCGTGACGCTGCCCGATTCCGCGATCTTTCCCGCGGGTGAGTCAATCGTGATGTTCACGATCACGCCCAAGGCGGACAACGACGCGGAAGGTCAGGAATCGTTGCGTGTGCTGGTGTCCGGCGCGCCGATGCAACCCGCCAGCGGAGCCACCGTCAATGTCGCCGACGCCGTGGTGACACTCACCACCAACATCCCATCGGTGGCGGAAACCGCGGGTGCCACGGCCAATCTCATCGTGACCCGATCCGGCGATCTCACGTCGTCCGCGACCGTGACGCTGACGACCAGCGGATCGGCCACGCGCAACGTCGACTACTCCGGTCTTCCAAACACCGTGACGTTTGCGGCAGGCGCCGCCACCGTCACGTTGCCGATCGTGATTCTCGCCGACCAGACGAATGAGGGCGCGGAAACCATCGTGGTCACCGCGTCCACCGGAGGCACGCTCGCGCTCGGGCAGCCAGGATCGGCGACACTCGTGATCGATGAAGCCGCCATCATCGTGGTGTCGTCTCTCACGCTGTCGAACAACTCCATCATTGGCGGCGGCGCGATCACAGCGACGGTCCAACTGAACGCACCGGCGCCGCCGGCGGGGTTGCCCATTGCACTGGCGCTGGGTCCCGCCGGAACCACGACAGCGTCGCTGTCGTCACCCCTGCTGCAGGTGGCCGCGGGGCAGCAGACCGGCACGTTCACGATCACGACCGTGCCGGTGGCAGCGAACACCACCCAGACCGTGTCGGCGACACCGCCCGGGGGCGCGGGAGCCGTCTCTCGCAACTTCATCGTCTCCGCGCCGCTGGTCGCGTCGGTTGTGTTGAGTCGCACCAGCGTCAAGCCGCAGACGCTGAATGACTCCACGTCGGTGAGCGGAACGATCACGCTCACCGGCGCGGCGCCCGCGGCGGGGATGACATTTCCGCTCTCGTCATCGGATCCGGCTCTGTCCACGTCGCCTTCGGTGACCGTAGCCGCTGGCCAGACCACTGGCAACATTCGCGTGACCGTGCGCCCCGTTGCGGTCGTCACGTCGGCCACCCTCACGTCCACGCCGGGGCGATCGGCCTCCATCACGATCAACCCACCTGCAGCGGCAAGCGTCGTCATCGCGCCATCGTCGATCGTTGGCCAAACGGATGGGCGACCACTCGCCAACGCGACCATCACGCTCGACGCCGCGAGCCCAGCCAGCGGAATCAGTGCGTCGCTCAGTGGCACACGACTCTCGCCGACAGCTACAACGCTGTCGATCGCAGGCGGTGCCACGAGCGGTCAGACGGGCGTCACCGCAGTCCCGGTCAACGCGGTGACCACCGGTACACTGAGCGCTTCGGTGGGAGGTGCCACGGCGTCCGGCACCCTCACGATCAATCCCCCTGCCGTGATGGGATTTTCCGTGACACCGGACTCCGTCCTCGGTGGACCGGGCGTATTCAACGGCTCGGTGCGCCTCGAGTCGCCGGCGGCCGCAGGGTTTGCGTTGACGCCGACTATCAGCAATCCCGCAGCCTTCCTGTGCGACAGGGGCAACCCGATCGCGAGCATCGTCGCGACCGGCGGCGAGTCGAACGTGCCGTTCTCGATCTGCACCCGGTCAGTCGGCAGTCGGACGACCGTGTCGGTCTCGCTCGGCGGCTCGCAGCGTTCGCTCACCGTGTTGCCGTCGGCAAGGATCGCCATGTCTCACACGTCGGTGGTGGGCGGCGTCAATCGATCACCGCAGGAATTGACGGCGTCCGTCATCCTCGCCCAGCCCCAGAGCCAATCGATTCCTCTCACCATCACCACCAGCAGCTCAACGCTACGAGTTTCGCAGTCGACGGTTACCATCCCGGCCGGCGCCACCACAGTCGTCATCTCGGTGCTGACTTCGTCCGTAGCGACGAACCGCAACGAGTCCATCACCGTCACCGGTGGATCGATCTCGGCGACCGGCAACGTGCAGGTGCGGGCCCCGGCGGTCAGCGGCATTGCCCTCGGCAACATCTTGCCGTCGGGCACTACGGTGAACGCGAACTTTACGCTGGACGGACCGGCACCGGTCGGCTACACGGCCCAGATCGCGAGCAATTCGGCGCTGCTCACGGTGCCCCCAACCGTCGGTATTCCCCAGGACTCGATCAACGCCAACTTCCAGCTGCAGGTGGCCGCGTCTTCCTCGGATGCGCCGGTCACCATTACGGTGACCACGCCAGGAGGCAGTCGATCATTCTCCGCCACCGTGCGCGGCGTGGCGGCAATCCAGTCACTGAGTGTCACGCCGACGTCGCTGGTCGCCACTGATACCGCGGTGGGAACACTGACGTTGACCGCGGCCGCACCGACCGGTGGTGTGAGTGTCCCGCTCTCCGTGCTCAACCCGAATGCGCCGGCGCAGCTGATCATCCCCGCGTCGGTGACGGTGCCGGCGGGACAGACCTCAACGACCTTCACCGTCCGCACGCCGTTTTACGTGGGCAACGCCTTCGGCGCGACGATTCGCGCGGGCGTGCTCCCACTCGTCAGGGATGCCACGCCCATCGGCATCCAGGGACTCAACGCAACCCCCACGTTTCCGTCGACCGTGATCGGCGGTGCAATCGCACAGGGGCAACTGGTGATCCAGCGACCGGCGCCCGCGGGTGGGTACACAGTGAGCATCGGCAGCGCCTCGTCACTCGTGTCGCCGCCATCCAGCGCCACGATCGCTCAGGGTCAGACGAGCGTTGCGGTGAACATCCCAACGAGTGTGGTCACCACGAACCAGAGTGCGACGCTTCAGTTCACCGTCTCCGGCCATACGGTGTCGCGCACACTGCAGCTGCAGGCGCGAACGCTGACCATGACTGCCAGTCCACAGCTCGTCGCTGGCGGCAGTCCCATTACCATCGGCCTGTCAAGCAACGCACCGGCCGGTGCGTCGGGTGACGTGATTCAGCTGTCCGCACCGGCCGGCGCGCCGGTCACGCTTCCGTCGAGCGTCACGCTGCCACCAGGCGCGTCGTCCACGTCGTTCGTGATATCCACCACGGCAGTGACCGCTTCGACCATCGTCCCGATCACCGCTACGCTGGGCGGCAATCTCGCCGCCTCGGTCAACGTCACCGTCCAATCACCGCCGTGACGGCCGCTTGCGCCGTTACGCGGGATGACGAGGCCAGCGGGCGAAATGCATCCCTCGCCCGCTGGTTCGTACCGGTCACGCGGCCAACGACGCCCGCGACCGGCGCGTGCGGCGCCGGGCGACCCCCAACCCTACCAGCCCCGCCCCCAGAAGCCATGCCGTGCTCGGCTCGGGCACGGACACCGGCAGTCGCGTGATCGCGTAGTCGGCAAGTGCCTGCGCAATCTTGGGATCGCGGTGCACACCATCGAACGAGAAGTACTGACTGCCGAGATACTGCTCGCCGGCGGTCGTCTTCGCGATGGCCGCACTCTGGCACACCGGATCGGAGAGACAGCTCCCGAAGTTGGTGATGCCGATCCCCTCGAGGAACCCAGGGGCCAGCACGATGGTCTGGTTGAACGTGCGCGTATCCAGAACCGACACCGTGATCTCAGGAATCGCGGCCAGGCCGGCGAGCAGCGCGGTGTTGTACGTCGTCACGAAGGCGTCCGTGCCGCCAACCGTCTGCACCAGGAACGACCGAGCGCCGGCGTTCACGAGCCGCTGGACTTGGCTGATCGCAATCGCCGCCACGGCGCCGGCCTGATCCGGGGTGCGCCCGAAGAAGTTGACGTCGTTGGTGCCGATCGAGACCACGTAGAGCGCATCCGGTGGCAGACTCTGATCGTGTGCGGCCAAGGCGGCATCGACCTGCGAGCGAAGCCACAGCGATTCGTTGGCCCGCAGCGAACCCGGTGCGGCGGGGGCTTCACCGCTGAGTGGACCGAGCCAACCCACTCCGAACGCGTAGTTGTTGCCCCCCGCGAGCGAAGGCGTGGCGCTGAATCCAAGCGACCAGGCGAAGTAGTCGGACCACGCCGGGCCCGACTGCCAGCGCCCGTTCCAGAACCCCTTGGACGCCGTGGGGGCGAGCGGGTTGCTGGCGAGCAAGGGATTGAGCAGCCAGTTGCCGGTATCGATCTCGCTGGTCCCGAAGAAGTACACGTTCGAGTAAGCGGACTGAGCCGCGACCGGCGAACTGAGGGCGGCGAATAACGCCGCAGTGAGGGTGGCACGTCGGAACAAGTGACCTCCGGAGGGATGGGACGAAGGAGCGCAACTCCAGCAAGTGAGTAAGCGACAAAAGCCGTCGATGAGGCTCACGGCGCAGCGGCATCGGGAGCAAAGCCCGGATCTCCCTGAGCGCCTCCGTGGTGCTGCTACGACAATGTGAGGCGCGACCGCTACTCCACCCAGCCAGTCGCTCGCGCAATCCAGAACGTCAGCGCGGCGACTGCCGGCACGCCTACGAGGCAGACGAGCGCCACGAGCATCAGCGCGCGACGGCCAACGAGTACACCCTGATCGGCGGCGCTCGCGTAGCCTTGCTGGATCTCGGCCGCGACGTGTTCCTTTCCGGGTTGCAGCGGTACACGAAGCACCAAATGCATCGGTGTACCGTGGGCCTTCGGAATGACGTCGTGAAACTCCATCCAGTCTGCCCGTGCGGTGATACGCACCGTTTTCTCCAATGGATAGAAGCGCTCACCGACAAGAATGGCGTCACCGGTCACGACGATGTCGACCGCGGAATTGTTGCCGAGGCTTTGCGCAAAATCGACATCGTTGTTGCGCACGCCGTCGGCTTGGTCCCATTCGTGGCTGTGGGCGCGAAACCACTCCCAGCGCGGGGCGTCGATCGTCCATCGCGCGAGAATCCCGCGGCCTTCGCGCAAGCGACGCAGTCGCTGCGATTCGTCCCGTCGCACCAGAAACCACACGGCACTGATGAGCATGACCCCCATGCTGCCGAACAAGAGGAGCTTTCTTCCCGTCAGATCACCATCAGGTCGCGGCAGCACCAGCGCAGGGAGAAAGACCGCCAGTGCGAGCACGCTCAGTGCGGCGGCACGATTGCGGGATCGGATGGGATCGAACATCTCAGCTCGACCGCAAGGCCACCATAGGATCCACCCGCGACGCACGCCACGCGGGGACAAGATTGGCCAGCAGCGCGGAGAGCGACAGCACACCGGTAGCGAGCACAAAGCTCACCGGATCGAAGGGCGGCACGAACAGCACACCGGCCAGCAGGCGCGCCGCCGCAAAAGCCAGCACCGCGCCCAATGCAGCGCCGACCGCCACCAGCACCATCCCTTCACGAATCACCATGCGCACGATCGTGCGCGGGTTCGCGCCCAGCGCGGCACGGATCCCGATCTCCCGCACACGCCTATTGACCGAGTAGGCAATGACACCGTACAAGCCGACCGCCGCGACGAGCATTGCCAGCAGTCCGCAGGCCCCAATCAGCCACGCACCGGCGCGCACCGGAAACAGGCGCACATCGGCGAGATCGCGCAGCGTGCCCTTGTCCATGAACACGACATCAGCTTCGAGCGATCGCCACTCCCGTTCGAATGCAGGAATCATCGCATTGGCCGGTGTCGCCGTGCGCACGACATAGTTGCCGTACGTCTGCGCACGTCGGAACGGCAGCAACACGTACTCCTTGGCCGGCTCGCCCGGAGAATTGACCACGTGATCGGCCACCACACCGATCACCTGATACGTCGGTCCGTCCGTGGTCAACCGGATCTCCCGCGTCACCGCGTTCTGTGGAGCACCCGGCCAGAAGCGCTCCGCCATTGCCCGCGTGATGACCACCACACGCCGCGACTCGTCGCGATCAGCGGGTTCGATGTTGCGTCCCGCGAGCAGGGTCAGCGACATCGCATTCACATAGTGCTCATCCACGTACGCCCCGTCGATGGCATGCGGGCGACCGTCCGGCAGCTCCTGACCGACGACACGCACGGCGAAGCCATTGTTGTTGAGCGACAACGGAAGGCGACTGGTCAACGACACCGCCTGAACGCCCGGCAGTTCGCGCAGCCGTTGTGCGGCGCGCTCCAGCAGGGCACCACCACGTGTGTCGTCGTAGCCAATCATATCGAGCGGCACCGTGAGAAACCCGATGCGGGACGCGTCATAGCACAACGGCACCGTGGCTGCAGCAGAGAGACTGCGCACAAAGAGCGCGCCGACGACAATCAACACCAGGGACACCGCCATCTGCGCAACAACGAGTGCATCGCGAAGACGGAATCGTCCACGCTTTCCATCCGCGGCCGCTTCCTTGAGTGCCGGTACAAGATCCGGCCTTGAGGCGCGCAGTGCGGGCAACAGGCCGAAGGCGAGACCCGTACCGATCGCCACCAGCAGCGTGTACACCATCACCCGCCAATCAGGCGCGATGGCCAGACTGAACTCGATCGGCATCGGCGGCTTGATGCGACCGGCCAGTGTGGTGAGCGCGGCGGCCAACGGAAACGCCAGTGCACCACCGGCCAATGCCAGCACAAGGCTTTCGGTGATCAACTGGCGAGCGAGACGACCACGTGATGCACCAAGAGCCGCGCGAACGGCCAGCTCGTGTCCACGCCCTGATGCGCGCGCGAGGGTCAGGTTCGCCAGATTCGCACAGGCGACCAACAGCACCAGCCCGACGGCCGCGACAAGCAGCAGCCCGGCCGGCGCCACATATCGATCAGCGTCCGGATGGACGCGCACGTCGGCCGATGCAAACACCGCCACACGTTCCTTGCCGAGAAATGCGGGATGGTCGGCGCCGAGCCGTCCGATGAGTCCCTCGAACTCCGAGCGCACCTGCTGCACGGTGACGCCTGGCTTCATTCGCGCCTTCATGGACAGCCAGTGCCGTCCGCGACTGTCGAATCGCGTCGCCCCCGGCGCGGGCTCCGGAACCCGCTGATTACCGAACGGCTCGACCCGTTCGGCCATCGTGATCGGGATCCACAGGTTGGTGTTGGCACCGGGGATCATCCCGCCAAACTCCGGGTCTGCAACCCCCACGATCTCGTAGATCGTGCCATTGAGCCGCAGCGTTTTGCCGATCACGTCGGAGGCCGCACTATATCGCGTTTGCCAGAATCGATGGCTGATGACCGCGAACGTCGCTGCGTCGATCGGCGCCGCTTCGGCCGGCGTGAAGAACCGACCCAGTGCGGGACGGACTCCAAGGCCGGTGAAGTAATTGTCGGAGACCAGCTCGCCGACCAGCATCTGCGCGGTGCCGTCCTGCGCGAGACTCGCCATGAAGTTGCTGTAGGCGATGACATCGGTGACGGTGTTCGCCGCTTCGCGGTAGCTGAGATAGTTGGGATACGAGTGGGTCCCGTAGCCCGACTCGGACGCCTGCTTGCCATAGATCTCGACGAGGCGCTCTGGCGCCGCGACGGGCAATGGTCGAAACAACACGGCGTTGACGACGCTGAAGATGGCGCTGTTGACGCCGATGCCGAGCGCGAGCGTGAGGATGGCGATCGCAGTGAACCCTGGGGTCCGGAACAGGCTGCGCACGCCGAAGCGGATGTCTTGGCGGAGAGTGTCCATGACGTGACAAGACAGAAAACGGGCGCCGTAGGTTTCAACGGAACGGGTTGGTCCCGTCACGCGTGACTCCGGGTTGGTCCCGTCACCCGTGATTCATAGATTGTCGCAGCTTAGGCGGCTGGAATGCTGACCGGCTCGAACTCGCGGAGGAATTGCCCAGTGCGGCTCGCCAAGTCACTACTTTGGATTGACTGCATCGGCGGCCTGACGGTCGGGGCCCTCGTGCTCGCGTTCTCCGATTGGCTGAGCGCGCTGTACGGGCTGCCGGTCGGACTGGTGACCGCCATGGGCGCGGCGAACCTCGCCTATGGTGGATTCTCGTTTTCTCTCGCCCGACGCGCGGTTCGTCCGCGCGCGCTCCTGCGGCTCCTGGTGGCGGCCAACCTCACGTGGGCCGCGCTCTGCGTGGTCGCGGCCGCTGTGCTCGCGACCGAGGCGTCAGCGTATGGACTGGCGCAACTGCTCCTCGAGGGCGCCTACGTTGGTGGCCTCGGACTCCTCGAACGAAAGCACCTCGACGCGCTCCTGACGGCGGCCTGAAGGATCACGCGAGACTACCGCCGGATCATCGTGATGTCCAGCAACTGCTGACGCACGGCCGCCGCTTTGCCTGCCTTGGTGAGCGCCGCCCACAAGCGCTCCACCGTCTCGCCGTCCACCAGTCCTGCGGGCGACCCGCCGACGGCGGGGGTGCCCATCCCTTCGCGCAAACGGAAGGCATCCACCGCCGCAATCACGTCACTGGTGAACAGATTCGCGTCGGCCATACGCGGCGTTAGGGTCTCGCCGGCTTTTTACAGACCCAGCGCGTTCAGCATGACCTTCAGCTGATACACGTCGCCACCCGAATACTGCTGCAACGTGCGATACCCGAGTGTCTGCGAGACCGTGCTGTAGATCCGTCGCAACTCGCCGACCGGATCGGCATGTTCGCAGACATTGATGTTCACGGTCTGCCCGTCGGTGCGGCGCGACATGCCCGGGCGCGCATCGGCCACAACCACGGCGGCCGAGGTGCGCAGCCCGTGTCGTTTGTCGCCGCCCAAGACGAAGCCGGCGTTGATCGCGTCGATCAGGCGATCGGCCAGATGCATCGGGGTGCCCTCGCTCGCTTCGAAGCTGCGCGCGACGGCTTCGAGCACCTGCGGGCCCACGAGGATGTTGCCTTGTGTGACGTAGTTCTTGCCCGCGCGATGCCCCGCCCACTGATTCGGCCGCGTGCCCGTATGCTGCGCACTGCGGCCGTCGATCGCGATCACTGCGACCTGACGCTGCTGAAAGCCGCTGTCGGCCGCGAGCAGCCGCGTGAGCGCCGCGTCGGGCGCTTCTCCCTTCGAGAGCGCATCGAGCAACTCGTTGCCGTACTCGGTACGCGTACTCGCCTGCGTGGCCACCGCGCCGACACCTTTCCGCACCCACGGCACGCCGTTGCCGACGCACGGCACACGCGTCGTCACAGCCACGCCGACTTCACCAGTGCGCGGATCGATTGCGGCAATCGAGAACGTGTGGAAGACGAGCGAGTCGCGCCACGCGTACGGCTCCTGAGCGGCAGCTTTACGGGACACGGTCAGGGCAAGCACAAGCGTGCCGGCAATGGCGAGAGTGCGTCGGACGCGCATGGAATGCTCAGCGTACAGGTTGGCGACGGATGCCCTAGGCAACGCGAGAACTTGACGTCGCCGGTCGCGGCACGTCAACCGCAGCGTCCGCGGCAGACTCCCGCCCCCGGGTTTCCGGGGTCAAGTTTCGGTTATGGGACTTCTTACCTTCAGCCTCAACGTCACCCTGGACGGTTGTGTCGACCACCGGGAAGGGATAGCCGACGACGAGACCCACGCGTTCTTCACTCGCCTCATGGACGAAGGCGGCGCGATGCTGTGGGGCCGCGTCACCTACGAATTGATGGAGAGCTACTGGCCGGCGGTTGCTCGTGGTGACGAGGAGGCGCCTCCAGCGACTCACGAGTGGGCGGTCAAACTCGAGGCCAAACCGAAGTACGTGGTATCGTCGACGCGAACGAACTTCCCGTGGACCAACAGCCACCTCATCGCCGGTGACCTGCGCACGAGCGTGCAGGCACTCAAGGATGCGACCCCTGCCGGCGTCCTGCTCGGCAGCGGGAAGCTCGCGACGGCGCTGGATCGGCTGGACTTGATCGACGAGTACCTCTTCCTCGTTCACCCCAGGATCGTCGGGCACGGTCCGACTCTTTACGAGGGTGGACTCGCCAACACGCGGCGGCTCGAGCTGGTATCGGCGACGCCGTTCCGCAATGGCGCGGTGGCCATGCACTACCGTCGCGCACGCCGCTGACAACGAACCATAGCTTTGCCTCACGGTAACGTCGCATGCGATTGCTCTTGCTGGTCCTCGGGCTGGTCCTGTGTGGCGCCGATCCCGGGCACGCGCAACCCATCGATCCTGCACTGGCGGCGCGCGACTCCGCCTGGAACGCGCTGCGCCTGCGCGGCGACGTCGCCGGACTGGAAGCGCTGCTGGCCGATGACTGGCTGCTGACGCATTCCGACGGTCGCACGCAGGACAAACGCGACTACCTCGCGGAGTTGAAGCGTGGCGCGAGCGGCGGACGCGTCAATACCGCGATCACAAATGCTGACGTGCGCATTCGCCGTTATGGGGAAGCGGCCGTCGTGACCGGCTCGTCGGTGCAGTCTGGCATCGGGGCGGACGGGGCACCATTCAGTGGTCGGTTTCGCTTCACCCGTGTCTGGGTTCGGCGGAACGGCCTGTGGGTGATGGTGGCATCACACTCGTCACGCGAGGCGACGCCGTAGCCTCCTCCCGGGTCGAGACTTGTGGGAGCCGATAAAGATCTCCCGCACGGGGCTTTCGGTGGATCACGGCTGTGCCAACCGCGCGCGGCCCCGGAACGCGTTCGATGGATCGGCCGTGCAATAGTTCGGTGATGCTTCCCGCGGGATACCGCGCATAGTTGGGACACCCATTCATCCCAACGACCGGAGCATCCCATGACCGAGCTGACACTCGACTTCGTTCTCGACACTCTCGAACAGGGGCGCCAGCGTGCCACCTACGGCGCCGTCGCCAAATTGCTGGGCAAGACTCCTCGCACGCTGATGCGCGGACGGGAGCGAGGCCCGCATCACTCGTGGGTGGTCAATCGCAGCAACGGACTGCCGACGGGGTACGACGAGAGCCTGCAGCATCCCGAGCTCGCACTGAACGCCCATGTCATCGACTCGCGAGAGGAGCTCGAAGCCTGGCTCGGCAATACGTGACACGGTCCGAACTCGATTGATAACCGGCGCGGCGATGTCCGGTTGACCCGTGCACATCGCCTCGCCATACTCAGCGAGGCCTGCGCCCGGGCCTCCTCCCTCCGATGGGGAAGTACTGCACGTGCAGGGCCGTCGACCAATCAAGCCCACTGGTTCGAGTCAGGTCACATGCGGAGGGGTTGTGGCGGTGGCTCGTCCACAGGAGGCTTGCCATGAAGCTCACCCGGCCGATTCACGTGCTGAAACATCGCGCCAAGCTGCTCGCGCGCGAACTCAGCATCCCGCTCCACGTGGCCCTCGATCAGGTCGCTCGGAACGAAGGATTTCGCACGTGGAGTCATCTCTCCGCTCAGGCCGCGGTTCCGCACGACGCGCGCAATCTCTTCACGCAACTTGAACCCGGCGACCTGATCCTCCTTGCAGCACGGCCGCGCCAGGGAAAGACCGTCCTGGCGCTGGATGTGGCCGTCGAGGCACTCAAGGCTGGCCATGCGGCCTCGGTGTTCACGCTGGAGTGTACCCAGGCCGGAGTCCGCTCGTGGTTCGAACGAAAGCCGGGCGATTGGCGGGCCATCCGCAGCCGACTCCGGATCGACACGTCGGATGACATCACCGTGCCACACATCATCCAGGAACTGGCCGAGGCTGAGCGTGGCACGTTGGTGGTGGTGGACTATCTGCAACTGCTCGACAGGCGCCGACGCGATCCGGAGCTTGGCGAGCAGTTGTCCGCGCTGGCCGCGTTCACTCAACAGCGCGGACTCATCACGGTGTGCCTTTCACAGGTCAATCGCGCCTTTGAGGGCTCGACGAGAGCAGTCCCGACCCGCGCCGACGTGCACCAGCCCAACCCGCTCAACCTCGACGTGTTCACGAAAGGCTGCTTCCTGCACGACGGCCGCATGAGAATCGATCGCTGGAGCTGACGTAGTGACCGACGCCCGTCTCGTTTGCTGCTAGCCCGCCATGCGTGATCCGCTTTCAAGTGCCGTCTTGAGGTCCGACAGGATCCACGTCCATCCCGCGTTCGCGCCTGGACCCTGCGCATCGCCGGCGATCATCGCAGCATGGAGCGGGCGTCCGGTCACATCGTGGTACACGCTCAACTTGCTCACGCCATCACGCCCCGCTTCGATCTCGTAGGTGAGGCGCGTGAAGCCCTCGGTGTTCAGCTGGGGATCGATCGCCATGCGCCACGTGAGGACCAGCTTGCGCGGCGGGTCGACCTCGATGACTTCACCATCGACGATGACACCACTCATGCCGAACTGCTCCATCGACTTGCTGGCCATGCCACGGTATTGGCCACCCGGGCGCAGGTCGTAGTTTTCGCGTAGGCCGTACCCCCACTTCTCGGTCCACGACGGATCCGTGATCGCGTCCCAGATCGCTTGCGGCGTGGCGCGAATGAAGATGCGATAGGTCTGCGTGCTCGTCCCGATATCGGGCGCCGTGTGCATGGTCATGCCGAGTCTTCCTCCAACTGCCGTTTGAGATCGGTCAGCGCCGACACGCGACGCTCGGTGAACTTGTCGATCCAGCGATCGTGCACGAGCCGGATGGGCACGGGATTGAGATAGTGCAGTTTCTCCCGACCCTGACGTCGTGTGATCACGAGCCCCGCGTCTTCCAGCACGCGGAGATGCTTCATGACCCCGAAACGGGTCATCGCCAACTCGGACTCGAGCTCGGTCAGCGTGCGGCCGTCACGCTGAAAGAGCCGGTCGAGCAGCACGCGCCGCGTCGGGTCCGCGAGCGCCTTGAAGACGCGATCGTCGTCGTGCATAACACACAATAGGTGACCATTTGGTCACCTGTCAAGACCCTACACTTTTCTTACGACGCGACCACGGAATGGCCTCCACCGCGTCCGTAGGTTGGCACATGGCCACGTCCTCGGCATCGACGCTCGCGCTCGTCGCAGTGCTCGCGCTGGCGTGCGACAGTGGCGCTCGTGGTCGCGACGCTGCTCGACGGGAGTCCGCACCCAACGTCCGGACATGGACACGGGTCACCGTGATCGACCCGCCCGATGACGCGCCGGAGGCACTTGGACGCGTCGCGGGCATGGCCGTCGACGATTCAGGGCGCGTGATCGTGTACGATGCCATGCCGCCGCGCATCCTCCGATTCCACCCCAACGGCGCGTTCGATCGGATCGTCGCTCGCGAGGGATCGGGACCCGGCGAGATCCGCTTCGCGGCGCTCGGCCTCTTTCACGACACGCTCGTCGTGCACGATGCCACACTCAAGCGTGTGACCGTGTTCGGACCCGATGGCACGGTCGTGCGGACCTTTGGTGGACCATGCTGCGCGTTCGAATCGGAAACACCCGTCGATCGCCACGGACGCATCTGGCTGCGTGCGCGCCTCGCAGCGGGTCGAGAAGGGTGGATCCGCGTGACGCTGCGCGGCGACGTGGCGGACAGCGTGGTCGACCACTCGGCGGTCGATCTCGCGTCGACGTGGCCGCTGGACGAGCGTCGCGCTGACGTGGCAGGGTACTCGGTGTCGGGGATGCGTATCTCGATCCCGCTCACGCCCGCGCGGTGGAGCGTTCCGCGATGGGACGGAGCGCTGCTCGAAGGCTCCACGGCGTCGACACGGTTCGCGATTGTGGCAGCGTCCGGTGACACCCTTCGCGTGTTGGCGGCGAGGGACCGCGACACGCCGGTCACGCCTGCGCAACGTGAGTCGGTGGCAACGGCTGCGCTCGCAGTACCTGCCCGCCTGCTACGCGTCCCGCCCTCAACACTCGCCTCTCGCGTCGCGCTTTCGCGCATCCCATCACGCTGGCCCGCGTGGACCGCCGTCAGGACAGACCGTCGCGACCGGATATGGATCGCGCGGCCCCCTGGGGATTCGGTTGGCCTCTTCTGTGACGGGTTCGACGCGACCGGCGCGCCCATCGCGCGGCAGCGTGCCGTACATCCGCGCCTGTTTGACGATGCGGTCTTCGGTCGCGATCACGTGGCCATTCGTACCACCGACGCAAACGACCGACCCGTGATCGAGGTCTACCGCATTCCTCGATGAAGATCGGTATTCGCGTCTTCCGTCCTAGCGCCCCGTCTCCTTCCGCACCTGCGGCACCCGGTGCACCAACGGCACACTGCTCCCGAAGCGATACTGTGTCCCACGTCGCCGTTCCATCGGAATCGTCAACATGTCGGCAAGCAGCGAGATCACACCCACCTGCTGGGGATTCAACACCGCCGCTGCCAACTCCGGCTGCTGCCAGAAGAGCGCCCAGTAACGCACACTGACCTGCTTCACCGAATCAACGGCGGCTTTCGACGGGGCCCCCTCAGGTTGCGTCGCCAGGTACTCCGCCAGTTCGCGATACATCGCGCGCACTCCGGCCGAGTACACCGAATCGAGCTGCTGCAACTTCGTCACCTGGGGCGGCGTGAGCAGCAGGGTATCACCTTCGGCGACGAGCACGCGGTAAATGCTGGACGTGGGGCGCAGGTAGCGCGCGGCAATCGAGTCCACGCTGCGGCGCGTCCAGCGCCCGTCGACCTTCACCGGCTCGATCGCGCGACCCAAGGTCTGACGATCGTAGTCGGTGTGCAGCCGCACGGTGACATCAAGCGTCAGCTTGAACGGATCACGCCACGGCAGTCGCGAGGGGCGCGTCTCGGCAAACCGCGGATTGACGTCATAACGAAATGCCTGTGCAGCCGCATCGAATCCCCGTGGGACGAGCAGCACCGGATCGGGCGCACCCACACCGCCCCAGCCGCGCATACCCGCCGCGCCATGCACCAGCTGATCAAGGCCGCCCAACACATTCTCGGCGAAGACGTTGATGCGGACACGATTCCATCGGGTGTTGGGACGAGAGTCCAACGGAGGCGTCCAACTCGCCGACAGCGTCCGCGTCCACGGCCCTCGGCACGCGTTTCGCGCACCCGGCTGCTCCTGGGATACCCGGAGGCATCGCCGCGCCGTGTTGCTCCCCGACGCCTCGAGCGCGCGCAGTCCGCCAGCCAGCGTGGCATCAGTGATACTCGATGTCGGGGGGATCCACGCGCGATCGCCGACGCGGCCGTCGCCGTTGACATCGCCTTGCACAACGGGTGTGAAGGGAAGCCCGGACTGCAGGCGCGCATAAGCCGCTATCGAACCAAGCTTGCCGGCGTGGCCAAGCTGCAGTAGCCACGTATGGCGCGCATCGGCAAACGACGGCGCCCATTCGACGCGACGCGGATCGCCGAGCGCGGCGCCGTCGAACCCGCGCACCTGGCGATCGATCCGTTGCGCGGTGTAGGTGGCGAGCATGAAAGGCCAGCCACGCCAACGCCGATCGAATCGATCCATCCCCAGAGTGACCGTCACTTGCCCGCCGCGACCACGCAAGTCGCTCGTCAACGTATTGACCCGACCGAACACGTCGCGCACGCGGGACTCGGCGGCAGACACGGCGCCCGAAGCCGGATCGATGGCGGCCGGTGACACGAAGACGGGACGATTTCCCTCGGCCGACAGGGTGAAGCGAGGAGCACCACCGAAGTTGCGATCGATCATCGACGCCTGATTGAAGTCAAGCGAGGCAAGGGCCGTGGTCCGCAACACCATCTTCCAGCGGGTGGTGTTGTAATCGAGCGTCGCCCGCCAGCTGCGAGGCGCGTCGTAACGCGGATCCAACACAGTGACCGAAGGCGCACGTTCGGACAGCACGCCGCTGCCGTCGAGACACTGCGTCGGCAATCCTCCACTGCCGTCGATGGCGGCGAGCGGTACCGCGCGCCCGACGCACGTCAGCAACACGGTGCTCCCGGGCAGTCCGGTGCGCGACGCGGCGTCAGCAATGGCGTCCGGGCGCCAGAGATCACGGAACTCACCAATGCCGCCTCGCAGCACGCCGGTGGGATAACGATACCATAACCCATAGGCGGAGTTCTGCGATCCCATCCCATTGAGACCCTGCCGGGTCGTCGACCAGCTGAATCCGATTCGTGGGCTGATGTGCAACCGCGGCGTCACACCACCAGTACGCACGCCAAGCGCCGACGTCAACGCCGGATTGTCGGCAGGCGTCGTGAGGAAGCCGTTTGCCTCCACCCGCGCCCCGTAGATCACCGACAGATAGCGGGTCTTGTTCCACGTGTGCGACACCGCGGTCGCCGCGTTCCAGACGCGACCGGCGCGATC
>CAZMGX010000044.1:0-20963 GCA_964565915.1 uncultured Gemmatimonas sp.
TGGGGGGCCGCCTATGTCGAGAAGCACGATCTCTCGCAGCTGCGGCTCCTCGGCTCGGTGGGTGAGCCGATCAATCCGGAAGCCTGGATGTGGTATCATCGCACCATCGGCAAGGAGCGCTGCCCCATCGTCGACACGTGGTGGCAGACCGAAACCGGCGCCATCATGATCAGCCCGCTGCCCGGTGTCACGGCCACCAAGCCTGGCTCGGCGACGGTTCCCTTCCCCGGCATTCGGGCCGCCCTGCTCGACGCATCCGGCGCCGACGTCCCGGTAGGCGGAGGGTTGCTGGCCATCACGCACCCGTGGCCGTCCATGCTGCGGACGATCTGGGGAGACGACCAGCGCTATGTGGACACGTACTTCTCCAAGTGGCCGGGGCGCCCCGATCTCTACTTCCCCGGTGACGGCGTGAAGCGTGACGACGATGGGTACTACTGGATCCTCGGCCGCGTTGACGACGTGCTGAACGTGGCCGGACACCGCATCGGTACGATGGAAGTCGAGAGCGCTCTCGTGGATCATCCTTCCGTGGCCGAAGCCGCGGTGGTCGGCAAGGCCCACGAGCTCAAGGGTCAGGCCATTGCCGCGTTCGTGACGCTGCGCGCGGGGTTCCATCCCAGCGGCTCCTTGCGCGACGAACTGCGCGAACACGTCGCGCTCAAGATCGGTGCGCTGGCCCGTCCCGACGACATTCTGTTCAGCGCCGACCTGCCGAAGACGCGGTCGGGAAAGATCATGCGACGGTTGCTGCGGGACATCGCGGAAGGCCGCGCGCTGGGCGACACCACGACGCTGGCGGACCCGACCGTGGTGGCCAGCCTGAAAGATCAATACGAAGCGCAGGAATCGTAGGAGACCCCCCCGCCCGATTGCCCCGGTGGGCCGCGCTGGATGCGCGGCACACTTCTTGAATCTGTATTGGCTTGATGCTTTCCGTGCGTGGCGGGCATGCCACACCCGACATTCACCGGTTCGAAGGAGATGGGTCGTCGAGGCCTCCGGGCCAGCGAACCTGAGCCTTGAGGTCGCATGAAGATCCATCTGTATACGCTCGCCTGGAATGAAGAGCGCATCCTGCCGCACTTCTTTCGGCATTACACGAAGTTCTGTGAACGCATCGTGGTCTTCGACAACGAGTCCACGGATGCGACGCCGGACCTCATTCGTGCGTGTCCACAAGCGGAGCATCGTGTCTGGTCCAGCAACAATCAGGTCAATGACCAGATGTATCTCGACATCAAGAACACGGCATACCACGAAAGCCGGGGCACGGCAGACTGGGTGATCGTGTGCGATGCCGACGAGTTCCTGTATCACCCGTCACTGCTCGACAAACTCGCCAGCTATCAGCGATGGGGCATCAATCTGCCGCGCGTAAAGGGCTTCGACATGCTGCCGCGTACGATGCCGCTGGACACCGACGATCTCCCGCTGGTGCATCGGGAAGGCATCCCCGACAAGTGGATGAACAAGCGCGTCATTTTTCGGCCGGAGCTCGACATCAAATACAACCCGGGTGCGCATTCGATCGCGAAGCCGGCCGGTGCACGTTCCTCGTTGATGCCGTCGCTGAAGCTGCTGCACTACAAGATGCTGAGCTTGCCGTACTACATGCAGCGTCATCGCATGCTGGGTGAGCGGTTGAGTGAGCTGAATCGGAAGAATGGATGGGGCCAGCACTATCTGTACGCGCCCGAGCAGATGACCAAGGAATACGAGGACGCCGCCGCCCGTCGGCGTGTCGTCGTCTGATGCCGGGGGCCGCGCGATGAGCGTCGATGTCACGGTGGTCCTCACCAGCTGTGGCCGCCCCGATCTGTTGCGGCGTACACTCGACAGTTTTTTCGAGTTCAACGACTACCCGCTCCGGCGCTTCATCCTCATCGAAGACTCGGAATCGCCCGCGGTGCCGTCGATGATCCGCGCCGACTACGCCGATCGCGTCGAACTGGTGGTCAATCGTCCGCGTTTGGGGCAAATCCGCAGCATCGATCGCGCATACCAGATGGTCGCCACGCGATACATCTTTCACTGCGAAGACGACTGGCTGTTCTATCGTCGTGGCTTCATTCGCGAGTCGGTCGAGGTGCTTCTCGAGAATCCGCACGTCCATCAGGTGCATCTGCGCGACCTGTGGGACAACAACGGACACCCTCCCGAACACACCCGCCTGCGAACTGCCAGCGGGGTGAACTTTCGGCTCATGGCGCGAAACTTCCGCGCGCCAAACGATTTTCTGTGGAATGGATTTTCGTTCAATCCCGGACTGCGGCGTCTGGCGGAGTACCTCGCGCTCGGGCCGTATGCGGCCATTGGGCACGAGGAGCACATTGACGGCGTGTACGACCGGCGCGGCCTGCGCGCCGCCATCCTCGAAGACGGTGCGGTGGAACACATTGGTGGCGGTCGCCACGTCCTCGACATTCAGGAGTCGGGGCAATCGGCGGGGCGGTTCCGCGCCCGTCTCGCGACCGGCGTCCAGCTCGTGCTCCCGCCGATCCTGACCAAAGGCCTACGACGGCTCGTGCGGACGCGGGTGTAGCACAGAGGACCGCGCACGGCGGCCTGCGGCCGGATTCACGGCGCATTCCCAACCGCGTAACGTCGTGCACGCGCCGGAGAGAGACGCCTTGCGGCAACTTGCCGGGAGCGTGATAGTGGTCACGGCGATCCCGTCGCGTCGTGTGAAACATCACGGGCCTTCCCTGCGTCTATCATTCCAGTATGTCACTCTTCGGCAAGATCTTCCCCGAAACGCTCTTCCCGCGCAAGCTCTCGGCCGAGGCCGAGCAGCGGCTGCGGATCGCCCAGGCGCGGGCGGAAGAGGCGCTGGTGCGGACACATGTCGAAAACGCCCTGATGTTCATCACGGCGCTCTCGCCCGATGTCGGCTATGAGCGCGCCATCGACATCTATGTGCGTGAACTCGGCGTTCCCGATCCGCTGGCGAGCGTCATTGCAACGCGTGCGTTGGTTGCCTTGGGCGATGCCCTGGTTCCTCCGGCGCCTGGCGGCGCGCGCGAAGACAGCGGGTCCGACCCGATGCCGTTGCCCAAGTTGCGGATCGACGACGCCGAGCGCCGCCGCCGCGCCTGAGCAGTGGGCCGGGGATAGTCCCCGGCGCCGTTGGGTCAGCGTGTCTCCGTCTTGCGAACCCTGTCAGGGTTGCGGCTGTCCGTAACGCCAGCGACGCGTGCCGTCCGAACCGATCGTGTACCCGGCGCTATCCGTCGTGACCGCAAACGTGGACGGGTTGGCCCCCTCCAGCACGGCCCCGCGATAGAACACCTGTGTCGCGGTCCGCACGTAGTCGTCGGGCAACCGGGAGAACGTCGCCGGCTGCCGATCGATGATCCTATCCTCGTAGTAGAGCCGTGCGGCGTCGCGCGCGTACCCACCTTCGAGAACCGTGAAGGTCGCCACGTCCGCATCCGACAGCAGCACCGACCGCAGCTGCGGGGTCGCGGTATTGGGAGGGACGAATACGTCGCAGAAGAACACGTGCTGGGCGTCGCGCGCGTAGTGATCGTCCAGCGCCTCGAACGTGGCGCCACTGCTGCCGGGGATGTGCCAGCCGTGATAGTAGCCCGCCTTCGCGTCTCGCTCGAACGGCCGTCCCGGTATCGGCGCGAAGGTGGCCGGGTCCATGACGCGAAGCGGGCGTCCATCGGCGTAAATGCGACGCGCGTCGCGCGCGAACTCGTCGTTGATCAGCGCGAACGACGCCGCGTCGGCACCGTCGATGACCTCGACGCGCGAGTGCTTGATGGCATAGTACTCCTGCCCTTTTCGGTACGTATCGCCGAAATACACGCGACGGCCGTCCTTGGCGTAGTGCTCGGAGAGCACCACGAATGACGACGCATCGCTGCCGGAGATGAGCGCGTCGCGATAGTACCACTGACCGCCCTTCTGTTGGAAGGGCGAGTCCTTGGGTGCGAAGCAGCCGAGTAGAAACGAGAGAAGCCCCATACACATCAGGCGGTGCGGGGTCATGTCACCGCCTTCGCCAACCGCGTTACGGCTTTGGCGGCGCCGAGGCGGGTGCTGCGGCCGGAGCAGCGGCCGCCGGCTGCGACGCGATGATCGAGTCGACAATGCGCTTGATCTCGTCGTAGCGCAGGCCACCCGGGTACACCTTGTTGCCAATCACCAGGGTCGGGGTCGACCCCACCGCGCGCTCCGAGCCGGCACGCTTGTTGGCCTGAATACGCGCGAGGTTCTTCTGCGAGTTCATGCACTCGCCGTAGCTGTTCATGTCGAGCCCGATCTGCGTCGCCTGGGCATCGAGCACCTTGCGCGGGTTGCTCGTCGCCTGGGCATTCCACTGGTCGGCCGTCGCGAAGATGGCGTCATGCATCTCCCAGAACTTCCCCTGATCGGCCGCACACGACGCGGCCAGGTGCGCCGACAACGTGTTGGGGTGGATCTCGGGAATCGGCCAGTCGAAGAAGCGGAAGTTGGCAAGTCCGGCGTCCACCAGGCGCGTCTTCACCTCGGGCCCTTCGAGCGTCGCGAACTGCCCGCAGCCGGGGCATTCGAAGTCCGCGAACTCCATGATCGTCACGGGCGCATTCGGATTGCCGCGCAGATAGCCCTCAGCCGGCGGAAGCGACGCGGTCAGTGACTCGTCCAAGGCGATCGGCTTCGGCTTGGCCTTCATCGAATACCAGATGCCGGCACCTCCGGCAACCGCGAGGAGCAGCAGCAATACGTAGAACGGAGTGCGGGATTTTGTCGGCGTTGCCTTTACCACTCGATCTCCTCGTCGTCGTCCGGCGACCAGCCGGTAGGTGTCCAAGATCCGTCGTCGCGCTGCTTCGCGTCCTCGACCAGTCGCCGATGCTCGGCAATCTCCGGCGTGTCGTAGGTGCAGCGGACTTCGTAGTGAAACAGCTCTGAGCGAACGTCACCGATCAGGCGCATCAGCTCGCTCGCGTTGATCAACAGCTCCCCCTGTCCATCAAGCGCCGTAATGCGCGCCGCCAAGGCCAGCAACATCACCCGAAGATTGGATGCACGCGCCTCGTCGTACGTTTCCTCGTCACCCGCCATCGGGTCCCCCGGGGCTTGGTAGCGTTGGACGTCCGAAATGGTTCCTGTGCCCCACAAGCTACGAAGGTCACTTCGGGCTGGCTACACCCATCGTCGTTCGGCGGTTGCGTCGTCAGATTCCGGCGCATGTACGTCGAACATCTTCGCATCCCCGTCGGCGCCGGCTCCCTGCACGCGGAGCGCGTCGGCCGCGGCGGACCGCCCGTCCTGCTCGTCCACGGGTTCGGGACCTGCGCGTTCCTCTGGCGGCGACTCGCGCCGGCGCTGGCCATGGCCGGCTACACGGCGATCGCCGTCGACTTGCTCGGCCACGGCGAGTCCGACCGCCCCGGAGAGGCATCCTACGCCCTGGAGGCGCAGGCTGAGTATCTGGCGCGGGTCATCGCGGCCCTGCGCCTGCCGGCCATCACCGTGGTGGGTCAGGACATCGGGGCACTCGTCGGTCTGCTGCTCGCTGCCCGCCAAGGCGTGCGCATCGAATCGCTGGTGCTCCTGTCCCCGCCCGACCCCGACGACCTTCCGGGGTCGGACATCCGCATGCTCCAACGCGCGTCGGCGCGGATGGTCCTCAGCGCCAACACCCTGTTCGGGGCGCAACCGGTGCTGGACGCCCTGCTCCGCTCCGCGGTCCAGCAGCCCGAGCACATGCCGGACCTGCTGGTGGCTCGCTATCTCGCGCCCTTCGTCGGACCCGACGGCGTCGCGCAGCTGCTGCAGCGGGCGTCCGCCATCGAGCTCTCCCCCGAGGGCCGCGAGCGCCTCACGACGGCCGCCGCGCCCGTCCTCGTGATCGAGGGAGAGGGCGACGGACCGCGACCGTCGCTCTCGTGGCCCAAAATGCTGCCCGCCGCCGTCGTCACCGTCGATCGCCCGACCGGCGTCGGGCGCCTGGTCGCCGAGGATGCGCCGGACCTCCTCGAGTCACGCCTGATGGCGTGGCTGGGAACCCAACGAAACGCCGCCGTGTCGCGTCTTTCCCATGAGGCCGGTGATTCGGATTCCCGCTGAAGAATCCGCCGTCGCCCCTACGTCCTGCGATACTCAAGTAGTTAGATTTCTCGCGTGGCCGGACCCTCCGACCGCACCCCATCCCAGACATTTTCCCAGAGGAAATGGCTAAGCCCAAGCTTCGTCCGCGTCGTGACGTCATGGTGAACTCACCGTATCAGGAAGCCCGTGACGAGCTCTTCCAGCAGATCATGCAATGCGGTGTCATCGGCTGTCATCCCGATGATCAGAAAGAGTGGTTCGACAACACGCTGCAGTACCTTGCCGGCCGTTATCCCGAGCTGAAGCCGACCGAAGTCGTCGAGTTGCGCACGCTTGGTGAGCGTTTCGCTCAACCGCCCAAGACGCAAGCGCAGGAACCCGCTGCGGTCTGACCGCGCGACGCCTTCCCCGCGACAGCCGAACGACACGAACGCCTCCATTCGCGAGGCGTTCGTCATTTGTGCCCCACGCGACCGTCAGGATCCGATCGTGGTCACCGGCGGCCGCACGCGCTCCCGCCACAACATCAGCGTGTAGTCGATCGTCGCGCCAAGACCCAGCGCTGCAACGATTATCACCAGGGCGTTCACGGCGGACGGCAGCAGCAGGGCGGCGATGAACGTCGCCAACTGCGCGACCGTCACAGCCTTCCCGATGAAGCGGGCCTGAAAGGGAATGGGACGCAGCCAGCTCACGTTGCGGGCGACGAAAAATCCGATCACCGACATGACGTCGCGAAACATGATGGCGACGGCCTGCCAGACGGTGAACTGCCCGCCGGCCACAAAGCTGACGACGACGGCAAGAACGAAGAAGCGATCCGCCACCGGGTCGAGCAACGCGCCGAACCGTGACGTCACCTTGGTGCGACGGGCGATCCACCCATCCAGGAAGTCGGTCAGCGACGCGACGAAGATGAGCGCCAGCCGTGTCCACGTCGTGTCCGACGCGACGAAGCCCATCGCCAGCACGACACGCGAGCTGGAGACAATGTTGGGCAGTGTGAATACGGAGGGCGACGCCATCTTGGATATTACGCCGAAGCGGTCGTGCCGTGCCAGCGACGCGACGCACGAGGCACGGTCAGCGGCACCCGGATCAGGCTGCTGCGGTGCCACGCGCATCACATCCCGGGCACGCCAACGTGATTGGCCCCTGCCGCATCCCAGATCGCAGGTTATCGTGCGTAGCATGGGGGCGTCGGAGACCGTGGGCGTTGTACACCTGATTGCGGAATTGACCGGCATCGCTCCGGCCCAGCTGCATGATCGCGCGTTGCTTGGCGGGCTGATGATCGCCGCGGCCGGCGCCGCCGGCTTGCACGCCGCACAGCCGCCATCGCTGCAGGCGCACGACGTGCGCGGCATCGACGCGCTGCTCCTTCTGGAAGGCGGCCACGTCGCCGTGCACACGCACGCGCTCCATCACGTTCTCTTGCTGGACCTGGTGGCACCCGAGCCGGCAGATGTCGCCCGCGCGCTCGACGTCTTTACGCGCCGTCTCGCCCCCACCGCCGTTTCGGCCGAGCGTCTCATTCGGCTGGGTAGCGCATCGTGAGCGCCGCATGACGCCCACCTTCGAGCAGCTGGCCCCACTGACGCTGCTCATCGCCGTGCTGGTGCTGTCGTGGGACATCCTGCTGGCCGGCTGGATGGCCGCGCGACGCGAGGCACCCAGCGCCTTCACGCAGTTGACCGGTTTCTGCGGCCTGTTGGTGGCGCCCGCGCTCGTCGTCGCCGTCGCCACGGGCACCGAAGCGGGGGCACGAACTGTCTCCGGCATCTCGTGGCTCTTGCCCGCCGTGTGCGCGGCGTTCGTCCTGCAAGTCCTGTACGCGATGCTGGTCGGCCTCATTTCTCCGGTGGTGGCCGTCCCGATTCTCCTCTACGACCTTGTTGTGACGGCCGTCGCCACCGGCGACTATCTCGTCGCCGCACGCGGCAGTGCACCGTTGGCGTTGCAGGCCGCGGTAGCCGGACGCGACGTGGTGGTGGGGATGACCGTCGGTCGCGCGTCACTCGTTTCGCCGCTGGCGATCCTCGTACCGATGATTGCCCCTGCCTACCCGGCCCGTTGGCGATTGTCGGCCGTCGCGCGTGCCACGCTGGTGCTCGCGGCCACCGCCGTGAGTACCATGCTCGTCATCGAGTGGCCACGTGGCGTGGCCGCGGTGCGAAGCTACACGCGCGCCCTCAACGTGCCGATGCAAGCCAGACCGCGTGGGGACTTCGCGATCGGCATGCGCTTCCTGCCGATCCTGGATGGCCCGCCGTCCGCGCGCGCGGTTCGCGCCGACCGTGCGCTGGCGGAGACGTTTGCGCCGGATGTCGTGCTGTTGGTGCTCGAGCCGGAAGCGACTCGTGCCAGCGCCTTGGACTCGCTCGCGCGCGTCCTCGAGCCCCTGCGCGCCGACAGCGTGCGCATCGCCGTGGCGTTGCATCACGGGCGCAGTCCCTCACCCGCGAACGATCCGGAACGACTGCGCGCCATTGAACAGGTGCTCCGACGCGTGCGGCCCGATGTCCTCTTCCCCGCCATCGGCGATCCGATCCCGTCAGTCCTGCCCACCGAGATGCCCAGCATCAGCTGGTGGCGCTTCCTGATTCGTACCACGGCTGAAGTTCGCGACCGCGTGCGACCCGCCACCGTACTGGGGATCGCGTTGTCGCGCATGGATGCGCGTGACAGTGCGATCTACGCCTGGGCGACGTCGCGCAACGCTCCCGTTGGCGTCGTGGGCGCGGTCATCTATCCGTCGTTCTCCGGGCTGGCCGGCGTGGATGCCCGATTGCGGGCCTTCGACCGCTGGCATGCCGCGCGAGCGGACAGCCTTGGTCGCGAGCCGGCCCATTGGCTCTCCAACATCGGCGGGCTGCCGCACGCGCACGGCGACGCCTCACAACTGGCGGCCATGCGGCATGCGTTGGCGTGGGGGTCCCGTCGCCCTTGGATCACGACGGCCATCCTCGGCGAGCCCGCCGATTACGACGGGGCACTGGGGGTGCGCGCGGCCAACGGCCGCGTGCGGATGGCGTGGCCCACGTTGTCTGCGTCGGCCGAGGCCATGCGCGAAGTGCGCGCCCGCTGACGGCTCAGTTGCCGCGGACGAGCCCTTCCACCACGCGCGCGGGATCGAAGTACCGACGCGCCAACCGCTGGACGTCCTGCGCCGTCACGGCCTCGATCTGCCCGGCGAAGGCGCGACGTTCATCGAGTCCGGTGCCAAACAACCACGCATCGACGAGATCACCGAGCACGGCCGCGCCGGACTGCTGCGCGATGGCGTGCGTGCCGATCAGATAGCGACGCGCGCGCTCGAGTTCCTCGTGCTGCGGCACGTCATCGCGCAGCTTGGCGAACTCGCGCAGCAACCCCTCCCGTGCCTCATCCTCGCGTGCCGGCGACGTCGCGATGTACGCGGCGAATGCGCCGCCCGCCCGCCGCTCGACGGGAAACGCCGACACGGTGTAGGCCAGTGACTGTCGGTCGCGCAGTTGTTCGAAGAACCGACCGCCGAGGCCGCTCGCGATCGCCGAAACCACGCGTGCCGCGAAGCGGTCGGGGTCGCGTCTGGACGGTCCCGGAAACAGCAGCGTCAGCGCGGTCTGCTGCTTGTCACGCCGATCCTCCGATACGACCGACGAGGATGGCCACGGGGCATCGGACAGCGGCACATCGTCCTGATACGCCAGGTGATCGAACTCGATGCCGATCGCGCGTGCCGTGGCCGTCGGGTCAACGTCGCCTACGACAGCCACCACCGTCGCGCCCCGGGCGATCTGCTCGGCGTGGAAGCGTCGCACCGTCGCCGTGTCGATGCGCTCCAGCGACTCGGGCGTACCGATCACCGTTCGCGCGTAGGGATGGGTGCCGTACGCGGCGACCGTCGCCAGTCGCATGGGCCATCGATACATGTCATCACGCAAGCGCGTCACCTCGGCGACAGCGAGCGCGCGCTCGATATCGACACCGTCATCCGGGAAGACGGGATGCTGCGCAACATCGGCCAGCAGCGCGGCGGCGGCTCCGAAATGTCGCATCGGCACCGAGAGTGACCAGCCGAGGCTCTCGAGTCCGGCCGATACGCTGATGCTCGCGCCGAGCTCTTCGGCCGCCTCGGCGATGCGCGCGCCGCTCCGGGTCGTGGTGCCCTTCAGCATGGCATGTGCGGTGAGTCGCGACAGCCCTTCGTGCGCCGGCGGTTCCACGCCGCTGCCTCCGCGCTGGAACACGCCAAGGCTGACCAGTGGCGCACCGGGACGCGGCAAGATCAGGACACTGACACCGGAGGGGAGGCGGTATACGGAGACGCCGTCGACGATGTCGAGCAGTGCGGGCTCAGCGCGCGCGACCGCTCGCTGTACGGGCATGGGCACCGCCGGTGTGGGCGTTGCACTTGGGGGCTGCACACTGCTGCCCAGCTCCTCGACCTCGCGCAGCCACGCGCGCAGCGATTCCGAATTCTCCGCGCTGGGGGACGCGCCTTCGGGCCGGTCGCTGATGACGGAGGCCGAAGCGGGATCGAGGTGCTGGCCGAGGGCGCGCTGCAACACATCCGGCGTCAGGGCCAGCAGGCGATCGTAGTACTGTGCGGCGCGGTCGACGCCGCCGTCGGCTTCCCACGCGGCCAGATAGGTGGCCTGACCGTCCATCGTTTCCAGGCGACGCAGCCAGCGTGCCTCGACGATGCGCTGCGCGCGTGCCACCTCGCTGCGCCGGAATCCGTGGTGCCTCGCGGCCTGCACTTCGCGCCACATCTGCTGCGACGCCGCACGCGCGTGTTCAGCCGGTGCCTCGGCATGAACCACGAACACACCGACATCGCCGGCGGTGTAGTGCCATGACGAGACGGACGATGCGAGCTGGCGGTCTCGCACCGCGCGATACAACCGCGAGGCACGGCCCGTGCCAAGCGCGGCACCGGCGAGATCGAGCGCCGGTGTGTCGGGGTGCAGAAGATCGGGCGCCCGCCAGCCGAACGCGATCTGTTGCTGGGCGATATCGCCCGCCCATTCCCGCGTGCGAAAACCCGGCGCCGCGACTTCGACCGGACCGGCCGCACGAGGCACGGAGGCATCGTCCAGCTGTCCGTAGCGCGCCCATACCTCGCGGCGCACCACATCCGGATCGATGTCGCCGACGATCGACAGAATGGTGTTCGACGGCCGATACCACGCCCGATAGAAGTCCAGCAGCGCCTGCTGCGTGAGGGCGCGCAGCTCCGTTTCGTTGCCGATGCGCCAGCGACGGATGCGGTGGTGATCGTGCAGCACCTCGTACAAGGTCTCGATCGCGACCGCGGTGGGGGTATCGCGTTTCCGACGCGCCTCCTGGATGATGACCTCCAGCTCGCGGGACAGCTCCCCGGCGTCGATCACCGAGCGGGCATACGCGTCGAACTGGATGTCGAGTCCCTGCGTGAATGCCGCGGCGGGCAGCGCCGTGTAGTACGTCGTGTGGTCGTAGATCGTGTGCGCGTTGAGATAGCCGCCATTGGCCTTCGTCTCACGCGCGATCGCGCCGACGCCTCGCGTTGGCGTACCCTTGAAGAACATGTGTTCGAGCACGTGGGCGATGCCCACGATGCCGTCGTGTTCATCGAAGTACCCGGCCTTGACGTGTGTCACGATCGCCACCACGGGGGCCGACGGATCGCGCCGCACAAGCAGTGTCAGGCCGTTGGGGAGCACCTCACGTTCGGTTTCACGATGCACCGTCAGCGCATCGGATTCGGCGCGAGTCGTCATCGCGGGGGGACGGCGAGCACCGGCGGCGCCATCGGGGGAAGTTGTGGGAACGGTGCGCTGAGGCACGGTGTCCACTCGCCGGGGCCTGCGCGCTGCCCCCACCGCCGCGCTTCGTCATATCGGCCCAGTCGCATGAGCGCACATCCCAGGAATCCCTGCGCGAGTCGATCGGCGGGATCAAGTTCGACGGCGCGAACATAGAAACGGCGTGCCAACTCGGGCTGACCGTCCGCCAACAGGGCCGACGCCAGTTCGCGCTGGGCGGTCGCGTTCTCGGGATCGAGACGCACCGCCGCTTCGAGGAATCGGCGCGCGCGCGCCAGGTCATTCTCTTCGCGCGAGATGCGACCGAGGAAGATCAGCGGGCGCGCGTCTTCGGGGTCCTCCTGCGCGGCACGCGCAAACGCCATCCGCGCCACCTCGCGCGCCCCGCGTTCGTAGGCGGCGAGGCCGTTCTCGTACTCCTGCTGGCGCTGGCGATCGAAGAGATACGTGCCCCCCGCGACGGCGGCCACCAGGCCACCGATCACCGCAACAATGAAGGCCGGGGACGCGTACCATGGGCGCACTCGTTGGTGTGGCGCTGGCGTTTCGGCGGGTGCGACCGGTGGCGCTGTTGGTGCTGCCGTGAATGCTGCCGCTGATGCTGCCCCTGATGCCGCCGTGAATGCTGCTGCGGATGCGGCCGCCGGTGGAGATGACGGCGTGGCGAAGGATGGTGCGAAGGCTGGAGCGAAGGACGACGCACCCGCGGCCGCCGGTGTCTCCACCGCGTGCTCGAGGGCCAGCCACGCTTCCCGCGCGACACCACGTTCGTCATCACCGGGCGGCGACGCGAGGTCGGTGGCGGTCGGATCAGTCGCCCCCTGATCCTGCATGCGTTCGCGCCAGCCGTGCAGTGCGATGAGGGCGTGCGCATCGCCCAGCGTGAGGCGCTGCTGTCGCCGCGCCTCGCTGATCAGTGCCTGACCAGTCAGCTGCGGGTGACCGACGACGTGTTGCAGCACCCCTTCGGTCGCCGACCACATCGCGACGGCGCGACGCAGCGGCGACGAAAGACCTTCGTCAATCTCCTCCCACGTCGGCGCGGTGGTTGCCTGTGCCGGTGGCCTCCCGAGGCTGGGCTGAAAGACGGCTCGCGCCGCGTCCAACGCGGCGCGCGCGCTCACCGGACGATACGCAACAGGCCGGCGCTCGCACTCTCGCGCAGGAACGCCTCGGGGGCGTGCGTGGCGATGCGGGTGCCGGTGGCCCCGTAGTGTCGACGCGCTTCGAGTGCCATGTATTCCTCGATCGGTCGGCCGGCATCACGCGCATCACGCAACGCCTGCACGATCTCTTCCCAAGTGCCTTCAAGCGTCATGCCGTCGCGCAGAATCACGCGATGGGCGCCATCCGGTGCGATGACCTCCGGACCCGAGAAGTCGGCCTGTGTTTCACCCTGTTGCTGCTGGGCGAGCCCGGACAACAGGCCGCCCAGCGTCTCCAGTTGCCCCTGCGCCTGCGTGGCCGCCTCACTCTCCTGCTCAGCGACGCGCTGTTCGACTTCGGCCAGCAGCTCATCGATGGCGTCGGGCTCGCCCGCCAGTTCTTCCAATCGCGCTTCCCACGGCTTGAACTCGGGATCGTCGTCTTTCAGGCGATAGACCGACTTCTTGAGTTCGATCAGCCGCCAAATCCCCAGTTCGTCCCAGTGATCTTCCGGCGTGGTCTTCTCGAACTCCGCGAGTGCGGCGTCCAGCTCGCCCGTGTCGTAGAGCAGATTGGCGAGATAGACCCGCGCCTCGCTGAACTCCACGTCGATGGAAAGAGCGCGCCGCAGCGACGTCATGGCGTCCGCGTCGTGTCCGAGCCGATGTTGGGCATAGCCCACGCAGGCAGCGGCCTCGGCGGAGTCCGGCGCATGCGCCACGCCCCTCTCGAGGAACGTGAGCGAGTCTTCGACGAATCCCTCGCGGAACAGGGCGCGTCCGATCTGGAGCATCAGATCCACATCGTCGTCATAGCCCAGCACGAGCGTCCGCTCGAACGCGCGCAGGCCGGCCTCAGTCTGTCCGAACTTCAGCAGGACTTCGCCAAGTCCGGCCAGGGCGTCTTCATGTTCCGCGTCGAGGACCAGCGCTTCCTCAAAGGCGCGGCGGGCCCAGGCGAATTCCTCGCGGGCGAGCCGTGCATATCCGACACCGACGTGCAGTTCCACGGCGGTGGGATACAGCGCCAATCCCTCGCGCAGCAGGTCGAGCGCCTCATCGTACTGCCCCTCGTCGTAGAGGGCGTGAGCGCGCTCGTCATATTCCTCGGAACTCAGGAACGGAGTGGGCATTGCGGGAAAAACCTCCGGAGCGAGCGGGTTACCGGATAGTACCGTGCGCTTCGTGCGAAGTTCAACTCTTGTACAACAGCGGTTCAGCGTGTTCGGACATGCACCAACGCCGTGGCGATGTGACCGGCCAACGCGGCGTTGTTTTCCAGCAGGGCCAGATTCGCCTGCACTGACGCTCCACGGGTGCGACGCTGGACCTCCGCCAGCAGGAATGGGGTGACGGCCGCACCGCGAACTCCCTCGGCGGCGGCAGCATGAAGCGCCGCAGCCGTGGCATCCTCGACCAACTCGGGGACGAGCGCGCACGCGATGGGCGGCGGTTGCACAACCAGCATGGCGCCGGGCCGACCAAGCGCCCGATGGGCGCACCAGGCATCGGCTATCTGTTCGGGTCGTTCGACGGACGCCGTCAATGACAGCCCCGTACTTGACGTAAAGAACCCCGGCAGCTCGCGCGTCTGGTAACCGATGACCGGCACGCCGAGCGTTTCGAGTCGTTCGAGGGTCGCGGGCAGGTCGAGAATGGACTTGGCGCCGGCGCACACGACGATGGCGCTGCTGCGCGCCAGCTCGGGCAGATCGGCGGATTCATCGAACGGGGCGTCACGATGCACCCCGCCGATACCGCCGGTGGCGAAGACTTCGATGCCCGCCAGTGCGCAGAGCGCGAGAGTTCCTGCCACGGTCGTCGCCCCGTCCGCGCGATCGGCGATCGCCATCGCCAAGTCGCGCGCCGAGACTTTGCGGACACCATCGCGCGCAAGGAATCGCTCGAGGGTGTCGCCGTCGAGTCCCAGCACCGGCACACCACGATCGATCGCGGTGATGGCGGGTACCGCCCCCGCGGCCACGACCGCGTCGCTCATGCGTTGCGCGGCCTGACGATTGAATGGCGGCTCGAGCCCCTGCGCGAGGACGGAGCTTTCGAGGGCGACGACAGCACCGCCGCGCGAGAGCGCGGCTGCGACGATATCGGTGCAACGAGGGCTCAGGCGGCGCTCAGGCACGCCCGATTGTACTCCGCGCACCACGGGACGGCAACCACGCGCGCGCGCACCAACTGTCACGCGCGTGGCGCTTTCGGGCTTCCCGCGTGATGATGGTCAGGCGCCGGCCGGTGCGTCGTCGAAGAGGTCGCTTTTCCGCGCCTCGATCAACTCCCACTCTTTCGACGTCGGATCGTAGACGGCCATCAGCTTGATCGTCTCGCCGGCCCACACGTCAAACACCTTGCCGGTGTTCTGGTAGACCTTGATCTCGTGTCCATCCTCGAACTTCATGACGACCATCGGATACTGCGTGTTCGTGTACTGCTTCCGGAGCTTCCTGGGTGCGCTCATGCGTGTCGTTGGTGAAGGGGCACGTGGGGACTGCCGCAAGTTGGTGAGCGCGGCGCGATGGCGCCAGCGGCAAGTCGGCTTCGACGGGGCACGAACTGCCGCCGGGCCTACGTGACCGTCGACGTCACCCCGGCAAACGCCTTCCAGGCGTCGGTCGCCAGGATCTCGTCGATCGCGGCCACGCAGGCAGCCAGCTCGTCATCGGTTGTATAGAAATGCGGTGCGACGCGAATCCCCGCGCCCGGCCGGAAGTCGATCACCACATCCCGCGCGAGGAGTGCACGCGCCACCTCCGCGGCGTGGGGGACGTCGAACGCGACGGTGCCTCCCCGGCGATCGGCGTCGCGCGGGGCGTTCACTCGCCACGCGCGCGCATCGGCCGCGTCGATCAACGCGGCGGTCTGCCGCATGCTCTTCGCGCGGATCGCCGTGAGCCCGGCTTCGGCCACGAGGCGCGGCCCCTCCATGCCGGCAAACAGCGCTGGTACGACCGGGGTCCCCCCCAGCCATCGCCACGCGCTCATCGCCGGCTCCATGGCGTCGGCGAACGCGAACGGCGCACGATGCGCCTGCCAGCCGGTGAGCGCGGGTGAAAATCGCGCTGTCGCTGACGGCGATGCATAGAGAAAACATCCACCCGGCCCGCCGCAGAGCCACTTGAGCACGCCGCCGCACAGGAAGTCGACGCCCAGTGCCTGCACGTCCACCGGCATCACCCCGACACTGTGATAGGCGTCGAGCGCCACCAGCGCCCCGACCTCGCGAGCGCGCGCACAGATCGCGGCCGCGTCCATGATGTACGCCGATCGAAACAACACGTGGGAGATCGCGACGAGGCGGGTCTGCTCGGTGATCGCGGACAGCAAACGATCCAGCGGAATCCCGATCCCATCGTCACTGGGGACCACGCGAACGCGGGCCCCCAGGCGCGGGGCCAGCGCATCATAGGCATACCGCACGGACGGGAAATCAAGCGCCGTCATCACGACTTCGTTGCGCTCCGCGGGGAAGTCGATGGCGCTCAGAATCGTACTCATCGCATGGGTCACGGTCGGCGTCATGACGACGTCACCAGCCGCCGCGCCGATCAGGGGTGCGATCTGCGAGCCCATCGTCACGGGCAGCTCCCACCACCCCTCGGCCCACGCGCGCACCCCGCGTGTCTGCCACTGCTCCGTGTACTCGGCCAGTCGATCCGGTACCGTGCGCGGCATGGCCCCGAGTGAATTCGAGACGAGATAGGTCGACGTCGCGAGAATCGGGAATTCGTTTCGGAAGCGCAGCAGCGGGTCAAACACGTTAGATGCGGGTTAACTGCGGAACCGCGGGGGGGGCGGTTGACAGCGGTACTGCAGGGAGGGGTTACCTGCAGTACTGCGGGGAAGGGTTACCTGCAGGCCTGCAAAACTGAGAATGGTGAAGTCTAGGCTAGCAGCGCATCCTCTGTCAGCGCCGAGGGGCTGGGTTTGCGGGCCTTTGCCCGGGCCTCGCGCCGCTCTTCCATGCCGCGATACAGCACGGGCAGGACGAACAGCGTGAGTACCGTGCTGGTGATCAGCCCGCCGATGACAACGCTGGCCAGCGGCCGTTGGACCTCACTGCCAGGGCTGGTCGACAGCGCCATCGGCACGAACCCGAGACTCGCCACCAACGCGGTCATCAGCACTGGACGCAGTCGATCGGTGGCCCCCAGCATGACGCGTGAGAGCACGTCGTGTCCGTGGCCACTGTTCGTATCGTGGCGCAGATGGTTGAGGTGTTCGACCAGCACGACGCCATTCAACACCGCGATACCGAACAATGCGATGAAACCGATGCTGGCCGACAGGTTGAGATTGAGGCCACGAAGCCACAGCGCCGCAATACCGCCGACCAGTGCGAACGGCACGTTCGACAGCACGAGCATCGCCTGCGCGACCGAGCGGAAGGACATATACAGCAGCCCGAAGATGAGCAGCAGGGCCGCCGGGACCACCAACGTCAGTCGGCCCATGGCACGTTGTTGATTCTCGTACTGCCCGCCCCACTCGAGGAACACACCGGCCGGAATGTTCACCTGATCGGCCACGCGAGCCTTGACCTCCTGCACGAAACTGCCAAGGTCGCGGCCACGGACGTTGCTGAGGACCAGCGAACGGCGCTGCGCGTCTTCATGGCCGATCAGTTCCGGACCCGTCGTCGTCGTAATGTCCGCCACGGCCGACAGCGGCACGATTTCGCCGCCCGGGGCCCGCAGCGTGAGTCCGGCCAGCGACCGCGCGTCACGTCGAGAGGCCTCTGGCAGGCGTACGACAATGTCGACGCGTCGGAATCCGTCGACCCACTCGGCCGCCGCCTGCGAGCCCATGGCCAGCTCGATGGCAGCCCGCACATCGGACACCGAGAGTCCATACTGCGCCAGCGCCTCACGGCGTACCTGCATGCGAATCTGACCCGTCCCGTCCGCGATCTCGACCCCGACATCCGCCGCACCCGGCACGCCGGCCACCACCCGACGAATGCGCTCGGCGATCGACTGGTTCTGGTCGAGATCCGGGCCCACCACCTTGATGCCGAGGTCCGTGCGAATGCCACTTTCGGCCTCGTCGAGTCGCATGGCCAACGGCTGCGTGAACGCAATTTCGAGACCGGGCACGACGGCGAGTGCGGAGTCGAGTGCGGCCACGAGCCCGTCGGTCGTCTTCGCCGTGGTCCACTCGCTGCGTTCCTTGAGGATGATGTACATGTCGCCCTCGTACAGCCCCATGGCTTCGGTCGCGAGGTCGGGACGGCCTTCCTTCGTCACGACCGTGACCACCTCCGGAAACCGCTTCACGATGCGCTCGGCGGCCATCGAGAGACGCGTGGCGTCCTCCAGCGCGATGCTCGGCAGTCGACGCGAGGTCACGAGAATCGAGCCTTCGTCGAGCTTCGGCATGAACTCCGTGCCGATGCGCGTCAAGGAACCGACGGCGATGACGACCAGCACCACCGCACTCCCGATGACCAGGCGCGGTCGGTCCATGACACGTCGCAGTGCACGACCGTAGCGCGCCGTCAGCGTGATCAGCCACTGGGCGGGCTTGATCTCGCCGCTGCGCAAAGCCCACGCCGACACGGCCGGCACGTAGGTCAGCGCCAGCAGCAGGCTGCCGAGTACGGCGCACACGACCGTGAACGCCATCGGCTTGAACATCCGGCCTTCCATTCCGTCCAGCGTGAAGATCGGGATGTACACGGCCACGATGATGGCGATGCCGAACAGAATGGGACGGCCCACTTCCACCGCCGCCCGCTCGAACAGTCCGAGGCGGTGCGTGTCCTTGTGGTGCTCGATTCGGCGGATGAAGCTCTCGACCATCACGACCGAGGCATCGACGATGAGTCCGAAGTCGAGTGCGCCCAGGCTCATGAGGTTGGCCGAATAGCCGAACGCCGCCATGCCGATGAAGGCCGCGAGCATCGACAGCGGGATCACGGAGGCCACGATCAGCGCCGCCCGCACGTTGCGCAGGAACAGGAACAGCACCGCGATGACCAGCAGACCACCCTCGACGAGATTCTTGACGATGGTCGTCGTGGTACGGCTGACCAGCTCCGTCTGATCATAGAATGGCGTCACCGTCACGTTGGGCGGCAGCGCCGCCTCGATCTCCTCCATGCGCGCTTTGACGGCGGCAATGACCTTGCGTGAATCGGCACCCTGCAGCTTCAGCACCATCCCGCTCACCACTTCACCCTTGCCGTCCTTGGTGACGGCGCCGTTGCGCGGCAGCGCGCCCAGCTGGACCGTGCCGATGTCACTGATGCGCACGGGTGTTCCGCCCTGTGTCGTCACGACCACCCGCTCGATTTCCGCGGGTGACTCGACGCGACCGAGCCCGCGCAGCGTATACCTTTCCCCGCCCTGCTCGAGGTAGCTGCCGCCGAACGCCATCGTGTTGCGGGCCAGTGCGTCGTGCACATCACTGACGGTCAGGCGGCGCGCCGCGAGGCGCACGGGATCGACCATGACCTCCACGCGCTCGATGAAGCCGCCCCATGAGTTGACTTCCGACACCCCCGGCACGGTTCGCAGACGCGGCCGGATCACGTAATCGTTCAGCGTCTTGAGTTCGGTCAGCGACAGCGAATCGCTAGAGAGTACGAATTGGTACAATTCGCCCATGGGCGTCGAGACCGGTCCGAGCGCGGGTTCGACGCCGGCCGGAAGCGCGCCCTTCGCGTCGCCCAGTCGCTGCTGCACCAACTGCCGGGCGAAGTAGACGTCCGTGCCATCGGGAAACGGCACCGTGATCAGCGACAGGCCGAACTTCGAGGTCGACCGAACACCGGCTGCCCCGGGAATGCCCATCAGCGCCGACTCGACCGGGTACGTGACGAGTCGCTCAACCTCTTCGGGCGCCATGCCCGGCGCTACCGTAATCACTTCTACGCGTGTCCCGGTCAGGTCAGGAAACGCGTCGAACGGAATGCGCTGCAGCGAGAACAGTCCGGCCGCCAGCAGCACCAGCGTGCCGAGCACGACGAAGCCGCGCCGGTGCAGTGCGAAGTGAATGAGTTTCTGCATCGGCTACTCTTGGCCGGCGGCGCGACGCTTGAGCAACTCGGCCTTCGCAATCGCGGCACTCCCCACCAGGATCACGCGACCGACGCCAACGCCGGAGAGCAGCTCGGCTCGTACTCCCGTCCTTCGGCCAACGCGCACGGGAATCGCTTCGATGAACATGCCTTCACCGCGCGGTTCGGCCGCGATGACTACCGTATCGCCTTCCATTGCCTGGATCGCGCCGACCGGCACGACAACGGCCGGCGAGCCGCTGGCACCGAGCACCTCGGCCTGCGCGAAGGATTCCGCGCGGCCGACGCGGCCGCGCGCTTTCGGGGCGGCCAACACCTCGATGGTGCGCGTGAGACTGTCGACGGTGGGCGCCACACGCGTCACCACGGCCTCGTGTCGCTGCGTCGGATCATCGGTCAAGGTGTAGAGCACGTTGGCCCCCACGCGCACGCCCTGCGCGGCCGACTCGCCGAGTCGCAACTGCAGGACAAGGCGCTCCGGGTTGCCCACCGTCAGCAGCGGCGTTCCGGGCAACACAACGGTACCGGGCTGCGCCTCGCGGGCTGTCACGACGCCGGAGATCGGGGTCCGGATCAGCACGTCGTGCGGATCGGCATTGTCGGGCGTCGGCCCGTCGCCGACCAGATGTTCAACAAGGGCCGTCGCGCGCTCTCGCTCGGCCACGGCCTGCTCGTACATCGCGTCGGCCGTCGCGCGTGCCGCCTCGGCGCGCTCGACATCGGCGCGTGACATCGCCTTCGCCTCGAACAGCCGCTTCGAGCGTTCCGCCGCCGATGTCGCCAAGGTTCGCGCCGCACCGGCCGCGGTCACCTCGGAGGTCGCGCGTACCAACGCGCTGCGGGCGTCCATGATCTCGTGGCTGTGAATCATCACGAGCACCTGCCCTGCCTTCACCACATCCCCCACGCGCACCAGCACGTGAGTGATGCGACCTTCGGTGATGG
>CAZMGX010000045.1:0-20955 GCA_964565915.1 uncultured Gemmatimonas sp.
TTGTTCAGGTTCTCGTGATGCGCAGGGAAGCAACACGCCGTAGGATAGGCGACGATCCGAAACGCTGACGGTGCTGCCGCGCCACCTCACTTTCAAGCAACTGCAACAATGAGCGACCGCACATCGGGAGGGAATCAATCTTTCGGCGGATGGCGTGCAGCGTTGCATCCACGCTACTTGCACAGCCTACGCGTGTCATCAACGCCGTGGGCTCTTCGCGAGCGTGCGACGGCAGCGGCGCATGCCTACTGGAGCGAACGCCATGACGCCCATTCCCCGATCCCGGACACCGGTCGACGCCTCGTCTGACCCGCCAATTCATCGGGCACTTGACCAGAGCGAGCGGGTCAAGACGAAAGTCGAACAAGCGGCGCGCGAGCTGTCGGCGGTGAACGCGGCGCTGACGGATGATGTCGCCACAGGCGCTCCGCTCGTGAACGTGCGGCAGGCACTCGACAAGAGCGAGGCGGTGGAGCTGAAGGTGCAGGAGGCGGCGGAGGAGTTGGTCGCCGTGAATGATGCGCTCGCCGACGAGGTCGCTGAACGTAACTGGCTGGAGGATCGTGTGCGGGAAGGCGCGGCGGCGCTGTCAGCGAGCCAAGCCGCCGAGGAGTTGGCACGACATCGCGCGCTCCATGATGCCGTCACCACGTTGCCAAACGGCACCCTGTTCGCGGATCGGCTGGAGAGCGCGCTGGAGCAGGCGCGTCGGCATCACTGGCGGCTCGCCGTCATGTTTCTCGATCTCGACGGATTCAAGCAGATCAACGACGCGCACGGCCACGACCTCGGCGACCACGTCCTGCAACTGGTGGCAAAGCGTCTGGTCGATAGCATTCGCGCCGGGGACAGCGTCGGACGACGCGGCGGCGATGAATTTCTGGTGCTGATGCTGGAGTTGCAGGACGATGTCGCCGCGCTGGTGCTCGCGCGAAAACTCGCGACACGTCTGGCGGATCCGATGCAACTGAAGGGCGTCAGCCTGAGCGTCGGTGCAAGCATCGGCGTCGCCGTGTATCCCGACGACGCCATCACGGGCGCGACGTTGTTACGCTGCGCCGATGAGGCGATGTATGTCGCAAAACGGGAAAGAACGGGTGTGACTCGGTTTGTCGCGGTGGACGCCCGAAAGAGTGCGCCGGTGCGGGTTGACGTTTCTCTCAATCACGGAGTGTGACGTGAGCAAGCTGCTGCGAGGTGTCGCTGCGGGGTGGGGCGCGAAGAAGCTGGGCGGTGGATGCTTCACGACCGTGCTGGTGTTCGTCCTGTTGTGGTGGTTGCTGGGCAATTTCGAGGTTTTCCGATAATGGCGCATACCTGAGAGGAAGATGGACATCATCACCTGGATCGTGGTCGGTCTCGTGGCCGGCCTGTTGGCCAGTTCCGTCGTCGGTGGCATCGGCTATGGACTGCTGGGAGACATCATTGTCGGCATCGTTGGTGCCGTCATCGGCGGCTGGCTGTTCGCCACACTCGGCGTGAGCCTGCCCTACGGCGGAATTGCGGCGACGATCACCGTCGCGTTCATCGGAGCAGTGGTGTTGCTGTTGCTGATCCGGGCGCTGAGACCCGGGGCCAACATTCGAAGGTAGGGCCGGCGCGGGGCGATCCTTTCGAGGGTCGCCTCGTTGGCAGTATCCTGAAACGCAGGCGTGTTCCGCGCGTCCTAGGAGGAGCCCCCGACCTCCTGACCCGAGCATTCCATGACTGTCGCGACTGGCGCCGCGGATTCGCTGCTCCTCGATTTCCAGCTCGCCATTGCCGGTCGGTATGCGATCGACCGAGAATTGGGTCGTGGTGGCATGGGAGTGGTTTACCTCGCCCGCGAGGTCCACCTCGATCGCTGGGTGGCGATCAAGCTGTTGCCGCCGGAGCTCTCAGCGCGCCCCCCGCTGCGCGAGGGCTTTCTCCGCGAAGCACAATTGGCTGCCAAGCTGTCGCATCCGCACATCATTCCCATCCACGCCGTCGACCAGGTCGGCGCGTTTGTGTTTTTCGTGATGGCGTACGTCGATGGTGAAACGCTCGCGCAGCGGGTGCAGCGACGCGGCCCACTTTCCGCCAGCGATGGTGCGAGGGTGCTGCGCGAGGTGGCGTGGGCGCTTGGATACGCACACACGCAGGGCCTGGTGCACCGTGACGTCAAGCCGGACAACATTCTGCTCGAGGCCGACACCGGTCGCGCGCTCGTCGCCG
This sequence comes from uncultured Gemmatimonas sp., assembly GCA_964565915.1. Taxonomy (GTDB): domain Bacteria; phylum Gemmatimonadota; class Gemmatimonadetes; order Gemmatimonadales; family Gemmatimonadaceae; genus Gemmatimonas. Next base: position 2,197 of record CAZMGX010000045.1, read on the forward strand.
ACTTCGGGATCGCCGCCGCCGTGGGGGACACGCGGGTCGATGCGGCCGACGCCCCGCGCGACACCACCGGCACGGGAACACCGGAGTTCATGAGTCCTGAACAGGCACTCGGCGAAACGGTGGACGCACGCAGTGATCTCTACTCACTGGGTGCCACGGCGTTCTATGCGCTCTCTGGTCGACTTCCGTTTGCAGGAGCGACGCCGACCGAGGTGCTGGCCAGACACGTGACGGAATCGGCACCCTCGTTGAGCAGTGTGGGTGTTGCAGTGCCGCGAAAGCTGGCGCAGCTCGTGGACCGCTGCCTTGCCAAGGACCCCGACCATCGCCCGCAATCGGGGCAGGCACTGGCCGACCAGCTGAGCGTCGCCATCGAGCAACGACGCGAATTGCCGGCGGCACTACGCGCATTCGTGAAGCGCAATGGACGGATGGACGGCGGCGGCACGTTGCTGAGCCTCATGGGTGCACTCGTCACTGGGGTAGCCATCTCATCGGTTACCGGACCAACGACGGGTGTGCTGACCATTCTCGGAGGCGTCGCCGTATCGGCGGTCGGCTTCAGCATCGTCGCCGCGCGGCGATTGCTGGATCTGGGCTTCACCCATGCCGATCTTGCCCCGGCCTATCGCGCCGAGTTGGAAAGCAGCCGCGAAGAACGTGGCTTCACGCAGAGCCGGACGCGCCGGTTTGTCGAGCGCGCCTTGCGCGCGACGGCGGGTGTGCTGGGGTCGACGTCCATCGTGCTGCTGGCCATCGCCTTGCTCACTCCGGGTCGCGCCGGCAGCACGGCAGTTGGTGTCATGGCCGGGCTTGGTCTGTTGTTTGCCAGCATTCCAACAGTCGCCTACGTGTTGCTGTTGCAGCTACGACGGGATGTCGACGTGGAACTGTGGGGTGCCGCGTGGACCGGACGACTGGGCGCGTGGGCCTTCTCGGTCGCCAAGCGGTGGCGTGGCGCGAAAGCCGTTGGTCCGGCGATGACCCACCGGGCCACCGAGCTCTCACTCGGCATGGCCGCCGAGCAGTTGTATGAAAGCCTGCCGAAAGCGTCGCGTGCGGTTCTGGGCGACCTGCCGGCGTTGCTGCAGCGTCTCCAGGGCGACGCGCACACGCTGCGGTTGCGCGCCGAGCAGCTGCACGATGCGTTGAGTCGCGCGGGCGGATCAACGACCAGTGAGAACTATGCCGCGTTGCGCGCTGAACGCGATACCGTGCAGTCCCGACTGGGCGAGGCAGTCACCGCACTGGAGTCGATTCGACTGGGGCTGCTGCGCCTGCATGCTGGATCGATGTCCGTGGAAACACTGACCACACAGTTGGCGCTGGCGGCGGAGGCTTCGTCCAACGTGGAACGGCTGATCGCGGCACACGAAGAAGTCGACGCGGTACTGCGCTTTCCGCGCCGCATTGAACTCACACCGGTCTAGCCTGTGGCCACGAATTCTCTGGATCCGATCCCTCTCGACTCGAAGGCGTCGACGGACAACGCGTGGACGCGGGCCTGGTTCGGTGCGCGCGACGCTCGCCAGATGCCGGCGCGTGTGTCACACGCTGACGTCGCGTCGACCGTGGGGTCGTTGTCGAAGCACGACCGCCCGCGTGGTTGGTGGCGACACGGCCTGCGCTTTGTTCGTGATGCGGCGATCGGCCTGTCGATTCTGGCGGCGATTCCGTTCGCCGTGATCGGCACGCGCGGCGACGTGCTGCTGCGGAACGGAACTGAAACCCGCGAGCGCCTGGTCGAGGTGGAGCGCTTGCGACCGCTGATGGTTGTCCGGAGTGCGACCATTACACCGGCGGAAGCCGGCGTGTTGTTGCATCGATTGAATCCGACCAAGGCTCCGCCGTCGATGCCGATGCACGCCGTTTCGGAGACACCCGAGCGTCCGTGGGATGCGATGACGCCAAGCGACGACATGTTCGGCGGCTTACGGGCAGACGGCAACGAGGGACGGATGGCAGCGGGGATCGTGACCGCCGCCGCACGCGGGTTCAATGCGCAGGAGTTGGCGTATCTGCGGGCCGTAGCCGACGCCCCGATCTGGCGCGATGTCGAGCGGTTGGTGAGCGCGCCGGCGGTGGATGTCATCGGCGGTCGATTCGTGCTGCCGTTCCGTGCGGACGCAACGGCGTGGGCCATGCCGGTGCTGCGATTCAACGATACGAAGCGGCTGGCGTACGCCGGTGTCTCACGGGCCGCGTACTACGTCGCAACTGGGCAACCACTGAAGGCGGAGGCCGCGCTCAAGACGGTGGTGTCGTACGGATTCATGCTGGTCGACAACGGATCTCATACGATGGATGCCCTGATCGGGCGCGTGATCATCGGCATCGGGCAGAACGGGTTGCATCAGCTGTACACCCTGACGGGAGATGCGCGCGGTATGGCGTTGACGGCGCCCTTCGCGAATGTGGTCGGACGGGCCATCGCGCCGATTGGCGGTGATGTCGACGCCAACGCGGCATTGGCGCGGTTGCTCCGCGACGCACGGGACCCGCGCATGCCTCGCACAATCCGGCTCGAGGCGCTCAACCAGCTGGCGGCAGCATCGTGCAGCAGTGTCCGCGGCATGTTGTTCGGGCCGTCGGATGCCGTACAGGATGCATTCGCGCAGGCGCGCGGGGACCTGGCGCGGTATCCGTCGGAGCGTGCGTATCTCGATCTGATGTACGGCACGGTGGACCGCACCTCGGATCTCCCGTGGCGCGTCAGCAGGAGCGACATGCTGGTCATGGGTGCCGCGTCGGCGACGTCCGCCGTGCTGGGGAACCCCCGGGTGGCGTCGTGTACACGGATCGTGTTGGCCAACCAATAGGGTGGGCGCTGGACGGAGCGCTGGACGGAGCGCTGGACGGAGCGCTGGACGCGGGCGCTGCGACGCGTAATATCGGGGGCGCGTGGTCTTCGTGACGCGCGAAGCATCTCCGACCTGCGAGTGAAGGCTGGATGGCGAGAAACACGCTGCACGTCGCTCGATTCGTCGCGATGACGACCGTGGTGGTGATGGGTGCTGCGTGCGCTCGGCACGCGGGCGCCCGTGCGGGTGCGTCGACGGTCGAGACGCCGCGTGTCGTCGATCTCGATGTCAGCGGACAGGGGGCGCCCGTCTTCCGCATCCCGGCGTTGGCGGTCACGAACCGCGGAACGCTGCTGGCCGCGTACGATGCACGTCCCGGCATGGCGGATGTGCCAAGTCACATCAGGATCGTGTTGCGGCGCAGTGCGGATGGTGGCGTGACGTGGGGCACGCGCGAGGTGGTCCGGGCCGATACAGCGCCCTTTGGCTTCGGTGATCCGAGTCTGCTGGTGGACCGCGTCACCGGGCGCGTGTTCCTCTTTCATGCCGCGTCGGAGCGTCAGGGGTTTGCCGGCGCGCGCCCCGGCAATCGTGATGATGATCCCAACGTCCTGCATGCCGACGTCAGCTGGTCGGATGACGATGGTCTCACGTGGCGTCATCGGCGGCTCACCTCGCAGATCAAGGATTCGGCGTGGGGTGGTCTGTTCGCCACATCAGGATTGGGCATTCAGCTGCAGCGTGGCGCCCATCCCGGACGTCTGGTGCAGCAGTTCGTGATTCGGGTGCGCGGCGCAAACTACGGTGCGAGCCTGATCAGCGATGATCACGGCGACACCTGGCGCATGGGATCGTTGGTGGGCCCCGTGGTCGATGAGAACAAGGTGGTGGAGCTGGCCGACGGCACGGTGTTGCTGAATGTGCGGTCGAAGCCGTATCGACTGGTGGCCGAGTCGCGGGATGGTGGCCTGACGTACGGTGCGTTGCGGGCGGATTCGACGTTGGTGGATCCCGCCAACAATGGGGCGATCATTCGCCTGGAGGGCCGAGGTGCGCGTGACGTGTTGGTGTTCTCCAATACCGCCGACAGCGTGTCGCGTCGGCGACTGACGTTGCGGATGTCGTGTGACGGCGGCCATACGTGGCCGAGTGCGCGTGTGCTGGTGGAGGGGCCGAGTGCGTATTCGTCGCTGGCGTTGTTACCGGGGGGTGATGTGGGGGTGTTGTTCGAACGCGGAGAGTACGCGGCGATCAGCTTTGCGCGGGTGCCGGTGTCGTGGGTGGGGCGGTGTCGGTGAGCGGGAAACGCGTGGTCTTTTCCGGCGCAGCTGGCCCGACCCGAAGCGTGTACTCCTCCTCACATATGTCGGGGTGATCAGTTGACCAACGTGTCAGACCGCCGGCAGTTCTTTGCGGCGCTCGCCGCCATCGGCGTGGGTTCCGAGCCGTTCGCGCGCGCGCTCTTCGCGCAGGCGGCTCAGGCGCCGCAATCACGCGTCACGGCAGCCATGGTGCGTGAGGCCGTGCAGCTCGCCGGGTTGAAATACTCAGAGGCAGAACAACAGGGCATGGTCGCGTCGTTGAACCGGATTCTGACGCGGGCCGAGGAACTCCATCAGGCGCCGCCGGACAACGACGTCCCATCGCCGATCCTGTTCAATCCTCGGGTGCCGGGGTTTCCGGTGGTCGTTCCACCGCGGGTGCATCGACCGACCGCGTCGATCCGGCAGACGCGGCCCTCGAACCTGGACGACCTCGCGTTTCACTCAATCAGCCAACTGGCGGATCTGGTGCGTCGGCGCGTGGTGTCATCGGTCGAGTTGACCGAGCTGTACTTACGTCGGCTGGAACGGTACAACCCGTCGCTGAACTGCGTCGTGAACCTGACCGCCGAACGCGCCATGGCGCAGGCGCGTGAACTCGATCGGGAGTTGACACAGGGGAAATACCGCGGGCTCCTGCACGGCATCCCCTGGGGCGTAAAAGACATCGTCTCGGCCAAGGGCGCACCCACGACCTGGGGTGCGGCGCCGTTTGAGCGGCGTGTCATCGATGAAGACGCGGAGGTGGTGCAGCGGTTGACGCGCGCCGGCGCGGTGCTCGTCGCAAAGCTGACCACCGGTGAGTTCGCGTTCGGTGATCAGTGGTTTGGCGGACGCACCAACGATCCCTGGGACTCTTCGCAGGGCTCCAGCGGATCGTCGGCGGGATCGGGCGCTGCGGCGGCTGCGGGGCTTGTTGGTTTTGCGATTGGCACCGACACCGGAGGATCGATCCTGTCGCCTGCGGTGCGATGCGGCGTGGTCGGCCTCCGTCCCACCTTCGGCCGCGTCAGCCGGCGCGGCGTGATGGCCGCGGGGTGGACGCTCGACAAAATCGGACCCATCTGCCGCACGGTTGAAGACTGCGCGATTGTGCTGCGTGCCATCGCCGGTCCGGACGGCTACGACCTCTCCGTACCCGAAGGCCTGCCATTCGCTTGGGACAGCCGCGAATCGGCCAAGGGCAAAGTGGTGGGTGTCGTCGAGGGCATGCTCGAACTGGAGAAGGATCCGGCGGTACGCGCGAACAACACGAAGGCTATTAATGCACTGCGAGCGTCCGGGCTTGAGATTCGCACCGTCAACGTGCCCACGAGTGACCTGACGTACTTTATCGAATACACCGAACGGGCCGCGGGTTTTGAAACCGTGGTGACGACTGGCGCTGATGCCGGCCTCCGCGCGCAGCGGGTGCGCAACGACCTGCGGGCGTATCACCTGGTCACGGCCGTGGATTACCTGCAGGCGAACCGCGCGAGGCTCCGCCTCATGGAAGCCTATGCGCGAGCCACAAAGGACGTGGACGTCATGGTCTCCGGTCCGGTCACACTTGATCCGACCAGCCTCAACCCCATCACGAGCCTGACGGGCCATCCCGCCATTGCGGTGCCTACGGGGTTTCGTGAGAACGGCACGCCGACTGGATTTACCCTTGCGGGCCGGCTGTACGACGAGGCGGGGTTGCTGGTGGTGGCCCGCGTGATCGAAGCGGCCACCGGCCTCGGCAACCGGCGGCCGGTGCTTAAGGGTTGAACTCTTTCTCGCCGGATAGCGACGGTTCCTTCACGCGGAAGCGCCGAAGCAGCACGCGCGGGCCGAGGTGCAGGACAACGCCGAGCAGCGCCAGCACACCGGCGATGAGCAGTGGCAGTACCCCGCCAAAAGTGTAGCTCAGCGCGAGCACGAAACCCCAGATGTATTCCGCGCGATAAATGGGGAATGCCAGCGCGAGGAGTGGCGCGGCATTGACCTGCAAGCGTGGGATGTCCGAGTAGCCGAGGGCAAACGCCGTCGCGAGAATGGCGCCGTAGATTGCCGCGCCTGCTGCGCTTAACGAGGCCCTTCGAATGGTAACATCACCGCGTGCTACGCGGGCCGTCACGCTACCAAGCGCGAGCCAGGTGACGAGCGGGAGCGTCAGGATGCCCCACCAGTTTGACATCGCGGGCATGTCGTCGCGCGCCATGAAGCTGTGCGCAGGGACGCCACCGTGGAACTGCTGCCACATCAGCACGCAGGCCACGACTGTCGCCACAAGGACGGTGGCCACGGTGCGTGTTCTTGGGTGCATTGCCGGCTCGGGGTGAGGGAGAATCGCGTTCCGCTCACCTACGGCACGCGGAGCGCCGAGTTTCCCGCTCGCTGCCCGACGTTGAGAATCGCGACTCCGCACGACACGCTTCGCCGACGCGGTTGCCGACCGTCACCGTTGTGTTGGGCGATGCGCCCCTTCGACACACCATCCACGCCTATCCGACGTTGACGCCCCCTTCCGTGTGTTGGACCGCGGCAAACGCTCGCACCGGAAACGTGCCAACCCCGACCAGCTTCGGGGGCACCGCTGTGAACGCGAAGGCCGCGTCCGGCAGCATCCCGAGATTGCACAAATGTTCGGCTATCAGAATCTCTTCGCGGAGCAAGACGGTGTGAACCGGGCGCGTTCTGAGGTCGGTGTTGTCGATGTTCATGGAATCAATCCCGACCAGGACCGCACGCGCATCGCGCAGCCATATGGCCGCATCTTCGGTGAGATACGGATGTCCTTCAAAATACTGATCGGTGCCCCAATGACGGTCCCACCCGGTGTGAATGAGCACCGCGTGTCCCGCGACGGACGTCTGTGCACAGACGGCGGCAAGGGAGGCGGCATCGATGGCACGTGCGCCTTCCGGCAGTGCGGCGCGCACACAGATCGCCGGCACGTCTACAAAGCGTTCGATCGGCATCGCTGCCACATCTTTCCCGTCGGCGTAGCGATGGAATGGGCAGTCGATATACGTGCCGGTGTTGGTCACCAACTCGACTTTGCCAATGTGGAACTCGGTGCCGTCGTCATACGAAGCCCGCGACGCCTCGCGGCTGAGATAGTCGCAAATGACCGGCGCTGGCAGCCCCTTGTAGTACACCGTGCCGTGTTGAATTGAATGACTGAGATCAATCAGTGCACGAGACATGGGGCCGGGGATCGGGGACTTGGTGCGATGGTGAGGAGATGGTCATCATCCGTGCTACTAGTGTACACCCCTAGCGCCACGCGGCAACGCGCGCGAAAATCTGCTGCGCGCTATTCGTCGCTCCCTTGAGGCCTCGGGACAGGAAATTCAGCACTGCGCGCTTCGGCAAACTCTCCTACCCGCCAGTCCACGATCTCTCGCTATGGAGGGACTCCCGTATGACCAAAGTCACGCCGTTTCTGATGTTCAACGATCAGCTCGAGGCGGCGATGGAGTTCTACACGGCCACTTTCCCGAACTCTGAAGTTCGGAACATCGCCCGCACGGGAACGGATGGGCCGATCACGTCGGCTGAGTTCGTTGTTGGCGGCCAGGTCTTCATGGGCTACAACGGAGGTCCGTACTTTTCTTTCTCCGAAGGATTCTCGCTGTACGTGGACTGCGAGGATCAAGCGGAAGTCGACAAGTATTGGGACACGCTGGTCAACGCCGGGGCAACGCCGACCCAGTGCGGCTGGATCAAGGACCCGTTCGGCCTCACGTGGCAGATTGTGCCGAGACGGTTCATGCAACTCATCCGCGACTCGGATCCCCGCAAGGTGAAGGCCGTGATGGCGGCCATGATGACGATGGTCAAACTCGACGTGGCGGCCCTTGAGCAAGCCTATAACGAGGCGTAGCAGTCTGGCCCATGGTCCCAAATCACCTGCTGAACGGTTTCGCTTTCGGGCTATCCCTTTCCGTCGTCTCGTGGATCGTGGGAATCGTGGGCACCGCCCTCCTGCAGAAAACCCGGTACTTCGAGAAGCTGTCTCACTTGAACTTCATCCCAAGCAGGGGACTGAATACCGCGCTTGGAATCGAGCCGTTCAAATGGATCGTGAAGAACAGCTTCTTCAGGTTCTTGAATCAGAGCATCAAGATGGAGGGCAAACACACTGACATGGCGGTGATCCGCCTCGAGATGACCCGTGCCGAGATCGGCCACCTGATCGGGTTTCTTTTTGTGGGGGTCGCCGCCTTGTATCAGAGCGTTGGTGTCAGTCCCATTTTTGGGATCAGCATGATGATCCCGAATGTGGTGCTCAACGCCTATCCCTCCCTGCTCCAGCAGGAGAACAAGAGACGCATCGACCGGTTGCTGAGCCGCCGGGCGCGGCACCACAAGGCGCGTTCCTGAGCCAACGCGCGTCGCTAACACACTCACTTCACGCCATCAAAGAGGACCGCATGACGCCACCACGCTGGGAGTACAAATCCCTACTCATCGACGTGTCCGGCTGGTGGGGGCCGAACATCGATTCCGGTGGGTTGGAGGAGGTGCTGAATCAGCACGGCTCCGATGGATGGGAACTCGTGAGCGCATTCGACATCAATCGGGGCCACGGTGCGACCGCCGCTCTGATGGTCCTGCTCAAGCGGCCGCGTTAGCGGCTGCCAAGCGTTTGCGTTGGACTCCGTCCGCCCTTCCGCCAGAGACCCACGGTGACCGCCATCCACCGACTGCTCGCAGCGTGCGCGCTGCTGCTGACCGCTGCACCCGTCGTTGAGGCACAAGCCCCTCGCAGCACGCTGACCCCCCTGCTTGAACGTGATCTCGCGACCTATCCGGCGAGAGCAGGCGTCTACGTGAAAAACCTGCGTACGGGGGAAGAGGCCATGGTGAACGCCGACCAGGCGTTCAACAGCGCCAGTGTGATCAAGCTCGCCATCATGGTGCGCGCGTTTCAGCTTGCCGATCAAGGCAAGCTGGATCTCGATGCGCGCATCGAAATCCGTCGCGCGGACCTCAGGCCCGGCTCGGGCGTGTTGCAGTTTCACACGCCCGGACTGCGTCCCACGGTAAACGATCTCATTGTCGAGATGATCATCACGAGCGACAACACGGCCACTGACATGCTCGTGTCTCTGGTGGGTGGCGTGGAGAGTCTCAACCAGTGGTTGAAGATGTCGGGGTTCACCAGTACGGAGGTCATCGGTCCAGGCTACCTCTACCGACGTCGGGTGCTCACGGCGTTCAACCCGATCTTTGCGAGTCTCACGGCGGAGGAAACGGCCGGACTGGAGTACGCCGAGACCGACAACGCGCTCTTTGCGCTGTATGCGCCGCTGTTTGTGGGCGAGCGCGCCGCGTGGGTGGCCATGATGCGCGATCCCGACAATCGGAAGCGACTCGTGGCGTTGCGCCGACGGTTGACGATTGAGGATCGTGTGTACTGGCTTGGGGCGATGACGCCGAGAGAAACGGGACGTCTGCTGGAGGGGATCGAGCGTGGTACGTTGACCTCGGCGGCGAGCACCGAGCGCATGAAGGTCATCTTGCGACGCCAGCAGCTAGGTACGCGACGCATCCCGCACTTTCTCAGTGAGCCGGTTGGCCACAAGACGGGTGACAGCCCGGTGATCGCGAACGATGTCGGCATGATCTACTCGCCGAACGGCACCCTGATCGTGGCCTTCTTCACCAATGGCGTCACGGGTTCGATGGGAGAAGCCGAAGACCGGATCGGCCGCACCTCGCGCGCGATCGTTGACTACTTCGACCGTGCCGCGAGGCCGCAGCCGCCAGGGGCACGCTGACCCTGATCCGTTCCCAGCTCAGCCTCTTCGTGCCCATGCCCTTCGGAGCCGACATCGAGGTGATACGGCGTATCGCGGACCCGGTACAGAGTCGACTCATCCCAGCGCACGTGACACTGTGCCGAGAGGACGAGATCGGCGGGATCGACCCCGCGGATCTTCAGGCGCGGATTCTCCAGACGCCGCGCGGACCCATCACCCTCCAATTCGGGCCGCCGGAACGTTTTCACGAGCACGGAATCCTGTTGCCGTGTGTTGGCGGCATCACGGAGTTTCAGTCACTCCGGGAAGTCGTGCTCGCACATAAACACGTTCGACCACACGCGCCGCATCTCACGTTGGCGCACCCCAGGAATCCGAAGGCGCCAGGAAACGACCTCAAGACAGCCGTGTCCCTGCGGCATGGGTTGACCGTGACGTTCGACGAGGTCCATTTCATCGAGCAGGTGGACGATGCCCCGTGGGTTGTACGAGCGTCGGTACCACTACTCGTGCAGGCGGGCGGCGTGGGCGAATGATGCTCGGGGCCAGACAGCCGCGTCCAGCGAGCACGCAGACGGTCACACTCCGATTGCCCGCCTCGAGATCGCGGGGTCTATCAGCGCGACGTGCGCAGCCGATCCAACCCGTCGAGAATCAGCTCCAGCCCGAACGAGAAGTCATGCGTGCCGTCGTGCGTGCCGTTGGCCACCTGTACGGAGAGCTCGTGCATGTACGGATACTTCTCGGCCGGGATCATCTGCAGATAGCTGGCCGCCGCCGCCGCATACTCGGCAGGGTCCACCGGGAAGTTCTGTAGCTGCAGTGTGAAGCCATAGATGTGGCTGTCGATCGCGTTCCACGCGCGATCCGCCTCCGCCCACGAGAGGCCCGCATGACGGAGTGTGCCCAGCGTCGCGTCGATGTACCGCAGCATGTTGGGGCCGACGCTGATTCGTGACACCACCAGCATGGGGGCCCACGGATGCGCCAGCATTACCGCGTGCGCGGAGGTGGCGCGGGCGCGCATCGCCGCCTTCCAGTCGCCGCCCGGCGTCGGCAGCGTGATCTCGCCGATGACCAGATCCACCATGCCGTCGAGAACATCGTCCTTGTTCGCGACGTGGTTGTACAACGACATCGCCTCGACCTTGAGCGATTTCGCAAGCCGACGCATCGACAGCGCCTCGAGACCCTGCCGGTCGGCCAGTCGGATGGCCGCGCGCAGGACGCGCTCACGGGTGAGGGGAGACCGACGTGGGGCGGGCATGGCGAGAGTTACGACAACTGACAGCGTAAGGCAAGCCTGTCCGCCCCTTGTCGCGCTCAACCTTACACTGTACGTTACTGCTTACACCGTAAGTACCTCGTTTTCCTCAGCCAGGACTCGCCATGCGCTCCTTCCTTGGTGCCATCTCCACCCTCCTCGCCGTCGCCGTCCCCCTCGCGGCGCAGGAAGCCATCGCCGACTCCACCAGCCCGGCCGTCCCGCGGTGGCACTTCGGCATTGCCGCCGATCTTGGCCGCCCCGTCGGGGCCTTCAAGAAGCAGGTCGACAACGGCGGTGGCGCGCAGGGGCACCTCCGTCTGCGCCTCGACCGCGACGGCGTGGTGTCGCTCCGCCTCCAAGGTGGATGGCTCAACTACGGCCACGAGAGCCAACGCACCTGCGTCGGGGCCACCCCAGGCTGCCGCGTCAACGTGAGCCTGACCACCGCGAACGGGATCTTCACGGTCGGCGTCGGCCCCGAGCTCTCCTTCGCCCTGGGCCCGCTGCGTGCGTATGGGCACGCCCTCGTCGGCATGAGTCGCTTCGCCACCCTCTCCGGGCTCGGAGGCGGAATCCTGCCGGACTTTGTCGCAGCCGACGAAAACTTCGGCGACGGCGGCTTCGCGTGGAGCGGCGGCGGCGGGATTCAGGTGCCACTCGGCCGACGCACCGCAATCGACCTCGGCGTCGCCTACCAGGGACACGGTCGCCGTGACTACCTCACGCCAGGTGGTGTCACCGACAACGCCGACGGCTCCCTCTCCTTCGACGTGAAGCGCTCGCGCGCCAGCCTGTTTGCCGTCCGACTCGGCTTCAGCCGATCATTGTCGTGGGGCCGCCGCAAGTCGGCGCCGTGACGGAGCGCGTCATGCGGGCGGCGGTCTACCGGCGCTACGGACCACCGGACGTCGTGTCGGTCGAAGAGGTCCCGACGCCAACCATCGGTCCCAACGACCTGCTGATCCGGGTGCGCGCCACCACGGTGTCGACGGCCGATTGGCGACTGCGGAGCCTCGCCATGCCGCGCGGATTCGCACTGGTCGGACGACTGGCCGTTGGTTTCACCGCGCCGCGCCGGCCGATCCTCGGCAGCGAACTCGCCGGCGATGTGGTGACGATTGGTGCGGCGGTGCGGAACTTCGCCGTGGGCGACGCCGTCATCGCGTACCCGGGCAGTCGACTCGGCGCGCACGCCGAGTACTGCGGGATTTCCGAAAGCGGTGCGGTGGTGACCAAGCCACCGCAGCTCTCCTATCCATCGGCCGCCGCCCTCGCGTTCGGTGGCACCACGGCGCTCGACTTCTTCCGTCGAAGCAAGCTGCGCGCGGGCGAGAAGCTGCTGATCAACGGCGCGTCGGGTACCGTCGGTTCGGCGATGCTGCAGATCGCCGTCGCGGCGGGCGCCGAGGTCACCGCCGTCTGTAGTGGTGCCAATGCGTCATTGATGCAAACACTCGGCGCAGCGCGCGCGGTGGACTACACCACCACCGACTTCGCCACCGAGGGAAAATCCTACGACGTCATCGTGGACAACGTCGGCAACGCTCCCTACCAGCGCGTGCGCACGGCGCTCACCCGACGAGGCCGACTGCTGCTCGTGCTGGCCCCGCTACCCGAGATGCTGCGTGCGCCGTGGGTCGGCCTCACGACGTCACATCGCGTTGTGGCTGGTCCGGCCTCGGAACGCGTTGATGATCTGCGCACGCTTGTCAGCATTGCTTCAGACGGCCGCTTCACGCCGCTGATCGATTCCTGCTATCCCCTTGATGAGATCGTCGCGGCGCACGCCCGCGTGGAAACGGGAAGGAAGCGGGGGAGTGTGGTCGTGGAATGCGGACGATAAGTTAGGGCGTCGCCTGCGGAATCCGCCGCTCCGGACGATCCGGTGAGTACTCGTCCAACTTCGTGCGATCGGCGATGGCGTACACTTCAAGCCGCACATCGCTGGTGCCATGCACCACGAGGTACACATCGTGCTGGGGAATCTGCCAGTAGTAGGCATGCGGCGCCTCATCAGCACGTGGCGTGAGGAAGTCGCCGCCGCGCGGCAGGTCCCCCTCGCGCCCTACCTTCTGATCCAGGCGCGTGCTGATCGCTGAGACTATCGCATCCACCGACACGTTGCTTTCGAGCCGGGCGGAGACGGAGCACATGTCGGCGGTCTGTTGCCGAGTGGCAGCGTCCTGACGGATCACCTCCACGACCCCGACGCGCGCCGGCAGCGCCCACGTGGTTGCCTCATACTCGCCGCGACGGAGCGAGGGCATGCTGCCCGGTGGATGCGTCTGATTGGAGGCCTCGAAACGCGTGGTGCGCTCGCGCTCTTGCCAGCCCGCCGCGATCATGGCGCGCTGATCGAACGTTCCTTCGCTGGTGAGCGGCGCGCCGCAGCCTTGCAGCACGTCCCCGAAGAGCGCCTCGACGGCCGCACGCGATTGCTTTGGCATGTTGTCGTCGGAGGCGCGGCAGGAGGTCACCAGCACCACACAGCAGAGGAGGGTGCGTGCGGATCTCAGTAGTGGAGTGATCACCGCGACATTATACTGGCGCCGGTGTCGTGCCGGCCACTGGCCGCGCCCCGTGTCCAATCAAGCCCAGTTCGAGCTCAGTACTTGATGGCCAGCCGGAGGCGCTGCCAGAACTGTTCGTCGAAGGTGCTGACGGCCAGGGGATTGCCGCCGCTCGGGTCGGCCTCGTTGCCGTGCCGTACCACCACGAGCTCGAGCGACGGGATCACGTAGATCTTTTTGTCGCCCTTGCCGAGGGCCGCCACCAGGTCGGTGGGCGCACTCGGCATCAGCGAACCGGGTACGTTGGGCAGGATGTACGGGCCGGGAAGTCGATAGGACGCTTTGCCGTTGAGCCACCACAGGAATCCATACGACGGATTACTGGTCTGCGAACTGTTCACGCTGGCGTTCAGGTACGCCGTATCAGCCAGCAACGTCTGCGATCCCCATCGTCCGCGGTTCAGGACCAGCAGACCATACCGTGCCATGTCGCGCGTGCTGCAACTGAGGACGAACCCGGGTTCGCCCGTGTCGATGTTGAATCGCCATGACGCGGTGCGCATGCCGATGCGGTTGAACAGTAACGCGCTCGACACGGTGCTGAGCGTCTGTCCCGATGCTCGCGCAATGAGCTCGAACGTCTGATAGTACGCCGGGTTGTTGTAGTAGAAGCGTACGCCGGGTTCGAGCACAAACCGCAAGGAGTCATCGAGCCCCGAGGTCATCGAGAGGAGGTGCCGCACCGTGATCCGCGGCTCTGAGGCCGGGGAGCGCGACCATCCGGCACCGAGATACGTTGCGGCCGGCCGCGTGATGTCCAGGCGCCCCTGCTCCTGGAGCTGACCAATCAGGAACGACGTGACACTCTTGCCTGCCGAGGCAATGATCGAGTCCTTCGTGGGCGTCCAGCCGTTCCAGTACCGCTCGGCGGCGATCCGGCCGCGCCAGAGAATCACCACACCGGTCGACTGCTGCTGGCCCGCGAACGTGAGCGCGGCGTTGAGGGCCGTTGTGTCCCAACCCAGCGCTGCGGGAGAGACGGTCTCCCATTCATCGGTCGAGACGGGCGGCACGTATGCGGCGAGCGTGCGCGGATCGGGTGTCGACGGCTCGTCGGGCACCGTCGGTGCCGCGGGCGAATCGCCACAGGCGACGAGGGTCGCCAGCAAGAGGGAAAAGCCAAGGGAGGGGCGCATGCTGCGTCAGACGTTAGGCACCCCGTTTCGTTAACGCGTCGCGCGCGTTTCTCGCGTCGGCGCGAGCCAGATGGCGCCTTGTTGGTTGTCGATGATCGCGTTGAATCGCCTGAGCCAGCTGTTGCCAATGAGGCTGTGCCTGTGACCGCGCTCGACATCCTTCATCACCTGCACGACCGCGGTGCCTGGTGGCAGGTGCACGCCGCCAATGCGGAAGCCACGCGCGCGGAAGAGGCGTCGGTCGCCGATCCCCCATCGCGCGCCGAGTCGTGCGGCGAGCTGCTGATCGCGATTGTCCTTCGCCGAGAGCATCAGGGTTCCGGTGTGACCGGTGTCGAACAGATACCAGCCTTTGCGCCACGTCCCGTTCACCAACAACTCTGCCTGGATCAACGGCCGGATCCCGTTGTCGAGGGCCAGCGGATGACGCACGAAGTCGCCAGCGATTGGCGGTGTCGCGACGTGGACCCGCAGCTCACGACGGTCATAGTCGATCTCCACGACGCGATCGCGGAAGAGCGAGTTGCCGATGATCACGTCCTCGTGGCGTTCCATGTTTCCCGTTTGCACCATCGACTGCTTAGTCCACTCCATCGCCCCGATCCGAATTGTGGTGCTGCGACTGGACGGTACGGTCTGGCGTCCGTCGGAGTTGATGAGGACGTCCGTGGCATCCCATTGAACACGGGCTTTGTGTGTCGAATGCTTGTTGAAGGTCAGTCCGCTGGCCCCGAGGTCGAATTGCATCATGAGCGGTGCCGAGCCGTTGATCGTCCCTTGCACGTATACGCGACTGTCACGCAGGGTGAAAGGAACAACCTGCACGGCCAGCGTGTCGCCGGTGACGATGCGTGGGCGTGCATAGGTGGAGGTCGCGCTCACTCGCGTCAGGACGTTGACGCTGTCTCGAAGGCGCACGACGAAATCGCGAGATTCCCCCGGCCGCACGGTCACGCGAATGGAGTCGCGTTCCGACACGAACGTGACGACGCCACCAACCGAGGGAAAATTGAGGTAGTAGGTGTCCGGCTGCGCGTTCGGCTCGACCCACCAGTCAGTGATGCTGAACCCGTCGCGCACCCGCATGGCGCGTGAGTCGGTGCGCAGCGTATCGGGTGGTGCCTGCGCCGCGAGGCACCGAGGGAGGTACGCGAGGAGCGTCGCGAAAATGAGCGCGGATCGGCGCATGGCGTGGGAAGGGAGGTCGATGGGTTAGTGTTCATCTACGCGGCGTACTTGTGGCGGGTTTCGTCGCGCGGCATGCCGACGGCGGTGGCCCATTCATCGATACACCCATGGTGCAATCCTCCTCGCGTATGATGGTACTTGACGGTGGGCTCGCGACCGAGCTGACGGCGCGCGGGTTCGATCTCAGTGACGCACTCTGGTCCGCGCGGCTGCTTGCCGACGCGCCTGAGGCGATCGAGGCGATCCATCTCGACTACTTCGAGGCTGGCGCTGATGTTGCGATCACCGCGAGCTATCAGGCGAGCTATGAAGGATTCGCGGCTCGCGGATTCTCAGCAGGCGAGACGGATGTCCTGCTGCAGCGATCGGTCACGCTCGCATGTGCCGCGCGCGATCGCTTCTATGCGCGTCACGCCGACGTCACGCGAACGTTGATGGTCGCCGCATCCATCGGACCCTATGGCGCCACCTTGCACGATGGGTCTGAGTACCGCGGCGACTATGCCCTGAGCGAGGCAGAGCTGGTGGAGTTCCACCGCGTACGACTGGCAACGCTCGTGGGCGCGCGGCCGGATCTGCTGGCGTGTGAAACGATCCCGTCGCTGCTGGAGGCGAAAGCCATCGTGCACGTATTGCAGGAGCATCCATCGGCGCGCGCCTGGATGAGCTTCACGTGTCGCGATGGCGCGCAGACATCGGCCGGTGACTCGATTGCGGAATGTGCACAGGCACTCGATGCAGTGCCACAGGTGATGGCGATCGGCGTCAACTGCGTGAGTCCGGCGCTCGTGACCTCACTGGTACGCGCAATCGCCACGGAAACGGCGAAACCAATTGTGGTGTACCCGAACTCCGGCGAGCTGTGGAATGCGCAGGCCCACGGGTGGGAGGGCACGGCAATGCGATTCACCGAGTACGTGGATGAGTGGATCGACGCAGGCGCAGCCTGGATTGGCGGGTGTTGTCGCACAACGCCTGCCGATATTCGCAGAGTTCGTGACGCGGTGAACGTGCGCGCATATCCTCGCGGCGACGCGGCGGCATCAGCGGATCCAACTGCCACGGCGCCCAGCACCGGATGAGTCGCCGTTGACGCGATCGGTCACCCTTGGCAATGTAGAGCAATAGAGCACGGCTGGCCGCGCATGGGCGTGCTCGATGACGTACGCACCCGTTCCCAATGCGGTCTGGAGAAGCCCGTAACATGACGTTTGACAGTCTGACGCGCGCGGATGACGCGACGCTGCACTGGCGGCAGCCGGAGCGCTTGAGAATGCGGTACCTCCTGGTCGCCGAGGGCGACCGCACGCTCGGTCACCTCGACTTTTCCCCGCCGGAGGGTAAGCGGATCATCGCGGAGACCGCGCAGGGACAGTGGCAATTTGAACAGGTTGGATCATGGAAGCCGCAGACGCGAGCCTTCTTTGGCGACGAACTGGTGGCCACGCTGGAGGTCGCCAACGTGTGGCTGGGAAATCGCGCGGCATTGGTCAGCCCGTCGGGGAAGGTGATCGCCCAGTGGGTGATGACCTCGTTCCTCAAGGGGTCGGTGGAATGGCAGGATGATTCCGGCGCGTTGCTGATCGCGTTCCGCGGGGGGACCGACGAGGGGGGCGTCGCGACGTGGCTGCGCGATCAGTGTCGAGTGGACTTCACTCCGGCCGGCTTCGCGCACCCGGACCGGGACCTTCTGCTGACGATCGGCTGGTACTTCACGGTGCTCGCGAGCAATCCGCTGATCTGAATTTCGGTCGTCCAGAGTTTCGCGTTCCGGCCCACAGCGGAGGGCGCGATGCAATGGGCTCCCCTGACCTGGCGACTTCAACACGCACTTGCGTGACCGAAGGTTGAGCTATAAACTGAACCATATGGTTCAGTTTTCTTCGGCCGACCTGAGCGCCGCATTCGGCGCGCTCTCCGACGCCACTCGACGAGGGGTACTGGAACAGCTCGGACGAGGCGACGCGTCGATCTCAGCCCTTGCCGAGCGGTTCGACATGACGCTGACGGGCATGAAGAAGCACGTCCAAGTCCTCGAGGAAGCGGGGCTGGTCATCACGGAAAAGATCGGACGCGTACGCACGTGCCGACTCGGCCGCCGCGGACTGCATGAAGAGGCGGCCTGGATCGAGCAGTACCGTCAGTTGTGGAGCGCACGATTCGAGGCGTTGGACAACGTCATCGAAGAACTCACACGAAAGGAGCGCCTCGATGGACGAAACACGAGACGGTGAGAAAGTGGGTCCGAAGCACCCCACGACGGTCGAACGCACCTCAGATCGCGAACTCGTCGTCACCCGAACCGTCAACGGTCCGGCGCGCCTCGTGTTCGAGGCCTGGACTCAGGCCGCACTGTTCAGGCAGTGGTGGGTGCCCAAGTCGTTCGGATTGAACCTGCTCTCCTGCGAGATGGATGTTCGGGTCGGAGGGCAGTATCGTCTGGTGTTTCAACACGGCGACTCGACAATGGCGTTCTTCGGCACGTACCTTGAGGTGACACCGAACTCGCGCCTGGTATGGACGAATGACGAGGGAGACAGCGGCCAGACCGTCACCACGGTGACCTTCGAAGAGCATGACGGTACGACGCGGCTGGTCGTGCACGATCTCTATCCGTCGGCGGAAGCGGTTGACGCCGGCGCGGCGGGTGCGTTACCCGAGACGCTTGACCAGCTCGCTGCACTGCTCGCCAGCCTGGGAGCGGGTGCCTGAACAGGAAGACGGCGACATGCGAGGGCAG
>CAZMGX010000046.1:0-18657 GCA_964565915.1 uncultured Gemmatimonas sp.
CGCAAGATCCTCATCAGCGGCGGCGGGCGCTGCAATGTCCTGCCGTCGCGTGTTGATGAATCCCGCTTCGTCACGGACTCCTCGCCGAACATCCTGCGCAAGATGGTGCGGGCGTGGCCGCTGGCCGAACAGCGCGCGTTCTTCGAGAGTACGCTGGGGATCCCGCTTGAAGAAGAAGTCGAGTCGCAAAAGCTGTTTCCGGCATCGCACAGGGCGCGTGATATCCGCGACGGACTCATGACTCATGCCCGGCGCCAGGGTGTGCAGATGCGTATGGAGACGCGGGTGACCGACATCGCGCCCAGCGGCGGCGGCTGGCTGGTGTCGGTCGACAACGACGTGCCGATCGAAGCAGACGCCGTCATCATCGCGACGGGCGGACTATCGGTGCCCAATACCGGGAGCGATGGGGCGGGGCTGGTGATGCTCGCGCGGCTTGGACACACGATGCATCCGAGATATGCCGCATTGACGCCCCTCACCGCCGAGGCAGCGGCGTTCAACGCGCTGTCGGGAGTATCGCTCTCGGTCACCCTGACCGCGCGAAGTGCGGATCGCACGGCGCAGGCCAACGGCGGGTTCCTGTTCACGCATCATGGGTACAGCGGGCCGTCGGTGCTGAATGTCTCGCACGTGCTGGTGCGTGCGCGTGCCGAGCACGGTGGCGCGCACGAGGCGCCGGCCACGTTGCGGGTGCAGTGGTCGTCGCTGGCGGACGCGGAGTGGGAGACGGCGCTGGCGCCGCATGGCGCTCGCACCGTCACGGGCGCCTTGCGCGCCGTATTGCCGGATCGACTGGCGGCAGTGCTACTGGCCCACGCGAACGTCGAACCGCACCGCGCCTTGTCGGAGTTGCGACGCGACGAGCGACGGCGCTTGATCGAGACCCTGGTGCGTGGCACGCTGCCGTGGCATGCCGACGAGGGCTACAAGAAGGCCGAGGTTACCGGCGGTGGAGTCGCGTTGAGTGAGGTCGACGCGCGCACAATGGAGAGCAAACGACACCCAGGTCTGTACCTGTGTGGCGAGGTGCTCGACGCATTCGGTCCCATTGGCGGCTATAATTTCCTCTGGGCGTGGGCGACCGGTCGTGCGGCTGGCGTCGGCGCCGCGGCGGCATCGACCGCTTCGACCTGATCACGACTTCGGTTCCGGTTGCTCCGCCTCCCATTCCTGGAGCAGGGCATTCAAGTCCAAGTCCGGTGCAAGGAAGCAGCCATGGCCGTGTCCCTTGAGCACACGCAGACGGGCGCCAGGCACACGCGCCGCCATGAAGGTCGCCTGTTTCACGGACGGGATGAGATGGTCTTCATCGGCGGCGAGAAAGAGCGTGGGAACCTGCAGCGCGTGCAAGTCAGGGCGCATGTCGTAGCGCGTGAGGATGCGCAGGCGGTTCAAGTACCCGTCGCGTGTGGTGGCGGAGGTCAGCAGGAGAAATCGCTGGATCTCGTCACGATGCGTGTGCGAGGAATGCAGACGGGCAGCCGTGAGGCGGCGCACGAACTGCATCGTGCGCCATGGCACGAGGTGCATGCCGGCGATGGCCACGTGCAGCTTACCCGGGGGCGTGATGCGCGAGAACGAATTCAGAATGACCATGCGGCTGACCCGCTCCGGATGGGCCAGGGCAAATCGCATGGACAACGCGCCGCCGAACGATTCACCGACCACCACGGTCTTCTCGCCGGGTCGAAGGACGCGATCCAGATGACGCGTTACGTCATCGACCAGCGCTTCCATGCTCGTGGCATCGTCGCGCAGGCGAAACGTGATGATGCGAAATCGGTGCGACAGCAATCGGGCTTGTCGATAGAACAACAGCCCCGTGCCATCGATGCCCGGGATGTAGACGAGCGGCGGCCCGTCGCCCTGGACATGCAGACGCGCGCCATCATCGGGCGACTCGCGCGCCGGGTCGTCCGATGACGATACGGGAGACTGCAGAGACGTCGACATGGCGTCGTGGTGCCCGGGCGATCTGGGCAGGCGTTTCTGTGGTGCTGTTGGAGACGGTCCTGCTGGCGGTGTCGCTGATGCCGACGGTGGCGTTCACACAGTGGCAGTCTTCATGGAATCTATCGGGAGTGGTGCGCCTCGTGGTGCTGTCGCTGGCCTTTGTCCCCCTGTATGTCGTCTTTGCGTTGCTCCTGGTGACCACCTCGGCCCTGACGACTCGATTGCTGGGGTGGCGCACACCCGGTCCGGGCGAGTATCGCCTGCAGGAATTCGGGTGGCCCGTGCTGGAGTGGGGACGCTATCTGATGACGATTCACGTGGCGCGTGTCTTTGCCGGTCCCGTCTTTCGGGCAACGCCGTTCTGGAGCTACTACATGCGACTGAACGGCGCACGCATTGGACATCTCGTCTGGGTGAACAGTCTGTCGTTGATGGACCACAACCTGCTGGACTTTGCGGACGGCGTCGTCATCGGATCCGAAGCGCATGTCTCCGGACACATCATCGAGCACGGCCTGCTGAAGACGGCACGCGTGACGCTCGGTGCCGGTACGGTGATCGGTATCGGCAGTGTGGTCGGGATCGGGGTGCAGACGGGACAGGACACCCATGTTGGTGCCCTGTCCGTCGTGCCGAAGTACTCAGTACTCGACGGGGGCGCGACCTACGCAGGTGTGCCTGTTCAGCGTATCCACGCAAGTGACTGAATGCGCCGCCGCGCAGCGTGACAAACGAAACATGCCACGCACTCAACGTCGCGTGTACACGAACTCCGCATGCCGCGCATCATTCGGTGAACCCGGGCAGGATCCGCCGACGGGAGACAAGGTGCTCAGCGCTCGGCCGTCGACGACGCGCATCTGCATGCGGTACGACGGCACCTTCGTGTTGTCCGGCGTGAGCGACAGCACGATACTCGGTCCACGGCCGTAGTAGCGATCAGTGCTGCTTGGGACGCGCGACCAGGTACCGACCGCGCGCATGCGGTCGCTCTCCAGCAGGCGATCGTCGGCGTAGCGGTCAAACTGCATGGTGCGCTCCGCCGTGCCATCGGTGCGGAGCACCACGCGCTCGCGAAGCGTGTGCGTGAAGCGCGCGTCGGCGCAGCGATGATCGAACACGACCGCGGGATTGGCAGGTGCTCCATCGGTGCTGCTCAGCTCAAAGACCTGCTGCTCTCCGACGAACAGTCCGGCGTACAAGGCGTCGACAGGAGTGGGGGACTCTACAACGCTGCCGCAGCCGGCGAGCAGCGTGAGTGCAACGACCGCAATGAAGCGCATTCGAGCATCTCCATGATGAAGGTACGGAAAACTGTACACCGCAGAATCACCAAGCAAGCAGAACCGTGTGCTGATCGTCAATCACCCGGCAGCATCACCCACAGCGATGGCCTGCCGACATTGCAGTGTACGAGTCGCGAAAGCGGCGTGCAGCCGGCCCAACTCATCCAGAGGGCATGCCGGGCGATGTGATGGGTATGGTACCACTGCACGCCACGGCCGGAGGAAGACAATCGC
This sequence comes from uncultured Gemmatimonas sp., assembly GCA_964565915.1. Classification (GTDB taxonomy): domain Bacteria; phylum Gemmatimonadota; class Gemmatimonadetes; order Gemmatimonadales; family Gemmatimonadaceae; genus Gemmatimonas. The sequence continues at coordinate 3,477 of CAZMGX010000046.1, forward strand.
GCCAGTCGTGTCGTGCGCGACGGCACGGGATGAAAGATGGTTTCCACGAGCCCGGATCGCGTTGGCTCGTCGTCCTGCCATCGGTCAAGCAGTTCGATGGACTGGGCGACATCGGTGACACCGACGTGCTGCGCGGCGTCGCGATCGATGGCGAATACCGCAGCGCGAGACGGCGTCGGCAGCAGCAGTACGCCGACGAACGCCCACAGCGTCATGCCGGCGGTCATCGTCACGATGCCGGCCACGGTGGCCAGTTTGGTGTCGGTAAGCCACAGCACCACGGCGAATCCCGCGGTATTCCAGACGAGCGCGCCGAGCACGCCGCGAAGGTGCGCCCCGCGGACGGCGGTCACGTGTCGTCGCACGAGCACGGCGGTCAGGGCACGCACCGGGAGTGTTGTCCATCGCCGAGGGACGATCAATGTGCCGGCACCAAGCCCGGCATGGCCTCCGACGAAACCTTCGTCGATGGCCCCGACGACCTGCAGACGCGCGGCATCAATCCCCGCCCGTTCGGCGGCGACACACATCGAGTCCGGAACGGCCTCCGACGGCATCGCCGCGACGACCCGTGTCAGTGTCCCGCGCAGCATCGCCAGCACCAGCTGAAGGACGAAGAAGACGCTGCAGGATACGGAGAACACCACGGCGGCCGACGTATGCGTCGTGGTCCATCGGGCCGTCACGAGCAGCATCCCCGCGCTGATCATCCAGACACACCATTGCGTCGCCGCCCCGCGCAGCCAACGCTGAAACCAGGCTGACGGCCCATCGCGTCGACGGACCAGCAGCGCCCCGCCGACCATGTCGAACAGCATGAAGGCGAGTTGACTCGCGACGAAGAAGATCGCGAGTGTACCGAGCGCAACGACGAGCGGCTGATCCGCCGACGTGGAGAACACGACCGCGACGATGTCCGACCACAGGAGCGTGGTGGCCGCCAGCACGGCTGTGCCGACACCGGTGATCCCGAGCAGGAGTCGCGCACGTGCGTAGGTGGGCCGACGCAGGGCGGCCCGAAACGGAATGGCAGGAAACGTCATGCCGATGGAACGCGTCGACGCCAGGTTTTGTGCGCACGACAAGTGCGCGGAGGCGTTCGACATGCCATCATTCGTGCATCGCGGCGCGGACGCACGGTCCGGACCCGCCGAATCGATCACCGAAGCCCGAGAGGCACCCAGGCCGATGCCCGCCAAGAAGGTCAGTGGAAAGAAGGTCAGTGAAAAAAAGCCGCCGCAGTCGATGCCCTATGAGCAGGGCAAGTGGGCGCACGTGTTCACAAGGGCCAAGGGCGAACGCCGGTACTGGTTGATCAAGTCCGAACCGGACGTCTTCTCGTTCGATGACTTGATGGCGGCGCCCAAGCGCACCACCAGCTGGGACAGCGTCCGCAACAGCACCGCCCGCAACTTCATGCGCGACGGCATGAAGGTCGGCGATCGGGTGTTCTACTACCACTCGAACGCGGACCCGTCGGCCATCGTGGGTATCTGCGAAGTCGTCCGCGAAGGGCACCCCGATACCACGGCGTTCGACAAGAAGCACGAATACTTCGATTCGGCGTCCGATCCGGCAGCGCCCACGTGGTTCATGGTGGAGGTTCGAGCGGTCGAGAGATTGGCGAGGCCGGTGACGCTACCGGAGATCAAGGGCACCCCCGCCCTCAGTGAAATGGCGCTGATCAAGCAGGGGCGCCTCTCGGTCGTTCCCGTGACGGTGGCCGAGTGGGAACGGATCCTCGCTATGGCGTCGCGGGCGTGACCGAACGCAGGCGGTGGCGTTGGCCACACTGGTCAACGCTGCTGGCCGTGGTTGTCGGGCTCTGGGCGTTGCCGCGCTTGCTGCCACACGTCGGAGCGCTGGTTGGCATTCGTGCGCGGGATGCGAGCGTGCCGCACTTCACGGTGCAGACACTCGACGGCGCCACGATGTCGATGGACAGCTTGCGCGGCAAGGTGGTGCTCGTGAATGTCTGGGCGACGTGGTGCGCGCCGTGCCGCGTGGAGATGCCGCTGCTGGAAGCCACGTGGCAGCGGCATCGCGCCGCCGGGCTCGTGTTGCTGGGCGCGTCGGTGGATCGCGGCGATCCGGCGGATGTCCGCGCGTTCGTCACCTCGCGGAACATCACCTATCCCATTGCCATCGTCGGTGACGACGTGATTCGCGCCCTCGGTGGCGTATTCGGCTATCCGACGTCGGTGCTGATCGGTCGCGACGGCCGCATCATGCATCGCGTCATGGGGCCGATCGGGCCGGTATCGTTGGAGCCGGCGATTCGCCGCGCGTTGAGCGAGTAGGGAGAACTCGAGCGCACTACCGTCTGCGGAGTCGGTCGATTCTGCCTCTCACGTCGTCCGTCTCGGTGGCAAACTCAGCATCCGACCGAGCGCGTAGTTCGACGAAGGATTCGTAGCGGATGAGCGCTCGCTTTATGTCGCCGCGCTCCTCGTGGATTTCGCCGGTGCGCCGAAGCGCATAGCCGAGCCAGAGCATGTCGTGCTTCGAGCGATTGGTCGACGGAAGGTCAAGGTATCTGCCGAAATAGAAAACTGCGGAATCGACCTGCCCCATCGCGTCGAAGGCGCGGGCAACGCTGATGTTTTCGCACGCGGCGCAGTTGCCGACGCGGTTGGCGCGAAAGAAGCGAAGCGCATCCTGAGGCCTGCCTGTAGCAAGCATCAACTCCCCGCGGGCGTCCGCGATCGCTGCGGCGTCTACCAGCCTGAACAGTGGCGGCACGTCGCGTTCCCATTCGTCAAGCAGTCGCTGCGCCTGACGAAGATTACGCAGTTGCACATGCGCGGTGATCAGCGCGGGATAGGGGCGATCCATGAACGCCATTCGCTCAAGGGGATAGCGCGCCGTGGTTTCGGCAAGCAGCCGGCGGGCTACTGCGGCATCGGGTCCGACGGGGGCGAGCAGGATCGCGCGATTCGCAGCGGTTTCAAGAACCGAACCGGGATCCCGCAAGGAGTCCTGGCGCGTTTGCAGGAGCCGTGCCAAGCTGTCGCTGGCGCGGATGTTTCCCGTCATCGCGCGCACGGCCCGCAGTCGACTGAGTGCTCGCAATCGCGACGCCGAGTCGGCGGTGCTGTCGGCAAGTACCTGTTCCTCACTCTTCAGAAGTGCCACGTGGTCGTGCACTGCCGCGGCGCGAGACCCGCGCAGCTCCATGACCCAGCGTCGGAGCCTGGGCTGGGGCGCCATCACTTGGATCAGTGAGTCCGCTTCTGCGAGCTTCCCCTGATCGATGAGTGCAAGGGCCAGATTGCGTTGGTCCAGCCCGCTTCGCGGGGCCGCCAAGAGCATGCGACGATACTCCTGCTCTGCCAAAGCGTATTCTCCCTGAGCGCTACGAATGCTGCCTTGGAAGTTCGCGTAGTTGCCGTCTGGTCGTGCCTTCTCCGCCGCGTACGCCGAATCGTAAAGCCGCCTGGCCGCGTACCATCTGGCGGCGTACCACAGTTCAGCGGACAACGGACCGCGCTGTCGGAGCTCGAATTGCTTGGTAGCCGCCAGGAGACGTTCGGCCCGGTGCAATCCCGCGTTTCCAAGGAACCCGGCGAGCGCATTCCACGCCCCGAGGTAGTTCGAATCGGCGCGGATCGCGGCCCGGGCCAGATCAACCGCGGCAAGGTAGTTGCCCCGATTATTCTGCACGTGTGATTCATTGAACAACTGCACCGCGACCGGTGAATACAGGCGTGCATTGACCGCGGTCCTCAGTTCTGGAGACGCTCGACGCAGCGCAACAGCCGTGGAATCGACCAGTGCACGCAGGACCTCTGGGAGCGCGGACGAGTCGGTCGCGACGCCGGTGTACGTGGCGATCGGCTTTGTGCGGTCTGTTCGGCTAAGGACCATGGAGAGCGTGAAGCCGGTGCCGAACCGGCCAATACCGAGCTGACCGACCGCGTGACCCATGAAGCGCGCGTTCGCGGCGATGGTGTCACGATTTCGTGCGAATGCCTCGGGCATGCGCGCATCCAGCAACTGTGCCGAGACATATTTGTCGCCCACAACTCTGAACAGTGTGTCACTGGCCAGTGTTGACTCAACGACTTTGTACGCATCCCGCCGCAAGATCGAGTCTGACTCCTCACCTGGGCCCATGAGCAGCACGATCGTGCGATAGTCCCGACGGGCGCTGAGGATGCTGTCGGCCGACGATGCTTGGGCACGTGACGGACGCAGATTCGAAGAATCGCGCACCGTCGCACCCACTGCGAAGAGGGCCGCGACCCCTCCGAACACCCAGAGCACGCGCGCGAAATGACGCGTCGCCGGGCTCGGGGTGGTATCACCGTCATCGATGGCCGGCGGTGATCCTATCAAGGCCGCATCCGCATCGCTGACAACCGCCGGTTCCTGAGCACGCGGGTACCCACTGACCACCGGAATGACTGCACGCTGTCTAATGGTCTCAAGCAGTGCGACACTCTCGGGCGAGGGCGCGGCATCCAGTTCTCGCTGCAGCCGCGCCGCGAAGTCATTGAAGGTGCTGATCGCGCCCGCCCGATCCGCCTGGCGATCGAGCAGGGTCATGCGACGACGAAGAATCGTTTCGTCGAACGGACTCCACTCGCCGGCCCAGCGCAGGTGCTCCGCGGCCGCCGCCCCTTCGCCTGCGCGCTCGGCTTGATCCGCCAGCGTCAACGCCGCCTCGACCGCCCGCCGGCGAAATCGGTCGCGCTCGCCGTCGATCCAGTGCTCGAGCGCCGACGCGTCAGGTATATGAAAGCCCTCCAGCCATTCCCCGCGACGGTAGAGGGCCATGGCGTCCGCGAAGGCGCCGCGCTCCAACGAATCCTCGAACTCCCAGACATCACATGACCAGTGGGCGGGCTGAATCCCGACCTCCTCCGCAAACCGCCCGACCAGCGCGTCCTCCCCCAATGCGCGACGAACATTGTGAATGGCCTTGCTGAGTGCATTGCGCGCCCGATCGTCGTCCAGCTCAGGCCAGAGCAACCCGATCAGCCGGTCCCGTCGCCACACCGACTCACGCGATGTGGCCAGCATCGCGAGCAGCGCCACATGCTTGGACTGTGCAAGGATCGCATGCGCCTTGCTGCCTTCCGGCGTACGCAGGTCCGGCGTGCCGAACAGACGGAGGTGAATTGCTGGCGGTGTATCAAGCATTTCGACAAGCCAGGTGAAGTCTGTAAGCTCTTTTGTTTCAGCAGGTTACGCGAACATACCGCACCTGCGAAAAAGGGCAAGAGAGGCCGGCGCGCCAACGAAGAAACGCGACGAAATCCTCCAGGGAAGACTTAGGGAAGAGAGCCGGAACGACGCTGAGATACTGTCGAGGTGTTCGCTCTCGGCCACGGCGCGGTGAACGACGGTGCAGCCCTTCTTCTCCAACCCGCTTCGAGGACACACCATGCCCAACACCAACCTTGCCAGCCGCAATCACCGTCGGCTGGTGGCGCTTCTCGTGCTCGGCCTTGCGAGCACCGGATGCGGCTCCGAATCGGTCAGCACGGCACCCGACCTGACTGCCGTGTTCGCAAAACCGCCGGTCCAAACATCCATCCCGGCCGTCTTCACCTTCCCCGCGGCCGGGTTCGGTCTAACCGATGATGGCGCGAACCAATACTCAGACGGCGTCTGCGGAGTGACCGCCCGCGTGTTCTACCTGGCGCCCAACTATCTGGACGGGAACCTGCAGCTGAACAACCCCGGGGCGAAAAACAGGAGCTGCACGCTCCGCAAGCTTACGATCACCTATCCGGACAATGGCCAGGTCCAGAGCAACTCGGGGGGAATGAACGTCAACGACATGGGCACGGTCACGACCGCGAGCGGCCCCGGTCTGCGCCCGATGAACATCGCCATCGCCAGCACCACATCGCGCTGCAAGCGCCTTGGCTTCGGGAATGCGATCGGCGGCAGTCAGGTGCTTGTCACGCGCATCAACGCGACCACCTGGAACGTGTCGTCACAATCCGGTGGCAGCGCCGCCTGCGAGCAGCAAAACGGTGCGATCACGTCCATCGCCAATTTCACTGTGAATTTCGATGTCGCATTGAAATAGCGTAGCGCGAACCCGCGACGCATCCACTCCGGCGGGCGGTACTAGGGAGAGTTCTCTGGGAGGCGCAGAGGACCCGCGTTGTAACGTTTCGATTGCACTTTTGAACGAGACGTTACAGCGCGGACCAGAGCCGGACTTCGCGGTATTGGCACAAAGTGTTGTGGGCAAGAGAGTTGTCCGATCTCGCAAACGGGCGCACGCCTCTTGCAAACCGTTCCTCCGGAAGCGAGCGAGATCGACTGATCTCGCCGAGCATGGCGCTGAGCCGTCGCCTGTCACCAATTCTGGAGCAACACTATGTCGTTGTCCGAACTCCGCAGATGGCCGGATTTTGTCTCCACTGTCGCAGCGCGCAACGCTCAGCACGGTGTCGGGCTGAGGTCACTCGGCGCCGCCCTCTTCGCCATCGTGCTCTCGACGAGCGCATGCGGTGAGCTCCCACCGACCGCCGCCGATCTTCCGCGGCGTGCCATCTCCGATGGCGCCAATTTGGGGAACACGCACTTCTATTTCCTGCCGCCGATGGTCCCGAACCCGTCGTATGAGGGGACGCCGGACCCCGGTCAACAGCCGCGCGTCGTGATCTGCGAGTACGCGCCAGGCGGGTGCGAGAAAGTTGTCGCGACCTTCACGAGCACGGACGGTATGGGAGCCGAGCTGGTTCGCTACGACGCGACGGGCGGACACTACTCGGTCAACTGGCACACCGATCGCTGCGCGAGTGGCCCGTGTGCTCTGGATGTCACGAAGACCTACCGACTCATTGTGTTCTCCGGTGCGGCAGAACTCGGTCACGCCGATCTGGACGTCGTGGGTAGCGGACGCGAATTGAAGAACGTGGTCACGAATGAATACATCGCTTTGCTGAACGGCCGAACGCTGCCGATCAAGTTCCGCATCGAGCAAGGGGCGACGGCCAAGGTCGCTTCGGGTGCGTCGGCAATGGTGGGCAGCGAGGGGGCGGCGCTGACAAACAGCGAAGAGACCGTCGGTCTCACCATCGGCGACGGCGCCCTCACCTCCCCGACGCCGATCTCGATAAATACGATCACGCCACCAGCGCCAGGCGCTGGCGATTTCGCACCGGTGGTGGATCTCGGTCCGGACGGACAGACGTTCGAGGAGCCAATCCTGCTAAGCATTCGGTTCGACCCGACCAAGTTGCCAGCGGGCGTGCCGTTGTCTGCGTTGGCGCCGGTCTTCTTTGACGGCACCGGGTGGGTGCTGTTACCGGGCGGCACGATCGATTCGTTGGGGAACACGGTGAGTGTGCCGATCGAACATTTCAGCAGCTATTCGATTGCGATCGCTCCAAATACCGCGCTCCCCGGACCACCGTGGAGTGTGGTCAAGGGCGAAACCGCGAGCTTTCGTGCGTGGACCTACTCGTACCAGTCGAGTTCTACAACATCCTGCTGGCTGGCCCGCCCATGGGACCCCACGTCCCAGACATGCTCAAGCACAGTCGTCGCGATACCCGCTGCGAACGTGGCAGTACAATGGCGAACGCTTACGCCGCATCGCCTGAGCTTGGCCACCACCACCACGTACACCGACGCGACTGGTGCCGCTCAATCCCCCGTGGTCACCGGCCTCGAGCGCGGAATGGCCACTGTTCAAGCGACTGCTGGTTCAAGCACCTACAGCATTTTTGTCCCAGTCATCGCTCGCCTGGCCTTCGTTCCGAAGGTGCGCACGTCGGTCCCTGGTTGGCTGGTGCCGCAGGTGCTGCGCGCGAACGACGCAGTCAGCTATCTAACCTACGTTTCGCTCCAGGGACAAATGGATGGCACAGATATCATCGATCCCGTCAATTCGACTGTCGTTCCCTTAGGAGCGAGTATCCCGTGGTCCGCGGGAGCGAGCGAGAGAGCACTGACATTGCGCACGGGTGGATTGTTCGGTACTCGCTCGCTGTGGGTCGTTGCATCCGGCCAATACATATCCGATACCGCGTCCATCACGATCGCCAGGGGCGTCCTGCGTGCCGACGGCTGGCAGCCTACGCTCGTTGTTGGCGACTCGATGCCGGTCCGGCTCACCGTCACCGACCTGGAGGGCAATGCGGGCACGCTGTCGAGCCCCATCGTCTTGGCGAGCCAAGTGATCGATGGTGGCCTCTCTTTCTCGTTTAGCGGCAACATCACGCAGCAGTCCTCGTCCACCTTCTACGTGAAGGCAACGAGCACTGGCGTCAAACGGCTGTCTTTCACACACCCGTTTTACCGTACGGATACGCTGTCGGTGAACGTGATCGCGCCGCCAAACCCGCCCGCCATCAATCCGACGCCGCAGGGTCCGTTCTTTCAGAACCTCATGATCGCGGCCGCCGGCACGAGCACTACCGCCGTCATTCCGATCACCAACGCCGGTGGCGGTACACTCACCGGCCTCAACATCGGTGGCACACCCCGCAACTGCTACTCGGGCGCACCGGTGCCGTGGTTCACCTTCGCGTTCGACGCCACCACCGCGCCGACCAACCTGCGCATCACGGTGAACGTGCCCGCTGGGACACCCGTCGGTGATGTCGATGTCTGCCACTTCACCATTCGCGCTACCGGGGCGGCCGACTACGAATACGGCGCGCGCGTGCGAGTACAACCGGCTCCCGCGATCAATCCGACGCCGCAAGGTGCGCTGCAGAGCCTGATACAAGTGCTGCCCGGGGGCTCGGCGACGGCCGTCGTGCCGATCGCCAATGCGGGTGGAGGGACGCTGACCGGGCTGAATATCGGCGGCACACCCGCCAACTGTTACTCAGGACAGCCCATTCCGTGGCTGACGTTCACCTTCGATGCCACGACGGCGCCCACGAACCTGCGCATGACGGCCAACGTGCCAGCCGGGACGCCATATGGCAGTTATGACGTCTGTTACTTCACGATTCGCGCTACCGGCGCCGTCGACTGGAACTACGGTGTCCGCATCTCGGTGCAGGAAGTGGTCGTACCGAACGGGCCGTTCATCAACCCGAATCCGCAGGCGCCTTCACAAAATCAGATGACGGTGCGCGCAGGAGAAACCGGCAGCAAGGACGTGCCGATTGCGAACGCCGGTGGCGCGCCGTTGAGTGGCGTGTCACTGGTGGGGCCGGTGCTCAACTGTTTCTCGGGCGAGGCGTACACGTGGCTCACGCATCAGTGGGTGGGCGGCACCACGGCCCCCACGACGTTGCGCCTGACCGCATCACCACCGGCGGGTACGCCGGCTGGCGCGATCAGCATGTGCTTCGAACTCCGCGCGAGGTCGGCCGGCGCACCCGACTACCGGTACGGCGTGGTCGTCAACGTACAACCGGGCTACACGTTGAGCATGGGGGACATGGGGACCGTCGCCAACGGCAGTAGCGTCGCCAGCAGCATCAACGCCTCCGGCCAAGTCGTCGGGTACTCAAACGGCCTCACCGCACTCTGGTCTTCGCCAACGGCGACCGCCACCCCGGTTGTTCATCCGTATGGAGACCTCGGCTATGGCTTCACCATCAACAATGCCGGTGTGATCGCCGGCAGGACGCCGTACACGGGCTTCTTGTACAACACGGCAAGCGGCACGTTTCAAGCCAGTCCGGGCGCCTTCCCGGTCACCAATCGGACTTGGGGACACGCCAACAACAACACCGGTCTCATGCTCGTGTGTTCTGACAACGGACAGTTCGCGCAGAACCACGTGTGGAACCCGGCCACGAACACCAATACCCTCATTCCCAACAGCTACAACTGGTGTGACGGCCGCATCAATGATGCGGGGAAGGTCGTCGTGTCGGATGAGCAGTCCGGCCGTGCGCGGTACTACGACGCCGTGACCGCCACCTCGACGACGATTCCCACCTTCAACGGTCGCACCGTCGCGCGCGACATCAACAGCGCCAACATCGTGGTGGGCTCGAGCATCAACGCGTCCAATCAGGTGCGCGCGTTTCGATGGGACCCGGCCACGAACCAGATGCTCGATATCGGCACACTCGGCGGCACGGAGGCCGAGGCCTTCGGGATCAACGACCTCGGTTGGATCGTTGGTTGGAGCAGGACGGGAACTGGCGCGCGACATGCGTTCGCGCGGAATCCCGCCTCGGGACATCTCTACGATCTGGGAGCACTCAGCGGTTACGACCAAAGCGGTGCGATGGATATCTCCGAGACGCTGCAGGTGATCGGGTGGAGCAGCATGGGAGACCCGGGCGGCCTCGGTGGAATGCCACGAACGATTGGTGTCATCACCGGGACCACTCGCGCCACGCGCTGGCGACTCCAATAGCGATCGCATGGGCGTGGGCCGCGCGTGCGGCTCACGCCCAATGAAGGAGGTGCTCTACGCTCCGAGTGCACGCAACTCACGAGCTTTGGTTCGGCTGACTTCCAACTGGGTCCCGTCCGTGAGTTCAGCGACAAAGCGGCCGTTGGCAATCGCGCGAAACGCCCGGACATGATCGAGATTCACGATGGTGGTCCGGTGGATGCGCATGAAGCGTGTGGCATCGAGACGATGCTCGAGGCGGGAAAGCGCGAGATGCACGAGATGTCGCGTGCGGCCGACGTGCAGGGCGACATAGTCGCCGTCGGCTTCGAACCACGCGATCTGGTCCACCGCAATCGGCAGAATGGCACGACCGGAGCGCACGAAAATCCTTGTGACCGGACCGACACGCTGTGATTCGCGAAACCGATCGATCGCCGGCACCTGGGGTGATTCGCCAAGCGATGTGCGCACGCGGTCCAGCGTTCGGGTCAACCGCTCGATGCCGAACGGCTTGAGCAGATAGTCCACGGCACCCAACTCAAACGCTTCGGCGGCGTGTTGCGACCACGCGGTCGTGAAGATGACCATCGGCTGATGCTGCGTGCGCCGCACGACCTCGGTGCCCAGTAGCCCCGGCATCTGGATGTCGAGGAAGACGAGCTCCGGCTGGAGGCGGTCGATGGCCTCGACTGCCTCCGGACCACTTCCGGATTCGCCCACCAGCTGAATCCACTCGATCGACGACAGCATTGCGCGCATGCCGGCCCGCGCGACCGGCTCGTCGTCAACGATCAGGACGGGAACCCGATCAAGGAAATTCACGCGGCGCCTGCCTCGCGGAACGGCACCGTCATGGTCGCGCGGAACCCGGCTCCCGGCGTCGAGGATACGTCCAGCACCGCGCGGTCGCCAAACAGCACGCGCAGGCGATCACGGAGCCTGGACAGCCCCGTCCCGTCCGACGATTGGTGCAAGTCCACTCCTACACCATCGTCGACGACATCAACCGTCAACCGTGCTCCGCTGACTGAGGCCGCAATACGTACCGTCGTGGCCTCGACGCGCGGCGCCGCGCCATGGCGCACCGCATTCTCGACCAGTGTCTGCAGCGCAAACGACGGCACCAGCGCGTCCAACAAATCGTCGGGCACCTCCCGCGTGACCACGAGTCGCTCCCCGAACCGCACTTGCTCCAGTTCGAGATAGCGTTGGACAAAGGCCCATTCGTCGGCCAACGGTACAAGATCGCGATCCTCCTCAAGACTGGCGCGCAACAGACCCGCCAGTCGCTCCGCATTCCGCGTGGCCTGCAGCGGCTCATGCGGAATCAACTGCACCACGGTATGCAGGGCGTTGAACAGGAAGTGCGGATTGAGCTGCGCACGAAGCGTCGCGAGGTGAGAGACCGCCACCAACGACTCGGCACGGGCCGCTCGCAGGGCCGCCGACATCGAGTAGGATACGCCGGCCACCATCGCATACAACCAGAAACCCAACACGAGGAAAGGGACCAACGGCGCCCCGGTCTGGAATCGGATCGCGCCACCGTGCCCAATCCTCAACGCCAGCTCGACCGCGGAAAGGAGCACGATCCAGGAGACGGAGTACAACAGTGCGGCAACGAGATGCGCCCCGGCAAAGGTGAAGCGCATCGGAACCGGCCACGGAAACCGCTGGGTCACGTTGTGCACGGCCAGTCCAAGCACTGCGGCGACGACAATGGCGCGAAGCCCCGCAAACAGTGCGACGTGCATCGGCGTGCCGGGGTGCGCGAAGTACAGCAGGGTGCTGTACAACGCCCACACCGGCAGCCAGCCGATGGTCAATTGGAGCCAGACCCAGATTCGTGGCATGCTCCAACGTGCACGAGCGGTCATGGGAGCGGCAGGGGCCGCGGAGAAACCACGCGGTAGCTCAGCGCGGTGCCGACGTGGCGACCCGCTTGCCTTCGATGATCAGGACATCCTCGATCCAGCTCTTTCCGCCGTCCGACGATCGGTCCAGACGATACGTGAATCCGGACGCGGTCACATTGGAGAATGTCCCGCGTGAGAGGTAGGCGCGACCCTCTTCGTCAGTGCCTCGGCCGGATACCACCAGCTCAGTCCCGCGACGCTCAGCCGTGGTTTGCGCGGTCACGCCCTTGTAGACATCGATTGATGAATTGGTCCAGCGACGCGCAGCGCGATCATAGAACCGCACCGTGTGTTGCAGCAGCAACGGGTTACCCGACGCATCGGTCAGACGCAGCTCGTCTTCCAGTCCCCAGCCGTCCAGCGCCCGCCAGGCTTTCCACGTGCCCAGTAGCGCGCGAACGCCATGGATCCGCTGCCCCAGTGTCGTCGCCTTCGGCTTCGCGCTGACTTCCCACTGTCCGACGAGAAAGTTGAACTGTGAGGCCTCGGGCGGGGCAACAGGTGCCGTGGCCGCGTTCGAGCCGCCAGAATGCTGACCCGACACCACGCGTGGAGCGCTCAGGAACGGCAGCAGCACCAGCGCCGCCACCATCGCACGCTTGATGCGTCGACCGCGAACAGGCGGGTTCCGGCGATCAGACATCGGGTGTTGCATGACTCCTCCACAGTAGACGGTTGGCCATCGTGATTGAAGCGAACGATGAAGTCCCGCCGAGCCGAAACACAGCGCGAATTCGCTGAATGGTCGTGTGATGCCGTCGAGCGGTTCGTGGGTACGTAGCGCTCCGGAACCCGCGGCGCCTAACGTGTCTGCATGACTTCCACGAACACGACGTCACCCTCGCCGCTCATCGAACTGCGCGGGGTATCACGAGCCTACGATTCGCCGGCCGGACCGTTTCTGGCGCTGAACGACATCTCGCTCACGATCCGCGCCGGCGAGTTTCTGGCCATCGTCGGGGAATCCGGCAGCGGCAAGTCGACGCTGCTCTCCATGCTGGCCGGCATCGATCGGCCGTCACGCGGTGCGATCGTCATCAACGGTACCGCCGTGCACGAACTTCCTGAGCACGCCCTGTCGGCGTGGCGCGGACGCGCGGTCGGCATCGTCTTCCAGTTCTTCCAGCTGCTGCCCACGTTGACGGCCGCCGAGAACGTGATGATGCCCATGGATTTCTCCGGACATCTTCCGGCCCGAGCACGACGCGCGCGCGCGGAGGCATTGCTGGAGCGTCTGGGCGTTGGTGATCAGCGCGACAAGCTGCCATCGACACTGTCCGGGGGCCAACAGCAGCGCGTGGCCGTCGCCCGTGCCCTTGCCAACGAGCCATCGGTGCTGCTGGCCGATGAACCCACGGGCAATCTCGATTCGCGCACCTCCGAGGCCATGTTGCAGATCTTTGCCGAGCTCTCGCGCGCCGGGCAGACGATTGTCATGGTGACGCACGAGCAGCGCGCGCTACGCCATGTTTCGCGGGTCGTCACCTTGGTCGACGGACAGCAGGTCACGAGCCCGGCACCGGATGTGACGCGTGCGTGACACTCGCTGGCGGAAAGTCTGGCGCGATCTCCGGCTTCACCCCGCGCGTACGGCGCTCGTGATCCTCGCGATGGTGGTCGGCCTCGCGGGCGCCGGTTCGGTACTCGATACCTGGACCCTCATGCGGCAGGTCACGCGCGAGGAGTATCGTGCCAGCCGACCGGCGTCCGCCACGCTGCGCGTGGATGCGTTGGACCCCGCACTGGTGGCCGATGTTCGTGCACAACCCGCCGTGGCGGCGGTGCAGGCCCGTCGTACCATCAACGGTTCCGTCCGACGCAACGGTGAGACGGTCACTCGCGCCCTCGTGGTGTTCGCCCTTGACGACTTCGCCGGCAATCGCATCGGGAAGGTCGTCTCCGAATCGGGGAGCTGGCCGCCGCCCGATGGGGCCCTCGTCCTGGAACGCTCGTCGCTGGAGTTCTCGGGGATCGCCGAAGGTGATTCGGTCGCGGTGCAGGTCGGCGAAGGACAAGAGGTGATCCTGCCCGTGACTGGCGTGTCGCGCGACGTCGGCCTGCCGCCGGGATGGATGGAACACCTCGTCTACGCCTTCGCGACCCAGGCGACGCTCGCACGCCTCGGTGTACCGCCCACGTTCAATGAACTGCAACTGGTGGTGCGCGACACCACGTTGGACCAGGACGGGGTCCGCGAGGTGGCGTATGGCGTCAAGCGATATCTCGAATCACGCGGACGGGTCGTCACCAATGTCGACGTCCCGGTGCCGGGGCAGCACCAGCATGCGGCGCAGATCGACTCGCTGCTGTTCACCCAGGGGGCGTTTGGTCTGCTCGCGTTGGTGCTCAGCGGCGTGCTGGTCGTCAACCTCATCGCCGCCATGCTGGCCGGCCAGATCCGTGAAATCGGCGTGATGAAAGCCATGGGCGCGTCCTCGGCCCAACTATCGGGCATGTACTACTTCATGGCCCTGCTGCTCGGCATCGTGGCATCTGCGATCGCCATTCCACTCGGGGCGTACATCGGCCGCACCTACGCCGACTTTACCGCCGAAATCCTGAACTTCAGCACCAGCGGCTTCTCGATTCCGCCGACCGCCTTCGTGCTGCAGTTGGTGGTCGGTCTTGCCTTTCCACTGCTTGCAGCGTCGATACCCGTCCGGCGCGGGGCTCGGATTTCCGTGGCCGCGGCGTTGCGCGACGTGGGCATCAGTGCCCCGGGTGTCCATGCAGGGGAGAGTCTGTTCACGCGCGTCACGGCACGGCTGTCCGAGCACGGCGGCGCGTCGCGACCATTGGTCTTCTCGATGCGCAACGCGTTTCGCCGCAAGCAGCGCATGATGCTGACACTGCTCACCCTGTCCTTTGGCGGCGCCGTCTTCATGGGCGCCGGCAACCTCGAGACGGCGGTGGGCGGGGCGATGGATCTGGCGTTCGGATCGCAGCGCTTCGACATGGTGGTGCGTCTGTCACGACTTGTGTC
>CAZMGX010000046.1:18667-20953 GCA_964565915.1 uncultured Gemmatimonas sp.
GTCGGTCGATTCTCTCGAACGCACCCTCACGTCGGTGGAAGGCATCGAGATGGCCGAAGTCTGGGGCGCCGCCCGCGCCGCCGTCGACCATCGCGATGGCACCCTCGGCAATGCCATGACCGTTACCGGTGTCCCCACGACGACGCAGCTGCTGGTGCACGAGGTGACGGAGGGACGCTGGATGAATGACACGGACGACCGCGTCCTCATCGTCAGCCGCCGCGCACAGGCAGACGAGCCATCATTGCGAGTCGGGAACTCGGTCATGCTGGCGGTGGCCGGACGCGTCGAGCCATGGCGTGTGATCGGCAGCGTCGACGCCGGGGTGTCGCCCGCCGTCTACGCGCCGCGGTCGACCATTACGCGCCTTTCAGGCGAGCAGGGCGCCGATCGTGTCGTCGTGCGCAGCACACTCCGCGGCGCGCCGCCGCAGCTGGAGGTGATGCAGCGTCTTCGTCGCACGCTCGACGAGCAGGGCATGACGGTGCAGAACGGTCAGATGCTGACCGAGGCGCGGGCCGTGACGGAAGACCACTTGCTGATGGTCGCCGGGTTCCTCGGGATCATGGGTCAGTTGATGATCGTCGTCGGCGGCCTCGCGCTGGCCTCGACGATGGGCATCGCGGTGCTGGAGCGCACGCGCGAGATCGGGGTCCTGCGCGCCATCGGCGCGCGCCACGGGGCGATCATCTCGATGGTCCAGGTTGAAGGACTGGTGATCTCGCTACTTGGCTGGCTGCTCGCGATTCCGCTCTCCGTGCCGATGAGCGTGCTGTTGGGACGCGCCTTCGGTCGTATCATGATGCCCGTGGCGGTGACCTGGGCTCCCGACATGCGAGGCGTCGCGGTGTGGCTCGTGGTGGCGGTGGTCGTCTCACTGGTCGCGTGCGCAGCCCCCACATTACGCGCCACGCGCATCACGACACGCTCCGCTCTTGAAGGAGGGTGAGTAAGGAGACAAGGAGTAACGGCTTCCACGGATACAAACAGATAGAGAACTGATGAACCACACGGATCTGGTCGCCGCGTTGCGGAAGATCCTCGTGGTTGATCAGTTCGGCAGGTTCAAACGGTGAATGCAACAGGAGCGTTACTCCCCTGTTCCCTTTCACCGGAGTGGTCTCGTGTTGAAGCGACGGTATCGACGGTATAGCCAAGCGGAGATCGATCAGATCTGGGCGCGGTTTCACGCGGGCGAAACGATGCGGAAGATTGGCCTCGCGGTCGACCGCAATGTCGCGCAGATCCATCAGGTGCTGGCGAGTCGCGGGGGCGTCCGACCGACCCCCCGTCAGCGCGCGGCGCGGCACCTGACCCTCGTGGAGCGCGAGCAGATCTCGCGGGCCTTGGCGGAGGGCCTCAGTGTGCGTGCGATTGCGCGGCACCTCCACCGCGCCCCCTCGACGATCAGTCGGGAGATTGCACGCAATGCCGGACCGTCCGCCTACCGCGCCGTGGCCGCGGACGCGCGCGCGTGGCAGCAGGGGGAGCGGCCCAAGGCGGCGAAGCTCGCCCACGAGCCTCGATTGCGCCGCCTCGTGGCCGCACGGCTGCGGCGGCGCTGGTCTCCGGTACAGATTGCCGAATGGCTGCGCCGCACCTATCCCGAGAATCCGCGCATGACGGTCTCGCCTGAGGCGATCTATCGCACGCTGTTCATCCAAGCCCGCGGCGTGTTCAAGCAGGATCTCACGCAATTTCTCCGCACCCGACGCGCGCAGCGCCGCAGCACGCAGGCGAAGGCGGTGGGCCGCGGCCAGATCGTCGAGCCGGTCACGATTGCGGAACGCCCCGCCAGCATCGCCGATCGTGCGATTCCTGGCCACTGGGAAGGGGATTTGCTGCTGGGCGGGCGCACCTCCCAAATCATCACGCTCGTCGAGCGGACGTCACGCTTTGTCCACCTCATTCGCATTCCGCGCCGCGACACGATCACCGTCGTCGAGGCTCTCACGCGCCATGCCCGGCGCTTGCCGGCGGGGCTCATGCGCTCGCTCACGTGGGATCGCGGGCATGAACTCGCGCAGCACCGTCGCTTTACCGTGGCCACGGACGTCCAGGTGTACTTCTGCGATCCCCACAGCCCGTGGCAGCGCGGCACCAACGAAAATACGAACGGCCTGCTCCGTCAGTACTTTCCCAAAGGGCAAGATCTGTCGACGGTCACCCAAGCCCAGCTCAACCGCGTCGCCCTTGAACTCAATACACGACCGCGACTGACCTTGAACTTTGAAACCCCAGCCGCGGTCTTGGCTCGTGCTGTTGCGTTGATCGTTTGAACCCGCC
>CAZMGX010000047.1:0-20322 GCA_964565915.1 uncultured Gemmatimonas sp.
GGGTCACGACCGTGATCGTCGTCTCCATGTACGCGTGGTGGAGGCCGCACAGTTCCGCGCACCGGATGCTGTAGGTGCCCAGCTTGTTCGGCGTGACGCCCGTGTTGGTGATGGCGCCGGGGTTGGCGTCGATCTTGATCCCGAGCTCGACGACCCAGAAGCTGTGCACGACGTCGAGCGAGGTGACGTTGAAGTAGAGCGGGACGTCGATCGGCACGACCAGCTGGTCGCTGGTGATGGACAAGAACATCATCTACCTGTACGTCTCCGGCAGCCAAGGGGCGCGCCCGAACACCGAGCTGGCGGGATGCGTGAACGGCAATGATCCGGCGGATCCCACCAACTCACTCTTCCGGCTCGACGTGATCAAGGTGCCACTCAATGCACCGGAGAAGGCTGAAGTCGTCACCGGTGCGCGGATCTTCACCGGCATGACGGCTGCGCCGAGACGTGGAGGGGCCGGTGCGGGACGCGGTGGCCGCGGCGGACGTGGTGCGGACAGCACGGCGCCGGCACCGGTGCCGACGGGTCCGCGCAACTGCCACGATGTGACGGCGTATCCCGCCATGAACCTGCTGGCCGGCGCCTGCGGCAGCTACGGGCTGCTGGTGGATATCTCGAACCCGGAGAAGCCGATTCGCCTGGACGCGGTGTCCGATACCAACTTCTCGCTGTGGCACACGGCCGTGTTCAGCAATGATGGCAAGAAGGTCGTCTTCACGGATGAGTGGGGCGGTGGTACGTCACCGATGTGCCAGGCCAACAGCATGATGGAAATGGGCGGGAACACCACGCTCACGATCGGCGCGAACAAAAAGATGAAGCAGGGGGCGTACTTCAAGCTGCCGGGTGCGCAGACGGCGCAGGAAAACTGCGTGTCGCACAACGGAGGTTTGATCCCGGTTCCCGGTCGCGATGTCATGGTGCAGGGATGGTATCAGGGCGGCATTGACGTGATCGACTTCACGGACCCGAACAAGCCGAAGGAAATTGCGTACTTCGATCGCGGCCCAGTGGATGCGCCGCCGTTGGTCGATGCCGGCCCGGGTTCGACGGCGCAGCAAGCGCCGAGTCGTGGCACGATCGGCGGGTCGTGGGGCGCGTACTACTACAACGGCCTGATCATTTCGTCCGAAATGGCCCGCGGCCTCGACGTGCTCGAGTTGACGCCGTCCGCCAATCTCTCCGCCAACGAGATCGCTGCAGCGAAGTTGGTGAAGCTGGACGAGTTCAACCCGCAGAGCCAGCCGAAGATCACCTGGCCGCCCGCCTTCGTGGTCGTGCGGTCCTACCTCGACCAGCTGGTGCGTGATGGTGGCCTGGCGGCGCCCCGGACGACGGCGATCGACGCCGCGCTGACGGCTGCGGAGCAGGCCACGGGGGCGGCGCGTCGTCGCGCGCTGACCACGCTGGCGGCGCAGGTCGACAAGGACGCGGCCACCGCAAAGGACGCGGCCAAGGTGCGGACCATGTCGGCCGCCATCAAGTCCCTGGCGGCGGCGACGAAGTAGTCCCGCATCGTCGTTCGCACCACTGCGGCCCACTCCCTGACATCTGTCGGGGGGTGGGCCGTCGACGTAGACACCCCTGAACCGTCAACGCGCGTGAAGACTTCGTCCATCATCGCGATCGTGCTCGTCGCAACCGGTGTCGTCTCGGCCATCGCCATGGCCTTTGCACCCGAGCTGACACGCTACCTGGAGTCCGGCCCGTCCGTGAAGGGCCCGGGCCACGCCGAAGCCGCCGGCATCATCCTGCTCTTGTGGATCGGTGGGTTGGCGCTTGTCGCGGTGTTCGCGGCGCTCCTGGCGTGGCTGGCGGCGCGTCACGCCGGCGCGGGGGCCGGCCTGTTGTGGGGCTGCTGGATCCCGGTCCCGCTGGTCGCCGTCGCGGCACTCCGTCTCTGGCGAACGCTCAGCGCGCCGTGATTCCGACGGCGTGCGCGTAGCCGGCGCCGACGTCGCGACGTTCACGACCCTCGGCAATGAGTCGACGGGTGCGGACGCGCGCGATGCGCGGACACGCTACCTCCGCGGCAAGGCGATCGAATAGCGGCCGTGGAACGAAGTCTCCCGCTGTCTGTGGTGGTGTGGGGGCTTCGCATCCTCGCCCTCCTCAGCCTCGTGCTGCTTTGCCGGCTCGCCAATTCGGGCGTTCCTGCTGCCGCCTTCGCGCTGGCGTGGGGACCGAATGCCCTGTTTCTGGTGCTGACAATGCGGGGCACGTTGCCGCTGCCCCGCGTGCTCGTGCCTGTCGGCCGCCTTGAGCCGGCGCTGTTTGGGGCCCTGGGCGTCGGCTTGGTGAAGCGAATGGTTGCGACACGCCTGTGGCCGTTATTGCTCGGCATGGAGCCGCCCGCCGTCATGAGCAATCGACACGCACTCCTGGAGCGCACCGACCGCATGACGAGAGCCGCCGAAGTGTGCCACGGCGCCACGTTCCTGCTTGGCTGTGCGGTCGCACTGTGTTGCCTGGTGCTCGCGCGGTACTCGGACAGCGCGTGGATACTCGGATTCAACCTGTTGCTGAATGGCTATCCGGTCATGCTCCAGCGCGCCAATCGTTGGCGTGTCCAGCAGATCCGTGCGACGATGCAGCTGCCGGCCGGCCGGAGCTGACTGCGCCGGGAAGGGCACCCCGAAGGACGGGCCTCACGGAGGCACCCGGCAACCGCCATCAAACCCTCCGGGTCTGTTGGCTGTCAAACCTATACATAGACGTGAACAGTATAGGAGAATCCGTGGCCGACATCCTCGCTGGAACCCTCGACCTGCTCATCCTCAAGACCCTCGCCGCATCGACGATGCACGGGTACGGGATCGCGCAGCACATCAAACGCCTGTCCGGTGACGCCCTGCGAATCGAGGAGGGATCGCTCTACCCGGCCCTCCAGCGCATGCAGGTGAAGGGATGGGTCACCTCGGAGATGCAGCGCACTACGACCGGTCGCCTCGGCCGCCACTACACGATCACGAGAGCCGGACGGAAGCAGCTGGCGGCCGAATCGAAATCCTTCCTGAGCTCGGTCGACGCAACACGCCGCGTGCTGCTGACGGGTGAGTCATGACGTGGCGCGAGGTGCTGGGCCGACTCGACGCGTGGCGACGCCGTGACGCACTCGAGCGTGAACTGGCCGCCGATTTCAGTCGCATCTCGATCTCCTCACCCGCGACCAGGAGGCGGCCGGTCTGTCACCCACGGAGGCACGACACGCGGCGCGTCGACAGCTGGGCAACTTGACCACGCTGCGCGAAGACAGTCGGAGCTATTGGGGGTTCCCGGTCATCGAGGCGGTGCGCCGCGACCTGCGCTACGCCGTGCGTGGGCTCTTCCGTGCGCCAGGCTTCACCCTCAGCGCCGTGATCACGATCGGACTGGGCATCGGCGCCAACGCGGCGATGTTCGGCGTGATTGATCGGCTCATGTTTCGTCCGCACCCGTACCTGCGCGACGCGGGTACGGTGCGCCGCGTGTACATCCAGACGGACTATCAGGGACGTCGCAACACCAATATCACCTTTCCATACACGCGGTACCTGGATCTCACGCGCGATGCGCCGGCGATCGCCGACGCGGCGGCGGTCTCCGAGTGGCGCATCGCAGTGGGCACCGGCGACGCGTCGCGCATTCGCAAGGTGGCCGGGGTGAGTCCGTCGTTGTTCCGCTTCTTCGACGCCCCGCCGGTGCGTGGTCGCTACTTCGGTGCCGACGAGGACCGGACGCCAATCGGCGCGTTCGTGGCCGTCCTGACCTTCGACATGTGGCAGAACGACTATGGCGGGAGTGATGCTGTCATCGGATCGACCCTCAAGGTCGGCACCTACAACCACGTCATCATCGGCGTAGCACCGCCGGGGTTTGTCGGCACGGTCGCCGGGCGTTCTCCGGATATCTTCGTGCCCATCACGACCATTCCGTCAAATATTGAACGATCGTCGGCGGACACGTACTGGACGCAATACAACTGGGACTGGACCGAGGTCCTGGTACGCCTGAAGCCGGACGTCAACGAAGCGGCCGCCAACGCCGCGCTGACTGCGGCGCTGTTGCGCAGCCGAGCGAGGGCGCGCGCGATCAATCCGCGTGTCCTTCCCGATTCGCTGGTCCATCCGCGCGTGGTGCTCGGGGCGATCAAGTCCGCCGCCGGGCCCGACCCGGGCACTGAAGCGAAGGTGCTGTTGTGGGTCATGGGTGTGGCGGCCATTGTGCTGCTCATTGCCTGCGCGAGTGTCGCGAACCTGCAACTCGCGCGGGTCATGCGGCGTCGACATGAACTGACCGTTCGTCTTGCGCTCGGCGTAAGCCCCGCACAGCTGTCCGTGCAACTGCTCATCGAAAATCTCCTGCTTGCCTTGCTGGGCTGTGTGGTGGGACTCGTGATGGCGCAGTGGACGGGAACCGCCATCCGCGGCCTGCTGCTTCCGGAAGGCGGCCCTTTCAACCTTGCTGCAGACTGGCGGACACTTTCGCTCGCGCTGGGCTGCGCCGTCGCGGCAACCCTGCTGGTATCGATTGGACCGCTGCTGCTGGCGCGACGGACAGATCTGGCGTCGATGCTGAAGGGCAGCGCGCGCGACGGTGGCACGCGGCGTTCGCGCCTGCAGACGGCACTGCACACGTTGCAGGTCGCCTTCTCCGTGGTGCTGCTGGTCGGCGCGGGGCTGTTTGTAAAAAGCTTTGCCAACGCGCGCGCCGTGCCGCTCGGATTCGATGTCCGTCCGGTGATCGAGGTGATTGCTGATCTGCGAGGTCAGGAGATGACCGCGGATCAACGCATCGCTCTTCGCAACCGTCTCCTCGACGTCGCCCAGGCACTGCCCGGCGTTGAGACGGCCACTGCCGTGAACAGTCGCCTGTTCGGCACCAACACCGGGTGGTTGCAGGTTCCTGGCATCGACTCGGTGGCCGCACTCGGCCGCTTCAGCTTTCAGGTGACCACGCCACACTACTTCAGCGTCATGCGCACACCCATTGTGCGCGGGCGTGCCTTCGATGATTCCGATCGGCTGGGCACACCGCGCGTGGCCGTCGTGAGCAGCAGTATGGCTGAGGCGTTGTGGCCCAACGAAAGCCCGTTGGGCAAGTGCCTGCAGGTGGCGTTCGGACCACAACCGCCGGCCGCGTACGGCGACTGCACCACGGTCATTGGTGTCGCGCAGAACTCCGCCCAGGTGAACCTCATGGACGATCCTCGCTACATGTACTACATGCCCGTGGCCCAGCAGGACGGGTGGGCGCTGCTGACCCTGCTGGTGCGGGGCAGGGGCACGGATGCGCAGGCCCTGCTCGAACCCGTGCGACGGGCGTTGACGTCTGCGATGCCGGGAGACGGGCTGGTGGTGGTGCGACCGCTGCAGGAGTTGGTTGACGGACAGATGCGCTCCTGGCGTGTAGGGGCCCTGTTGTTCATGGCGTTCGGCGGACTGGCGTTCGTCGTTGCGGTCGTGGGGCTGTACGGCGTGATCAGTTACGGCGTCGCGGGCAGACGCCACGAACTGGGTGTGCGTGTAGCCCTCGGCGCGTCGACGAGCGAGGTGATCCGGCTGGTGGTGCGCGACGGGCTGCTACTGGCCGTGGCCGGCAGCGCCATCGGCGTGCTCATCGCTCTGGGCGCCGCGCGCTGGGTGCAGCCCCTGCTGTTCGCACAATCGGCGAGGGACGTGCGTGTGTATGTGTTGGTCGGCGTGGTGATGCTGCTGGTGGCGATCCTCGCGAGTCTCGTGCCGGCGCGACGCGCGGCGCAGGTGGACCCGACACAAGCCCTGCGCGCGGAGTGACGGAGCACGGACTGTTCTCTCAAACGCTGGCCGAAACGCGACACGTTTGCCCAATCAGCGCACCTTCGGCCTCTCGTTCCGTTCCGCGCGCCATTCACGCCGCAACTGGGACAGCACGCCCCGTCGGTTACTCATCATTTCCTTGACGACCTCCGGCGGGGCATCAGTCTTCTCGTAGCGCGCTGCCCAGAGGACGATCTCGATCAGCGCCGGGGCCAAGGCGAGTCCCTTCTCCGTGAGGCGGTAGACAACTCGTCGACCGTCGTCCGGATCAGCGGTCTGCGCGACAATGCCGCCGGCCTGCAGTCGCGCCAGACGATCGGACAGCACGTTCGACGCAATCCCTTCACCGGCCGCCGCGAACTGCGAAAAGGTTCGCAGCTTCTTGAACAGCAGATCACGGACGATCAGCAGCGACCACCGATCGCCGAACAGGTCCAGCGAGATGGCGATCGGGCACGCCGACCGTCGAGGGGCGTCTTTCATCGTTTCAGAGAGTATAACTTGCGTTTTGCAAGTGAAGTGGGAATATTGCTTGCCATTCGCAAGATACCTGCCCCGACCACACCACGGGAGTTCGGATGGCGCAGCTCGCACTACACCTGCTGGCATACCTGATCCCAACTTTCGCGATCGGCTACTTCTGGCACCTCAAGTGGTTTCATGACCACTACCGCCAGCTGAACATCTACCGCACGCAACCGATCATCCCGTTGGGGTTCTCTTCGATGCTCGTGCAGGGGTGTATCGTGGCATATGTGTATCCGCGGCTGGCGACATCGCCTGCGTCACTCACCGACGCGTTCGCCTTCTCCGCGGGAGCCGCCCTGCTTTCCTGGTCGTTCACGACCCTCGCTGTTGCGGCGAAACACTCCATCGCCTCGGTTCGCAGCTATCTGGCGCTGGAAACGGCCTTTACCGCTGCACAGTTCGCGTTGGTTGCGCCGATGCTGGCTCTGACGTCGCGCTCCTGATCGTTCATCCAGATGACGGCGGGCGGCCTTGGCGTCATGGGTGGGGCGCGGGGGACCAGTCGGTGCGCGTCGGGCGGCACTAGCCGCGAGCTCACGGCGTCTGACGCGCTTCGAGTCTCCCAGCTCGCATACAGCGCGGGGAGCGGCCGTCTGGAAGCGGTGTGGACGACACGCCGGTACCAGCGTGACTGTTCGACCATGGCTCAACGCGTGCCATCGGCAGCAGATTGGTCAGCGCGGAAGCCGTAGGTGGCCGCCGATGTCCACCGCGCACAGCGCGGTCTCTCCTGTGAGGACCCTCGATGTTGTACATGGTTGTTGAACACTTCCGTGACGGCGACCCCCGCCCCGTCTATGAGCGATTCCGCGAGCGTGGGCGCCTTGCGCCGGAAGGCCTCACCTACGTGAACAGTTGGGTGACGACCGACTTGATGCACTGCTATCAGGTCATGGCGTGCGACGAACGGGCCTTGCTGGATGAGTGGATCCGCGCGTGGAGTGATCTCGTCGACTTCGAGGTCCATCCCGTCGTCACGTCCGCGGAAGCCGCCGCTGCAGTGTCCGCACGCTAACCTGGCGAAACGAGGACCCGGAAAACGTCACACTGGCCTCACCCGTTCGGAAAGAACATCTGCTCGATCGATACTTCGAAAAGCTCCGAGAGCGCGAAGGCCAGTTCCAGTGAGGGCGTATACTTGCCCGTCTCCACGGAGTTCACGGTCTGCCGTGAGACGCCGACGTGATCCGCGAGCTCGCCCTGCGACCACCCGCGTTCCGTGCGCAGCTCTCGTACGCGATTCTTCATAGGTAACGCCGCCGCGCGATCGCGAGTCCGCCGAAGTACAGCACGACGAACATTGGCCAGATGTGGTTGAAGCTCCAATCATCCGGATTGAGCGGAACCGCCCGTTGTACGAGTCCGAGACTGGTCAGCAGCAACAACCCCAACGGAAACGCCACGGCGAGCGCCTCCAACTGCACGCGTCGCTCGAGTTCGTCGGACGCACGCAGCGCTCGGAGGAACGTCCACAGGAAGAGCGCGAAGATCGGCGCGGGCGACAGTGAGAGCAGCACGCGCATTGGCGGGGCAAACGCCGTCGAGTCCAACACGAGGCGGACGCCGAAGTACGCGAGGATCCATGCGGTGAAGACCGGCCACACCGCACGGCCGGGTGATGTCGAGAGAGGCTTCGTCATCGAACGCTCCAAGTACGAAGGTGAGTGTCCATCAAGCAACCGATGGTGACAAGTATACTTGACATGTCTTCCGCCTGTCAAGTATACTGTACATGCACGAGGCACCCCACGTCTGCACCAAGGAAGTCAGGCAATGGCGGGATGCATGTGTTGCGCGCACATTCGTTGCACGCCCTTCGAACGGTGGCAGGCGAACCAATCACACCTCCGTCCAAATGCTTGCAATCTCCAGTTGGTCGTCGCGGCGCGTCGCCACGATCTGGGTCGCCGGTCTCTCAATTCAGGCCGCACTCCTGATACTGCCCGCCGCGTGGGCTCTCTCGAATGCGCCCGGAATGCGGGCGCGGTGGGACGCCTTGAGCACACGCTGGAGCATCGCGGAACGGTCCGACTCCATTGCGATCGCCGCACAGCGTGCTGGCGGTGCCACGCGCCTCGGACCAAGCGGCGATTCGGTCTACGCGGTTGTGCAGATGCCCTCTGGTCGGCCAAATCCACGCGCTGAGCGTGCATCGCGTTCCATGTGGATACGTGCCGTGGCCGCGATCTATTCATGGGGAATCCCCCTGAGCCTGGTCTGGCTCACCCTCGTCTGGCGACGCCGCCGCAGGGATCGCGACAACGAAGGCGGAGGCATTCGAAAGAAGGCCATGTCGAGGCCCGTATGATCCTCCGCCACGTTCGTCACACGCTGGGCGCTCTCGTACTCATTGCCGTTTCTGACTCCGTGTCCGCCCAGCCCGCATCGCCGCGTGTATTGAGTTCAGCGCAAGTACTGAGCTACGCCGCGATGGATTTCGCCTTCCGCGGACCGACAACCGCAACCGCCGGTCTCACGACGATTCGGCTTACCAATACTGGCCAAAGACTCCATCACATCCAGTTGTTCCGTCTCACCGACGGACGACGGATGGCGCAGCTGTTCCCGCTGCTCGTCGCGAAGAAAAGCATTCACGATGCGCCGGAGTGGGCCGTGCCGGCTGGCGGTCCGAGTGCGGCGTTGCCGGGCCAGACGATCAGCGTGCGACAGCGGCTCGATCCGGGATACTACGCGGTGATCTGTTGGATTCCGGCACCTGACGGGCAGCCGCACTTCATGAAGGGGATGGTGACGGAGCTTCACGTGACCGGAAACGCGGCGCCGATTACCGAACCCGAGGCTGGTGTGCGTGTCACTCTGCGAGAGTACGAAGCCACGCTCTCCACGTCGCTCACGGTGGGCCGGCACACCCTGCGCATCGAGAACAGCGGGCGACAGGATCATGAGTTTCTCCTCGTGCGGCTGAAGCCCGGTCGCTCGCCGGAGGATGTCGATCGCTGGTCCGGCGGCGGACAGGTCGGAGTGCCACCCATCGAGGAATGGGTGGGTCTGGCGGGTATCACCCCCGGCGCTGTCGCCTGGCTCGACGTGGAGCTGAAGGCCGGGCGCTACCTGATCCTCTGTCTCGCGCCCGACACGTCAGACGGCAAACCGCACTTCCATCACGGATTCCGCCAGGTGGTGACGGTTCGCTAGGTGCGGCGCTCGGCGCCAACCCGGTCATCGGCGACGCGTTCCACGAGCCACGTGACGATCGCGTCGAATCGGTCCTGGTCGAGCGCATGCCCGCGCTGGACGCGCAGCGAAGTGATGAAGTCGCCGGCGACCTTGGCCACTACTTGATCGGCATCGCGAGAGTACTTGTCTTCGGTGCCGGATACCACGAGGGTCGGCCGCGGACCGATGGCAGAAAGCACGTCGTGCGTGTCGATTTCGCGAGCGAGCCCGGGCACCGTCTCGAACAAGGTGATCCCCGTGTCTTCTCGGCGTCGCGTCTCGAAACTGCACACGGCGCCACTGATGCATGCGAACCGGCAGCGGGCATCAACGGCCGCATGGTAGAGGGCCGTGTAGCCACCATACGAATGGCCGGCCACGCCGATGAGCCGTTCGTCGACCGCCGCGACGTCGATCAGTACGCTCAGGGCGCGCTGGGCGTCGTCCAGACACTTTCGCATCAGCGTATCGCCGTCTAGCAACCGGTAGGCCATGGCGTTGTAGTGCCGGACCCAATCGCGAACTTCCGGTTCGACGCCCTGAACCGATCCACGCCGATCCTCGAACGTGATGGCGTCGGGGGCCAGAACGGCGAGCCCTCGTCGCGCGAGCGCCGGTCCAAACGCCTGATACCGATCGCCGACGTCGCCAGCCACCTCGCTCTTGCCGAAGTGGAACTCGCCGTTGTGCTGGTGGAAGACGACCACCGCACCAACAGCGCTCCGACCGGCCGGCAAGAAGAGCAGCGCCGGAATGACGTCACCCTCGAGGCCGAGGTACTGGATGCGTTCCCGGGTGAAGCCATCGGCCTCCCGACAGTCACTTCGTCCGAAGTCCACCGGACCGGGGGTCGCAAGGGAGAGGCGCGTGCGCAGGATCGATGCAATGTCGGTCATCAGCGAAGATAACCCGAGCTCGGACACCGGTCACCTCGTGCGACCTTCAACGCCCGCCAGGCGCAACGCGATACACGCGCACGAGCGGAACGCCATCGTCTCCCTCGAACGCCGCCGCCAACCATGGCCCCGCCAGCGAAAAGCTCCCCAGCCGCCCCGGTACGCGGAGTTCGCCGAGGAAGTCGCCGCTGGGGGAAAACACATCGAACACGGTGACCGCGTGATCGCCGCGCATCGTGCGCACCCACAGTCGACCGGCATCGTCATACTGCAGACCGTCGATGGCGATGTGCGACTTGAGGTCCGGGTCCCCGCTCGGACGCGGTACGGACGGTGCATTTCTCGCGGCCGTCCCGCGCTCGGTCGACGCGCGCTCCGCGGCCCGCACACGAATCCGCTCGAGCGCCGCGCGTTCCTCGACGCTGCGGCGCTCCGGCGGAATGTCGCGCGTGATCGTCCGGCGCAGCGTCCCGTCGGCACCAATGATCTGAACCCGGTAGTTGTTCACGTCGCGCGCGAGTGCGAGCGCACCGTCTCCTCCGACCGCCATTGCGGTGAAGACCATCACACCCGGTGCGCGAGGCTCGGTCGACGGAGGGGCAACGAGTGGACGCCCCGTGTCCGCCGCGGTCCACCGCTCCAATCGAAATCCGCCGCGAAGATCATCGAACAGTACGACGAACGTGCCGCGGGTTCCCTGCGTGGCGACCGCCGCAGGAAAGCCGCGGAGCGGTGCGCTGGATTCGAATCGCCCGGTTGTACCGAGACGTGAGACGCGACGCGCGGTCATATCCACGACCTGCACGCCGTCGGGCGATGGGATCACCCAGAGGGGCCGTCGGTACTCGCTAGGCCCGCCGCCGGTGGTTCCCGCGCTCCATTGCCAGACGCCGCCGTTGTCGAAACGCCGCAGGAACGGGGCACGGCTGTTGAGCACGAGCACGCCACCGCTGGGGTCGACCGCAACGTCGACGACCTCTCCGAACTCCCTCGCATCACCGCAGGATTCACATCCGATGGTGGACGTCAGGGTGACTCGGGGCAGCTGCGCGGCGACGGCGTTCGAGACGACCGCAAGCAGCACGACGCACCGGCCGATCAGGGCGACGGCGTGCGTCGAAACGGTAGCGTGAGGCATCGGACAGGGGTGAGGGTGCCTGTTGGACGATGGCGGCGCCCACAAGGTTTGAGGGGTTTCCGGATCACCTGAGACCACCGTCGAAACACTCGGATTCTCCCGTCCGTATGCGGGAGATCATGCCGCCGATGGCGTCGGGTACCCACCGCTCAATAGTCGCATGAAACGCTTCCTCCTGGCGACACTCGCCATTCTGACGTGGACCGGGCTTGCCGCGTACGGTGGGCTCGCGGGATGGTGGCTTCGACCCATCGCGCCCCGGGATGACGCCCCGGCCTTCACCCAGGCCGCTTCGGCTCTGATCAACGCACAGAGCAAGGGGAACATCGCACTGGTGCTCATTCGCAACGGTGCGGTGTTCGCCGAGCAGTACACGCCCTCGATCGATCCGGTGAACCGCGACACGCGGTTTCCGCTGGCGTCGATGAGCAAATGGTTCACCGCGTACGCCGTGCTCCGATTGCAGCAGGCAGGCCGACTCGATCTGGATGCGCCCATCACGACGTATCTCAGGCAGTGGCAGCTTCCTCAGGGGGCATTCGGCACAGAGCAGGTAACGGTCCGACGCCTGTTGTCGCATACGGCCGGCCTGACGGACGGACTCGGCTTCGGCGACTACCTGCCCACCGAATCGCTTCCATCTTTGGCGGAAACGCTGCGTCATCCGCGCGCATCTTCCGACAGTAGCGCCGTGATTGCTGTCGGGCAGGCGCCGGGAAGCGGCTTCCACTACTCAGGCGGCGGGTACTTGATCCTCCAGGCCATCATTGAGGACGTGACCCGAACACCGTTCGCGACGTTCATGCAGGACTCAGTGTTTGCTCCCTTGCGCATGCATCGTGCGACGTATGCATACCTCGGTAACCTCGACAACGCGTCCCGATCGTTCGATGTACAGGGCGCCCTCGCACCCACCTACCGCTATGCGGCGGCCGGCGCCACCGGGCTTTCGGCATCAGCGGCTGACCTCATTGCGTTTGCGCAGGCACAGCATCGCGTCAATGATGACGCACGAGGGCATCTGAGTCGCGCCGCCATCGATCGCATGCGACAGCCGCACGCGCAGAAGCTGGGGCTCGACATCTGGGGGCTCGGCGTGGCCCTGTACGCGCCGACCGCGAGTGGTGCGTATGTGTACGGCCACGATGGGTCCAATGCTCCAGCCATCAACTCGTCGATGCGCATCAATCCAGACAACGGCGACGCAGTGATCGTGCTCGCGACCGGACACGCGAGTCTGGCGACGAAGATTGCCTCCGAGTGGACGCTGTGGCAAACCGGTGTTCCGGACTTTCTGATGGTCGAGCGCGCGATTCGATCGGCGCTGGTGCCTTGGCTCATTGGACTCGGCTGTCTGGCGGCGTGCGTCGGGTGGTGGGGGCGACGCCGCGCATGATTGGCGTGGTTAGCCCCAGTCCCGGGCCTCATTACGCGCGGCCTGTCCATCATGGGCTCGCGGCGGCTATGCCGCCGACGCGTCGACCGGCGAATCCTGCGCGGTTTGCAGGATCACGCGCGCACGCATTCGAGTCTCGCTCTCGCCATGGTCGCAGATTCGACGAAGCAATGGAATGGCGCTCCGCGGCTGTCGGACGGCCAACACTTCGAGCGCGTCGCAGGCCATCGCCATCTGGTCGCCACGCGAAAGCAAGTGCGCGATACATCGTACCAACGCACCCGGCGATGGCTGCTCGATGTGGGTCCTGGCCGCCGAGATGACGGCACCGAGTACCCCCAGATCAGGTTCGTGCTGCAAGGCGTCGTTCAACTGCGACGGCTTCGGCACCCGATCGGCGGCGGAGAACGCGCTCCATGCGGCATGGCGCACCTTGGCACAGCGATCCGTGGCGGCAGCCTGCAGCCCGTCCGTGGCGCACTCGTCGGGCATCCTCACCAGCGCCTCGGTCACAGCAAGGCGCACCCGGCGATCGGGGTTCCCGAGCGTGCGAGTCAGGGCGTCAGCCACGCCCTGAACCTGCTTCGCGCTCAGCAGTGCCACGGCATTGCGAACGACGAACCAGGTTGGGTGCGACAGCGCCGCGATCAAGCGCGCCGATCCTGCCGGCAACGAGACGATCGCGTCGAAGTACCGACGACGCTCTGCGCCGGTCGGGGCGCGCACGAGGAACGTGAATAGCACATCCGTCGCACGCTCCCCAGCGTCGACCAGGCGCTCGTAGGAAGCGCTGGAAGGAGTCGCGGACGCTCCCTCGCCGATCAGCCGGGCGATCCGCTCGATCACATCTTCAGTACCGGGCGCGTTCAGTGACTCCAATGGCTCAACATGGTTCTCCACGGCCTCCACGACGATGTGCCATGAGCCATGCAGCGTCCACAGTCGCCCGAACCCAACACCGTTCGCGGCCGTCGGGCCGGCGAGGAGCGCCGCCAAGTGCACCAGGTCGCGCGCCGACGTCGCGGCGCGGAGATGCAGCGAACGAACCTGGTTCGACTGCATCGCGTCGCGAAGTGCGGCGACCTCATTCCGGGGCGACGTCTCGCCATTGATCGTGAGTCCCGACGCATCGAGTTCAATGTGCACATCGCCATCGCTCAGAAGTTGCTGCACATGCTGGACGAGCGGCGCCAAGCCCGCACCACGCGAACCGCCGCTGAGCAGGGCGAGAATCGCCGCCAGGCCATCGGCGAACGCATGGCTCGCACATGACGCGTGCGCGCCTGAGGTGAGCACGAGTGCCTCGGGCGGAGCGGGAACGCTCATGAGACGCGCACGCGCTGGAAGCGGGTACGCCTAGGCGCGAGCCAGCTCATGTCGCATCGCCGCTTGACACAACGCCGACAGTGCCGCGAGTGCGGAGCTGCCGTTGACACCGACGTCGCCATCACGGAGGCAGGACTCGAGTCGCCCCGCGGCTTCGCTGATTGTCGGAAAACCGTACCCGCTTGCCGAACCCTTGAGCTGGTGCACCCCGACAGCCATCCGGTCAAGCTCACGCGCGTTCCAATCGCTGTGCAACGCGTCCATGCGGACGGCCAGGCGCCGTAGAAAGTCGCTGATGAGTTCCCGCATCATCGGGTCGCCCTCGAACTGACTCGCGAGAACCTGTGTCTCCTCCGGCGCCTGTTCGCGTTCGGCACGCCCCGAGTCAATCGCATCGACCGGAAACATGTTGTCGACCGCCGGAGAATCAGACATCCACCGCCGGCACGTCCGCAACAACTCGAGTCGTTGAATCGGCTTCGCGGCATAGTCATCGCAGCCGGCATCGATGCAGCGTTGACGATCCTCGGGCATGGCGTAGGCGGTCAATGCGATGACCGGAATCGGCCATCGCCGCTCTCGGACCGCCCGGGCGAGGGTGTATCCGTCAAGCTCGGGCATCTGCATGTCCGCCACCAGAAGATCGAATGGCGTAGACGTATGCTGACGCGCGTCGAGCAATGCCAGGGCAATTCGACCGTTCGCTGCGACGGTCACGTCTGCACCGCTTGCCCGCAGATGAAATGCAATCAGCCGCTGATTGTCCTCGCCGTCCTCGGCAAGCAGAATGCGGCCGCTCAACCGAGGCGCCTTGATGTCAGCTCGCGGCGGCAGCTGCGACCTCCCTTCGCGTGTGCACTCTTCAAACGACGAAAGCACGCCGCACCCGGGCACCGGGATGAGCGGAATCTCGAGCGTAAATCGACTTCCGATACCACGGCTGGTCGACTCGAGCCGTACGTCGCCTCCGAGCAACTCGGCCAGTCGCTGTGAAATGCTCAATCCGAGCCCCGAGCCTCCATGCCGACGAGTGACTGACGTGTCCGCCTGCCTGAACGGCTCGAAGAGTCGACTCGCTTGATCGTGCGAGATGCCGGGGCCGGTATCGGTGACCGCGATGCGCAGCACCTCGCGCGAGTCCCTCAAAGCGAGGCCGGCGAGGATCTCGATTCGACCGCTCTCGGTGAACTTGACGGCGTTGGCCGTCAGGTTGAGGAGGATCTGCCGCAATCGGGTTGGGTCGGTGCGGATGCGGGCGGGGATCGGCGAAACCAAGCGTGTTTCCAGCGCGACGCCTTTGGCGGCCGCCCGAGCCTGCATGAGCCGGTCGATGTCGACGAGTACCTGTGCGAGTGAGGCCTCGACGTGTTCGGCCGTCAACTTGCCGGATTCCAGCGCGGACAGATCGAGGATGTCGTTGATCAGGGCCAGGAGATGTTCACCCGCGCGCTCGATCGTATCGACGGCGATGGCGCGTGGCGACAGCGGGTCTTCCCCGAGCGATTCCGCTCGCACGATGTCGGCGTAGCCGAGTATCGCCGTAAGCGGCGTCCGAATTTCATGACTCATGTGCGCGAGGAAGGTGCTCTTGGCGAGCGTGGCGGCCTCTGCGCGTTCCGTCAGGGCGTTCGCGCGGTCGATCTCCTCCGCGAGCACTCGATTGGACTCCCGCAACCGCTCGCTCGACTCATCGGCCTCAACGCGAAGCATCTCGACACACTGTGCGGCGCGTCGCATCTGGACATCGATGGTGAGGAATGCCCCGTAGAGGGCGTCCGATGGCGGCAGCGCGATGGCGCGTTGCTCAAGCACGGCCGCCTCGAGTTCGAGGCTGCACGCCTCAAGGGCGTGAATCGCGTTGACCACCGAGCGTTGAGCGTCCGCAACGTTGCTTTCCGGCGCGCTTTCGCGACCGTGCCAGCCGAGTTCTCCAAGGGACTTGAAAATCTCTCGTGTCTGCTCTGCCTCCACGGCCAATCGCCATGCCATCGAGGCAAGGATGGCCGATTCGACGAGCACGAATACGACATGAACGGACCACATGTACCAAGCGGCAGCGCCGGGCTTCGCACCCAGCATGACGTGGACGCCAGGCATCCGCTGCTGTGCGTACAGAAATATTGCGTGATGCGCCACAATCACGGTCGCCGCGATCAGCGGGAGGCGCCAGTCACGATAGACGAGGAGCAGAGCCAGCGACGCGAAAACGTGAAAGTGCAGCTCGATCAGGCCGTGTGCGAGCTGAATGAACAGCGCCGAATACAGCATGTAGGCGACGCTGACCAGTATGCGCGTCGAGGACATCCCGGGCCGAAACCATGACAGCGCCAGCGCGCTGGCGGAGAGCGGGGCGCCGATGGCGATCGCCAGCGGCCAATCGCCGTACAGTGCGCCGAGCAGCAGGGCGACGGGGAAGTGCCCCAGCAGCAGAAGCCCGCTGAGCCGGTCCGCTTCCACGCGGCCGGCGCGTAGTGGATCGGAGCTGACAGTGGACGGCCCGAATGCGGCACGCAGCATGAGGTTTCCGACAGCGGCATGTGATACCGAGAGGCCGCGTCGCCTCACCATTCCTTTGACGGACAGACACCGGAGCGTTTGCCGTCGTCCTGCACAACCTGCTGGCTACTGAAGAAGAATCGGCTGCGGATCCAGAAGACTTGAGAATTCTGGGCTCACATATTGACCGCGCCGACGCCGCGGCCTCGTGGGCCTCAGCCGTCGAAGAGGTCGCGCGTCACCTCTTCGGGGCGGCGTACACCCGCCAACGCGAACGCCAGATCGATCTCCTCACGCAGCAACTCCAGGACGCGGCGCGCACCGGCTTCGCCGTCTACCGCGAGGCCCCACAACACGGGACGGCCCAGCAGCACGGCCTGCGCGCCAAGTGCCAGCGCCTTCAGCACGTCGGTGCCGCGACGAATGCCACCATCCACGAGCAGCACGCCGCGCCCGGCCATCGCGTCGGCCACCTCCGGCAACGCGCGCGCCGTCGGCACGGCGGTGTCGAGCTGCCGACCGCCGTGGTTGGAAACGATCACGCCCGTCGCCCCGTTCTCCAGGGCCAGCAGTGCGTCGTCGCCGCGCACAATACCTTTCACGAAGATCGGCAGCGTCGTGATCGATTGCAGCCACGCGAGGTCGCGCCACGCGATGGAGGCGTCCCAGTGGTCGCCAATGAAAGTAGCCAATGCCGACGTGGCATCCCGTCGGCCCGCCAGCGTGCTGCGCATGTCCACGCCGAGATTGGGGGCGTCGAAGGTGTCGGGCACGTGGAATCCATTCACGAGGTCACGCTCTCGGCGGCCAAGGATGGGCGTGTCCACGGTCAGCACGAGCCCGGTGCACCCGGCACGTTCGGCGCGGCGGACCAACTCAGCCGTGACACCGCGGTCCCGATAGATGTACAACTGGAACCACAGCAGGCCGGAGGTGGCCGCACGGACCGACTCGATCGTGCGGTTGGAGAGCGTGGACAGCATCATGCCGCAACCCACGGCACTCGTGGCGCGCGCCGTCGCGACCTCGCCCTCGGGAGTGGCCATCTGCTGAAAGGCCATCGGCGCCACGATCACCGGCCACTCGAGCGCGTGACCGGCCACCGTGACGTGCAGCGATCGGTGGCTCACGTCACGCAGCACGCGATAGCGCACGGTCCATGCATCCCACGCCGAGCGGGACGCGCGGAGGAGAATCTCGTCGTTGGCACCACCGGCGTAGTAGTCGTAGACCATACGCGGCAACTGTTCGGCCGCTACGGCCTCGAACGAGTGCAGGTTGACCAACGCTGGACTTTGGTCCGTCACGGCTGCACGACAGCCACGACGCGCTCGGCAATGGCGTCCAGTTGCTGCTGTCGCGTGCGAGCCCATCGGGGCGAGCGAATCAGGTTGGTCGCAAACGCCAGCAGCGACATGCCGCCGAACATGGCGAGCACCGCCAGCACCTTCTCCGGCTTGCCAGCCGCAGCGACCGCGGCACTTGTCAGCAACGACATGCCGCCGGTCACGACGCCGAGCCCGTTGACGGCCACGGCCGCCTCATTGCGCGCGCTCAATCGGAGTTGCTGGCCGTGTTCCGTGGGCTCGATCGCGATGTGCACGTCGCCGTGCGTCCACTCGCGCAGCCCACCCGACGTCGTGCCCTGACCCGACGAACCGAACGTGGTCCGGAACTGTGTGACCAGTTGTTCCCACTCCCTGTCAGTCGGTGCCCGCGAAATCGGGATGACGCGTGACATGCCAACGGGCACTCCGAACGATTTTTGCACGGGTGATGGAAGTCCCCGGGCGTCGAGTTTCGCGGCGGCCTGTGCGATGAACGCCGGCTCGATCCCCGCATCCTTGCCGATGCGCTGTATCTCACTGAGGGTCAGCCCACCGGACTCGTCGGGTAGCGAGCGGTCGTTCCCGCCGGTCGTTGTCGCGAGACTGAAAATCTCGCGGACCTCGTCCTCTTCGTATCGTCGATCGCTCATGACGAAAGTATACGGCCGTCTCGCGAGCGGCGCCAACGGCGGGGACAGTTGACAAGCGAAGGCTCAGCGGGTCGTTTTTCACTCGCGCACGGGCCGAGCGTCACGTCGGGCCGCACTCAGTCTCACTGTTCGCCCACGAGGATCCGATGGTGTTCTCCGGTCTTGTTTCGGTACCGACTCGTCACCGGATTCGGCAGGCGGTGTGTTTCGCGCTCCTGACGTTCATGCCGTGCGTCGGTCGCGCGCAAGGAACACTCGAGGACTATCGCCGGGCTTCGACCATCAACCAGCGGTTTGCGAACCTCACCACGGGGCTTGCGCAGGGCGAGTCGTGGATCGGACAAACGAATCAGGCCGTGTACCGTGTCACGGTGGCCGGTGGCGCCCGGTTCGTACGCGTGGACGCCGAGCAGTGGGCGAAGCAGCCTGCGTTCGATCATGCGGCGGTCGCGCGCAGTCTGTCCACGGTCGCGGGTCAGCCATACACCGAGATCACGCTGCCGTTTCCCTCGATCGTGGTGGTGGAGAACGGCGCCGCGTTCGAAGGTGATGCAGCGGGGTCACGCTACCGGTGTACCATCGCCACATCGGCGTGTGTGCGGGTCGGCGCCGCGGCCCCCGCGAATGCACCGGCCGAGGGTGGGCGCGGCGGCGCCTTCGGCAACCGACCGCGCTGTGCCGGTCAAACCGCGCCGACCCCTGGTCAGCGCGTGACTGAAGTATTCTCGCCGGACTGTCGCACGATCGCTTTCATCCAGAACTACAACATCGCGATTCGACCCGCGCCTCCGGCGGCCGAAGGGAACGGTGGGCGCGGCGGCCGGGGTGGCGGAAACGGTGCCGGAAGTAGTGCCGGAAGCGGCGCGACCTACACCCTGCTGAGCACCGACGGCTCCGAAGGCGATGCCTATCTGGCGAACTCGATCGAATGGTCGCCCGATTCGAAGAAGCTGGTCGCCTATCGGCAGAAACCCGGGTACAGCCGCGTCCCGTACTACGTCCAATCATCGCCGGCCGATCAGGTGCAGCCGAAGTTGGTCCCGTATGGTCAGGCTCCTGGCAATTTCGGCGGTGGCATCTATCGGAAACCCGGCGACATTCTCGATTCCAACCAGCCGGCCATCTTCGATATCGAGATGAAGCGGCAGATTCTGGTTGACCGCGCACTGTTTCCGAACCCGTATGCGATTTCGCGTCCGGTGTGGCGGAAGGACGGCGCCGCCTATGCGTTCCAGTACAACCAGCGCGGCCACATGATCTACCGGGTGCTCGAGGTCGACGCGACGACGGGTGTCGTGCGTCCGATGGTGGATGAAGTGACAAAGAGTTTCTTCATGTACAGCGATGCGGGTCACAATTTCGCGTACGACGTGAGCGCGAACTGCCGGCTGGCGCAGGGCGGTGGTGGATGCACGACCTACTCGGGCGGGGAACTGGTGTGGGCGTCGGAGCGCGATGGCTGGAATCATCTATATCTGCTGGACGGCACCACGGGTCGCGTGAAGAACCAGATCACGAAGGGGGACTGGGTCGTGCGCGGCGTCGACAGCGTCGACGTCGCCAACCGGCAGATCTACTTCCGTGCGGGCGGCATGTATGCGGCGCAG
>CAZMGX010000048.1:0-20263 GCA_964565915.1 uncultured Gemmatimonas sp.
GATCATGAAGCCCGCCGCGACCACGATCGCCAGCACCAGGGCAATTCGTCGCTTCAGCGGCTGGATCGACGAGGGTGCGGCGCCGAGGGTGCGCGCCGCCGCCCACGTCCCGTGGTAGAGATGCAGCGCCAGCGCCCCCATTGCGAGCACATAGAACCCGGCGACGAGTGGATTCCCGAGCCCGATGCGGAGGTTGTTGTACGGATCGAGGTGCGTGAACTGCGGGTGCACGGTGCCGAGCGTCATGTGCAGGATGTGAAACACGATGAACACCAGCAACAGCACCCCGCCCCAGCGAATCGTTTTTGCCGCGAGGGTGGTGACCTGCGGGCGACGGGCGGCGTAGTCCTGAGGACGGGCGGCTCGCGCCCGCATGGTCAGCTGGTACGCCGACACGGCGTGAAGCACGACCGCGCCCAGCAGCACGAGACGCACCGCATACAACAGGGGCATACTGGTCCGCAGGAGCAACGCATACTCATGCATGGCCTCCTGCCCCTTGAACATCAGGAAGTTGCCGGACATGTGTCCGATGACGAACAGGATGCCGATGATGCCCGTCACTGCCATCACGATCTTCTTTCCGATCGTGCTTTGCCAAAATCGCGCGAGACCGTACATGGATGGGGTCGAAGTCAACACCGGCGCGAACCCGAGGGCGCGCGCCGGTGCCGAAGATCAGAAGGAGAGAACCGACATCGGTTCGCGGACGGCTTGAGCCGATCGCTCGAGCGCGGCGCGCTCTTCGGCGGTCAGTTCGATCTCGAGCACCCGTTCGAGACCGCGTCGTCCGAGCTTGCAGGGAACACCCAGGAAGAGGCCTGACATCCCGTACTCTCCCTCGAGCCAGGCCGCACACGGCAGGATCCGCTTGCGGTCGAGGACGATCGCCTCGACCATCTCGACCGCACCGGCGGACGGGGCATAGTAGGCGGAGCCGGTCTTGAGGTGCTTCACGATCTCTGCACCGCCATCGCGCGCGCGCTGCACGATCGCATCGAGTTGCTCGCGCGGCATCAGCTGGGTGACTGGAATCCCGCTGACGGTGGTGTAGGAAATGAGCGGGACCATCGTGTCGCCGTGACCGCCCAGGACCATCGCCTGAATGTCACGCACGGAGACGTCGAGCGCCTCGGCCAGGAACGACCGGTAGCGGGCCGTGTCGAGCACACCGGCCATGCCGATGACCCGCTCGCGCGGAAAGCCGGTCACCTGCTTCGCCACGTAGCACATGACGTCGAGCGGGTTCGATACCACGATCACGATGGCATCCGGCGACGTCGCGCGCACTTGCTCGGCCACGGACTTCACGATGCCGGCATTGGTGTTCAGCAGGTCGTCGCGTGTCATGCCGGGCTTGCGGGCAATGCCCGCCGTGATGACGACGATATCGGAGCCGACCGTTGCCGCATAGTCGTTGGTCCCGACGACGCGGGAGTCAAATCCCTCAATGGGCGCAGACTCCCACTGGTCGAGTCCCTTGCCCTGCGGAATCCCTTCGACGACGTCGACCATGACGACCGTGCGCCCCAGGGATTTTTCGGCGATACGCTGAGCGGTGGTCGCGCCAACGTTGCCGGCACCAACGACCGTGATCTTGTTGACCATATTGAGTCGGTTCTCCGGACGCGTGTCCGAGCAGAAGTCGAGGATCGGAGCCTCGCCGCCGCAAATCTGGCGAGCGATCGAGTCAAGTTAGGGGCCCGCACCGAGCCGAGCAACACGGCCGCCGGGGTCGCCCCACGCTGTCAGCCGCCGACCTCGCTGAGCGCGCGCAGTCCACCAACGCGCATCTGCAGCAAATCGTGCGCCTTGGGCTTCTCCGCCAAGGCTTTGCGAAACAGGGGGTCCAGCGGCTCGCCGGCACGCAGTGCCTCGCGCAGCAGGACCTCGTGGTCACCGAACAGGCAGGTGCGCAGTCGTCCGTCGGCCGTCAGTCGGACGCGATTGCAGCGCTCGCAATACGTGTGCGTCATGGGTGTGATGACGCCGATTGAGCCAGGCGCGTCCGGGTAGCGCCAATACACCGCGGGGCCGTTGCCGCGCGCCGGACCCGCGTCGGGCTCGAGGACACCCAACGTGCGCAGCCTGCGAAGGATCTCGTCACTGGGGACGACGTGATCCCACGTCAGCTCACGCAGCTCGCCGACCGGCATCAACTCGATGAAGCGGACGTGCCATGGATGGCTCCGCGTGAGCGTCGCAAAGTCCGCAATCTCGTCATCGTTGATCCCACGCATCACCACGACATTGATCTTGATCGGATGCAGTCCCGCCTCTTCGGCGGCCGTGGCGGCACGCACGATGTCGAAGCCGAGGTCTCGCCGCGCGATCGCGGCGACGCGGTCCGGTCGCATCGAATCGGCGCTGATGTTGACGCGATCGAGTCCTGACGACGCGAGGGCAGGCGCGAGCTCCGGCAGCTTTACGCCGTTGGTCGAGAGGGCAATGTCTTCAACGCCCGGGATCTCACGCAACATGCGGACGAGCGACGCAAGTTGCGGCCGTATCGTCGGTTCGCCGCCCGTAATGCGAAGCCGTCGCAAGCCCAGAGGCGCCAGCTGTCTGACGATTTCGGCGATCTCTTCATAGCGCAGGATGTCCGCTTTGGGCAGCCACGGCAGGCCCTCGAGCGGCATGCAATACTGGCAACGGAAGTTGCACCGATCGGTCACGGAGATGCGGAGGTATTCGATCGACCGCCCGAACTGGTCGACGAGCGCCGGCGTCGTCATGCGATCTCGGCCCCGGTTGCGGCCGCCGTCGGGTCGACCCACCGACGCTCGCCGTCGGTATAGTGCTCGCGCTTCCAGATGGGCACCCGTTGCTTCAGCACTTCGATGACCTGCTGGGCCGCGGCCAACGACGGTGCGCGACGGGCATGTCCGGCGACGATCGCCACGCTGACGTCGCCCACGACGAGTGCGCCGACGCGGTGCTCGATGGCGAGTTGCAGGCCGGCAGTCGCCTGACATGTTTCGCGCGCGATGGCCGCGAGTTCACGCTCCGCCATCGGGTGATAGGCCTCGTAGTCGATCCCAGTCACGTCACGCCCGTCATGGAAGTTGCGGACGGTGCCGAGGAACAGCGTGATGGCGCCGATGCCCGGTTGCGCGACAAGACCCTGCAGCCGCGCGACGTCGATGGGGCCCTCGACAATCGCCGCGTGACAAACCGCATCCAGGCTCCGCACGACGCTATCAGCCACCGGCAACCGGCGGAATGACCGCCACCTCGTCGCCGATGTTCACCACGCGTTGTCCACGGACCCACTCGTGGTTGATCGCGACCAGCGGATTCATCGGCAGTTGCTCTCCCCCGGGCAGTGCTCGGAGCGCATCGACCAGATCGCTCACCGCACACGGCGTGTGCACCGGCACCTCGACGTGCCGCGCGCCGAGCGCATCCGCGTAGGAAGCGAAAAGGAGAACGGGAATGGACATGATGGATATCAAGATAGCGCCGTGCACGGGATTGGGTTCCCCAGTGACCGTGGGCGCCGGGCGCCGCCGCAAAACGCAAACGCCTCGCGACCCGAAGGGGTCGCGAGGCGGCGCGCCGATCACGAACGTGCGCTCAGGACTCGTAGTCGTCGTCGTCGTCGAGACTGGCCATCTCTACGCCGGCGACCATCGCGCGCAGCTCCTTGGACGGCTTGAAGACAGGCACCGGACGGGCCGAGACCTCGACCGGCGAGCCGGTGCGCGGGTTGCGCGCCATCCGCGTCTTGCGCTGACGGATCTTGAACGTGCCAAACCCGCGGACCTCGATGTTCTTCTGCTCCTGCAGCGCGTCCTTGATCGCGTCGAGAAACGCGTCAACGACCCGTGCGCAGTCCTTCTTGGAAATCGTCGGGCCGGCCGTTTGCGCAATCCGTGCCGTGACGTTCTCCACCAGATCGGCTTTCGTCATGGGCTCTACCAGGGGTACGACGCGCGTCGGCGAGGGATGAAGACGCTGCGTTCCGAAGGTCCGAACGTATGACCTTAGTGCTTACCAGTCAAGCGGTTGGACCACCTGATACACGACGCGACTTGAGGGCCGTCACGAACTGGTCGAAGAGCGGCACCGCGTCGTGTGGCCCGGGGGCCGCCTCGGGGTGGTACTGAACCGCGAAGATCGGCAACGTGCGGTGACGCAGGCCCTCGACCGTCTGGTCGTTGAGGTTGATGTGCGTCACGGCGAGATCCGGCGCGCCGTCAACACCGGTCTCGTTTCCGGCGACCGCGAACCCGTGGTTTTGGGAGGTGATCAGGACCTTCCCCGTCGCCAGATCTTTCACCGGCTGGTTCCCGCCGCGGTGACCATACGGCATCTTTTCGGTACGACCGCCAAAACTCAAGCCGAGGAGCTGGTGGCCCAGGCAGATACCGAACATCGGCATCGCCTCGCGCGCCAGCGCCTGAATCGTCTCCGGCGCGTAGCTCACCGCCGCGGGGTCCCCAGGACCGTTGGACAGAAAGACGCCGTCCGGATCGAGCGCCATGACGTCCGCTGCGGTGGTCTGTGATGGAACGATTGTCACTCGACAGTCGTGCGCGTCGAACAGCCGCAGAATGTTTCGCTTGATGCCAAAATCGAACGCGACGACATGATGCGTGGCGTCGGGATTGCCCCAGGTGTAGGGCGCGTCGGTGGAGACCACCGTCGCGAGGTCCAACCCCTCCATACTCGGGCAGGCGTCGAGCGCCGCGAGTGCCTCGCGGGTTGGCGTATCGCCCGCCGCAATTACGCCCTTCATCACCCCTACCGAACGGAGGTGCTTGGTCAGGCGTCGAGTATCGACTTCGGTAAGCGCCGGCACGCCACCGTCGACCAGCCAATCCGTGAGGCTACCCGTCGCGCGCCAGTTGGAGTAGGTCGGAGACAACTCGCGTACGACGATCCCGGCGACCTGCGGCCGGGCGGACTCCGGGTCGTCGGTGTTGATGCCGTAGTTCCCGATCTGGGGTGCCGTCATGACGACGATCTGCCCGCGATAAGAGGGGTCCGTGAACACCTCCTGATACCCGGTCATGTTCGTGGTAAAGACGACTTCCGCGACAGTCGGGAGGCTGGGTCCGACCAGTCGGCCGAGAAAAAGGGTCCCATCCTCGAGGAGGAGGAACCCTTTTTGCGAAGGGACGCTCACGCGCTTACGGCTTGGCGGGCGGTGTCGTCGGCGCCGGTGCCGCGGGCGCCGCCGGTTGCGTCGTCAGCGGCAGCGAAGGCGCCGCCCCACCCGTTGCCGGCGCGGCTGGCGCCGCCGGTGTTGCCAACTGGTCGAGCACGGACTTTGGCGCGGTGCTGCGCGAGGACATCAGCTGAAGGACGAACGCCAGACCGAGGAAGATCCCGCCGCACCACCAGCTGGCCTTGGTCAGCAAGTTGCCCGCTTGACGCGTGCCCATGACCGAGTCGGATGACGAGCCGGCGCCGCCGAAGTTGGCGGCCAGACCCCCGCCCTTCCCCGATTGCAGCAGGATGGCCGCGCCGAGCACGAGCGCATCGATGATCAACAGCACAAGAAGCAGCGTGTACATGGCGCGAAGTAGGTGCGAGGCAAATGCCGAAACCGGTAGCCCAGTAAAATCGCGCTTGGCGCGACCGGATTCAAGTCCTTCGGCTCAATAGCTTTGCGTTCCGGTCGGCACCGGACGGCGTCAGCTCCGCACGATACTGCTCCAGCCGTCCGCATCGAGCGAGGCGCCGCCCACCAGCAGGCCGTCGATATCCGGTGCGGCAATCAGCGTGGCCGCGTTGCCGCGGTTGACCGAACCGCCGTAGAGAATCGGCACACTCTGGGCGGCCTTGGCGCCGATCCGTGCCGCCAAGGCCGCGCGCAGCACCCCGTGAATGTCGCTCGCATCCTCCGGCGTGGCCGTCTTCCCCGTGCCGATGGCCCATACCGGCTCGTACGCCAGCATCATCCCTCCCACCTGCGCGTCATCCATCTCCGCGATCCCTGCCGCGAGCTGACGTTCGACGACCGACGCCGTCGCGCCGGACTCCCGCTCCGCCAAGGTCTCTCCGACGCACAACATCGGAATGAGTCGCGCCTGCGCGACCAGTGCGCATTTCCGCGTCATCATGGCATCGGTCTCGCCAAAGACATGCCGACGCTCCGAATGCCCGACCAGCACGACGCGTGCACCGACGTCGCGTGCCATCAGCACGGAGTTCTCGCCGGTAAACGCGCCCTGCGCCTCGCTGTGCACGTTTTGCACGCCTACCCAAACGTCAGGCCGGTCCTTCAACGCGTCGGTCACTGTCGTGAGGGTGATGGCTGACGGACAGATGATGATCGTCCGATCCTGCTGACG
Organism: uncultured Gemmatimonas sp.; assembly: GCA_964565915.1. Taxonomy (GTDB): domain Bacteria; phylum Gemmatimonadota; class Gemmatimonadetes; order Gemmatimonadales; family Gemmatimonadaceae; genus Gemmatimonas. The sequence goes on from CAZMGX010000048.1 coordinate 6,303, forward strand.
CGGCGTCAACGCGAGAAAACGCTGCAGGAACGCGCGGGCGTCCGTCGGCGTGTGATTCAACTTCCAGTTGGCCGCGAAGACAGGCTTGAGATGCATCGGTGCGGTGGACATGAGGGCGGGCGATTCGGTGAGCGGAACGACGGGCGCCGGTCAGGCGACGTCGAGGGCGGAAACGCCCGGAAGATCCTTTCCTTCGAGGAATTCGAGCGAGGCACCACCGCCGGTGGACACGTGCGACATGCGTGACTCGAGCCCGGCCTCGGCGACGGCAGCGGCCGAATCACCACCGCCGATGATGGTCGTGGCGCCTCGATCCGTCGCGTCCGCCATCGCCATCGCCACCGCGCGGGTCCCCGCGTCAAACGGCGGCTTCTCGAAGACGCCCATTGGCCCGTTCCACAGCACGGTGCGCGCCGACGTGATCAGCGCGGCATAGTGTGCCGCGCTCTCCGGACCGATGTCGAACATCGCTTGATCGGTCGGGATGGCTTCACGCGCGACGTGTTGGGCCTCCGCGCCCCGATCCATGGCGGGGGCCACGGTCGCGTCAGAAGGCAGCACCAACTTGCCCCCGGCCCGTGCCAGCAGATCCGTGGCCATGTCCAATCGATCCGGCTCGACCAGGGAGCCGCCGGTTTCGAGCCCCATCGCGCGAAAGAACGTACACGCCATCGCACCACCGATGAGCAGATGATCCACCTTCGGCAGCAGCGCTTCGACGACGTCGATCTTGCCGGAGATCTTCGACCCGCCCAGGATCGCGACGAACGGACGTTGCGGTGCCGCCAGTGCGCCGCCGAGATACGCCAGTTCTTTTTCCATGAGCAGGCCCGCCACCGCCGGACGACAGTAGGCTGCCACGCCGGCCGTGCTGCTGTGCGCCCGATGTGCCGCACCGAACGCATCGTTGACGAAGAAGTCTCCCAGCTCTGCCAACTGTCGCGACAGCTCGTCGCTGTTCTTCTCTTCGCCCGGCAGAAAGCGCGTGTTTTCGAGCAACAGAGTCTCTCCGTCGTTCAGCGCGCGCGTTGCGGCCACGGCAGCCGGTCCCACCGTTTCGGCGAAAAAGTGCACGGGGCGGCCGAGCAGGGTGCGCAAGCGGTCCGCGACCGGCGCCAGCGAGTACTTCGCCTCGGGCGCCCCTTTCGGCCGACCGAAGTGCGCCAGCAGCACGACGCGCGCTCCGGCGTCCAGCAGCAAGGTGATGGTCGGCAGCGCCGCACTGATGCGGGTGTCGTCGGCGACCTGGCCGGCATCGTCGAGTGGCACGTTGAAGTCGACGCGCACGAGCGCACGCCGACCCGAGAGCTGGTCGGCGGCGAGGTCGCGAATGGTGCGTGTGGTCATGGTCGGGAGTGCGCGAGCCCCGGCACGTTCGCGCCGGGGCTCGCAGTGTGGGGGAACGCGGCGTCGCCTAGAGTCGCGCGCCGATGACACGCAGCAGGTCCACGCAACGCGAGGAGTAGCCCCACTCGTTGTCGTACCAGCCCGAGACCTTCACGAGCGTGCCGTTCACGACGTTCGTGCTCAGCGCGTCGAGCGTGCAGGACGCCGGATTGCCGATGTAGTCGACGGACACGAGGGGCACTTCGCTATAGTCGAGGATGCCGGCCAGTGCGCCCACCGAGGCCGCCTTGAAGGCGGCGTTGATCTCGTCCTTCGTTACCGCGCGCTCGACGACACACGTCATGTCGGTCAAGGAGACGTCGGGTGTGGGGACACGGATCGCGATGCCGTCGATCTTCCCCTTGACCTCGGGAATCACGAGCGATGTCGCCTTCGCGGCCCCGGTCGTCGTGGGGATCATCGACACGGCCGCCGCGCGCGCGCGGCGCAGGTCCTTGTGCGGCAGGTCGAGGATCGACTGATCGTTGGTGTAGCTGTGGATCGTCACCATCGTGCCGTGCACAAACCCGAAGTTGTCGCGGATGACCTTGACCATCGGTGCGAGGCAGTTCGTGGTGCACGACGCGTTGGAGATCACGTGGTGCGTCGCGGGATCATACTTCTCGCTGTTCACGCCCATCACGATGGTGATGTCTTCGTCGGTCGCGGGCGCCGAGATGATGACTTTCTTCGCGCCGCCTTCCAGATGCTTGGCGGCATCGGCCTTCGCCGTGAACCGGCCCGTCGACTCGAGCACGATGTCAACCCCGAGGTCTTTCCACGGAAGCTTGGCCGGATCGCGCTCGGCGAGGATGCGGATGCGGTCGCCGTCCACCGTGATGCCGTCGGCGTCGGCGCTCACCTGCCCCTCGTACTGCCCGTGCACCGAGTCGTACTTGAAGAGATGCGCGAGAGTCTTCGTATCCGTCAGGTCGTTGACCGCGACGAAATCGATGTCGGCGACGCCTTGCTGCTTGGCGGCACGAAGCACCTGACGGCCGATGCGGCCGAAGCCGTTGATGCCAACGCGAATAGCCATTCCTGTCAGTCCTGGTCGAAGTCCAAGTCGGAGTCGGTCCGGTCGCCGGGATCGGGCGCTCGGCCGAACGTGAGATAGCTGATGATACGGGCACCACCTTCGGCGAGAGCCGCCGCCGCCGCGTTGAGCGACGACGCCGTGGTGATCACGTCGTCGACCAGCACGATATGTGCTCCGCGAAGTCGCGTCCGGAATGCCGGTGCGGACGCGAAGGCATGGGAAACGTTGCCAGCCCTCTCGGACGGTGTCAACCGCACTTGAGAACGAGTCTCCCGGGTGCGACGGAGGACCTCGCGCCAAACGGGCAACTCCCAGTGCGTGCGCAGCGCGTTCGCGAGGCGCTCTGCCTGATTGTACCCCCGTTCCCGTTCTCGGCCCGGCGACAGCGGCAGCGGGACCAACGCCGTGCGTTCCCGCACCACGTCATCCGGAAGATCGACACGGGCCATGCGCGCCGCCATCGGGATGGCCATCGCGCTCCACCCGGAGTACTTGAGGGCATGCACCATCGCCGCGCCGGTACCCTGATCCATCCGGCATACCGAACGGGCCACGCGCACAAAGGGCGGCAAGCGCTCGCACCATCGACACGCCGGCAACGTGTCGGGAGCGCCAGTGGCCGCATCACCAGCCGGCTGCGGCGACGCCGCGGAGAGACGCGGATGTCCGCACCGTCGGCAGCGCGGTTCGGCCAGTGGCACCAGGCGTGCGAGGCAGGCACCGCAGACGATCTCGCCGTGCACCGGCACGTGCGAGACGCGGCAGACGGCGCACGCCGGGGGAAGCAGGACAGCCATCAGGCCCGAGGGAATCGCCGCGAGACCATCACTCACGCGCGTGTGCAGACGGCGGCGCAGTGCCTGCCCCGTCGCGCGCGTCGCGCGCGTCACGGACGCGACCCGGCGACCGCCCGCCACATGACCTCGCGTGGCGCGGGCGTACCGAACCAGCATTCGAACGCGGCGGCCCCTTGCTCGACCAGCATCGGCAGTCCATCGGCGGCAGGGTGACCGGCCGCTCGGCAGGCGCGGGTCCATGCCGTCTCCTCCGATCGGTAGACGAGATCGAAGACGGCGGCACCCGCCTTGAGCTCGTCAGGCTCCGCGGGCATGGAGTGATCGTGCAAGCCGACGGGCGTGGCATTGATCACGAGATCGGCGTCCACAAGCGCGTTCTGTCTGCTACTGGTCACCCCAAACGGGACTTCGATGCGTTCAGCCAATTGCAGGGCGCGCGACACCGTGCGGGCGTACACGACGACATCGGTGCAACCAAGATCCCAGAGTGCGATCAATACGGCTGCGGCCGAGCCGCCCGCACCCAGGACGGCGGCGCGCCGCCCGGGCAAGCCGGACGGACAGAGGTGACGGATGGTCGCCATGGCGCCAACGACATCCGTGTTGTGTCCGATCAGGTCGCTTCCGTCGTACCAGAACGTGTTGACGGCGCCGACGCGCTGCGCGAGCGGCGTGCACTGCGCCCGCGCGGCGACGGCCTCCTTGTGCGGGATGGTGACATTGCCACCGCCTCGTTGGCGCGCGAGCATCACGAGGGTGGCATCGAGTGCCTCCGTCGTTACGTCGAGCGTGTCGTACTGCACGTGGAGCCCACGATGCGACAGGGCGGCGCGTTGGAACAGCGGTGAAAGCGAATGCGCCACCGGATGTCCGAGCAGCACCAGACGAGTGGGCCGCTGTGCCGCCACGACCATCGCCGACCTACTCGCTGCGCCGTGCGCGATCCGCCGCCACACGGTCCAGCACAGCGCCTACTTCCCGCTCCAGTTCGTCGAAGGTGGCACGATACACGGCGAGGTCACCACCGAATGGATCTGACACGGGACGCGCGTGATCGGGTTGTACAAAGCCGGTCAACAGAAACGCACGACCCAGTCCGCCCAGTGCCTCGACGCGATCGAGATGATGCGGGCTCATCGTGAGAATCAGGTCGTTCGCGGCCACGAGCTCGGGAGACAGTTGCCGCGCGCGATGCGTGGAGAGATCAATGCCGTGTTCGAGCGCCACGAGCAACGACCCGTCACTGGCGGGCGCGTCCGGCCAGGCACTCGTGCCCGCGCTGGACACCGCGATGTCCGCCAGACCGCGCGCGTCGATGGCGCGACGCGCAATGCCCTCGGCGAGGGGGCTCCGACAGGTGTTGCCGGTACACACGAAGAGAATGCGCATGCGCTCAGGTATCGCCTACGAGATCGGGAAGGCAGCCGCGCAGCTCAGCGGCCGACAGAACACCGGGACGGATCACGCGCGCGCGACGACCCGTGCAATCGACCACCGTGGACGGTCGCGACGGTGCCAGGCGACCGCCATCGAGGACGTGCAGTACACCGCGGTGCACCGCCTCGGGCCACTGCGACACAATCTCCGTGGCCGCCATCGCCGGCGGAACCCCGGGGCGATTGGCGCTTGTACTCGTGATCGGTTCTCCGTACGCGAGCAACAATCGCTGGAGGCCGGCATGCGGCGTCCACCGCACGGCGACCCCTCCCTCCGGACCGCGCAGGCGCGCCGGCACGCGCCCCTCCCCTCCGCGCAGCACCAGCGTGAGTGGACCGGGCCAGAAGCGCGCGGTCAGATGGGCGGCATACGTCGGAAGATGGAGGTCGAGCCTCGCCAGCTGGGACGGATTGCCGATCAGCAGAAGGAAAGGCTTCCCCGGTGGGCGACCCTTGAGGGCGACGAGAGACTCGACCGACTCGTGATCCACGGCGGTACCGAAACCATAGACGGTCTCCGTGGGGTAGGCGAGTACACGTCCACTCGCCAGGTGATCGATCGCGGCGCGTAAGGCGCCATCGATTTCCGCCGGCGACCAGAAGGGTGTCGTGAGCGATGTCGCGGTCATTCGGCCAAGGCGCTCAGCGCGTCGGCTCGCGCGAAGTCGGCTTCGGTGGTGATCTTGAGTCCGCGTTCACTCCCCTGCACCACGACCACGGGCAAGCCGAGCCGCTCCACCAGCGCCGCGTCGTCAGTGGCGCCAACCTGCGCCTCACGCGCCGCGATGTGCGCGCGCTCGAGCATCTCGCGAGGAAACGCCTGCGGCGTCTGGGCCCGCCACAAGCGCGCGCGATCGACGGTGCGTACGATGTGTCCGGAGTCGTCGACTTCCTTCAGCGTGTCAACGACGGGTAGCGCCGCAATGGCGCCGTGCCCCTTGCGCGCCTCCGCGATGACGCGTGAAATCGTCTCGTCCGTCACCAGGGGGCGCGCGGCATCATGCACCACGGCGATGGCGATCTGTTCCGGCAGATCTTCGAGTCCGTTCACCACGCTTTCGTGGCGCTCGGACCCGCCCGTGCTGACCAGCAGGCGATCGACATCGCACTGAAACAGCCACGGTGGAGGATCGGCGGCATAGGCTTTGGGCAGGACCACGACGACGATCGCCACGTCAGTGCGGGCCATGAACGCCTGCACACTGTGCAACAGCGCGGGCTTGCCGGCGACCCAGCGAAACTGCTTCAACTCCGCGCCGCCCGTGCGGGTGCCTGACCCGCCGGCCACGATCACCACACCGACATCGCGCACCGTCGACGGTCCCGATGATCGGTCGGTCGACTCACCGCGCGAACGGGCCGGCGTCGGGAGGGCGACGTCGCGTCGGGGGCGCTGCGATTCGTTGGAGTCGGTCATTGATGCATGTTCGTTCAGGTCGCCGCGTTTGCGCCGATGGTGCGCTGCAACACCTCGTGCAATGTACGCACCCCGACGACCTGCATGTCACCGGGGATGCGCCGCGGGATCGCGCGATCCGACAGGAAGGCCTGGGTCATCCCCAACTTCGCCGCCTCGGCCAGACGACGTTCGACCTGAGACACCGGACGTACCTCGCCGCCGAGCCCCAACTCGCCGAGGAATATGGCGCGCGCCGGCAGCGGCCGATCGACGACGCTGGACGCGAGCGCCGCGACGATGGCGAGATCCACCGCCGGTTCCTGCACGCGCATGCCGCCGACGATGTTGCAGAACACATCCAGTTGGGCGCACGACACGCCACCGCGCTTGTCGAGCACGGCGAGCAGCAGGGCCAGTCGCCGCGCGTCGATGCCGCTGGCGACGCGTTGCGGTGTGCCGAAGCCGGCGCGAGCTGCGAGTGCCTGCACTTCGACCAGCACGGGGCGCGTCCCCTCCATCAGGGCGCAGACGGCGCTGCCACTGGCGACGGCGGATCGATCGCCGACGAACAAGGCGGAGGGATTCTCCACCGGCACCAGTCCGCTGGGCGCCATGCGAAAGACGCCGATTTCGTCGACGGAACCGAAGCGATTCTTGGTGGCCCGCAACACGCGGTGATCCAGCGTGCCGTCACCCTCGAAGTACAACACGGTGTCGACGATGTGCTCGAGTGTCTTCGGGCCGGCAATGCCGCCCCCCTTGGTGACGTGCCCGATCACGAAGACGGCCGTGCCGCTCTCTTTCGCGAAGCGCATGAGCCTCGCGGCGCACTCGCGCACCTGACCGACGTTGCCCGGTGCGCCCTCCAGCAATTCAGTGTGTACCGTCTGGATGGAGTCGACCACGACGCACTCGATGCGACGGCCGTCGTCGCGCGGTTGCACCGCCGTCGCGAGGATGGTTTCGAGCGACGTCTCGGTCAGTAAAGCGACGCCGCCAGCCTGTTCCGCCAGCCGGTCTGCACGCAGCTTCACCTGCAACGCCGACTCTTCGCCGGAGACATACAGCGTGGCATGAGCGGCCGCTTCAAGACGCGCCGCCACCTGCAGCAACAACGTGCTCTTGCCGATGCCGGGCTCACCACCCACCAGCACCATGCTGCCCGGGACGATGCCACCGCCCAGCACGAAGTCGAATGCGCCAACGATGGGTCTCGGCGCCGGTCACGGCGCGCAATTGGATCGTCGGGGCCGGTGCCCCGTTCGCCTGACGCGCGGCCGAGCGTTTGCTGGTCACGACGGTCGACACCGGCTCTTCGGCCAGGGTATTCCAGGCCGAGCAGCTCTCACAACGGCCGGCCCACTTGGGAGACTCCGCCCCACACTCGGTGCAGCGATAAACCGTCCGCGCTTTCGCCATCAAAACGGAGCGTAGTCGTCGGGGCCTTTCACGAGCTTCGGCCCGCTGCCGAAGTCCTGCGGTGGCTGACGGCTCGAGAAGTTGTCGAAGCGCGTGTACTGCTTGTGGAAGAACAATCGCGCGCTCCCGATCGGGCCGTTACGCTGCTTGCCGATGATGATCTCGGCCTTGCCTTCCAGCGTCGGGTCTTTCAAGCGACCGGTCTCATCACGTTCCGCGTACACTTCCTGCCGGAAGATGAACATGATGACATCGGCGTCCTGCTCGATCGCGCCCGACTCACGAAGGTCCGAGAGTTGTGGACGGCCCTTGTCGTCGCCGGTTCGCTGCTCGGGCGCGCGGGAGAGCTGCGACAGTGCGATGACGGGCACGCCCAGCTCCTTCGCCAGCGCCTTGAGGCCACGCGAAATTTGCGAGACCTCCTGCTGACGATTCTCCGAATTGGACGGCCCGCTCATGAGCTGCAGATAGTCCACCATGATCAACCCGATGTCGTGCTCGGCCTTGAGACGTCGCGCCTTGGCCCGCATCTCGAGGAGCGTGATGCCGGGCGTATCGTCGATGAAGATCGGCGCATGACTCAGAATACCCGCCGCCTGGGCCAGCCGTGGCATCGATTCATCGAGGGCCCTACCGCCTTTACGCAGGGCCTGCGCATCGATCAGGGCCTCACTGGCCAGCATACGCTGCACCAGCGACTCCTTGCTCATTTCGAGTGAGAAGAACGCCACGCCCGTTTTCGCCGTGATGGCGGCGTGCTGCGCGATGTTGAGCGTGAAGGCCGTTTTGCCCATGGAGGGACGCGCCGCCACGATCACCAAGTCGGCAGGTTGGAAGCCCGACGTCATCTGGTCGAGATCGTGGAAGCCCGATGGCACGCCCGTGATTGCCGACTCACGCTGCGCGAGCAGTTCGAGTTTCTCCATCGCGGGCCACAGCAACTCCTTGATGCGCGAGAACCCCGTTCGCTCTTTCGACTGCCCGAGACTGAAGATCCGTGACTCCGCCGAATCCAGCAGGTCCGACGCCGTCGTCCGCCCCTCGAACGCCTCACTGACGATCTCCGTCGAGACCTCGATGAGCCGACGCAGCAACGCCTTCTCCTTCACGATGCGCGCGTGGTACTCCACATTCGCGACCGTGGGCACCGCATCGAGCAGGAAGGCCAGATACTCGCGGCCGCCCGAGAGGCTCAAGTCACCGCGCCGATCCAGTTCGTCAGCCAGCGTCAGCGGATCGATGACGCCGCCGCGTTCGGTGATGGCGTACATCGCCCGGAACAGCCGACGATGCCCCTCCTGGTAGAACATCGTGTCATCAACGTGTTCCACCGCACGCATCACGGCGTCGGCGTCGAGCAACATCGCGCCGAGGACCGCTTGTTCCGCTTCTTCCGACCACGGCGCGAGCCGTTCCTTGTACGGATTACGCGGCGCCGGCGTTCCGGCATTCGATGGCACGAGACTGGTCATGGGGCGCGGGAACTCATGGAATCAGGTCGCGGCATCCGCCGCGCGCGAGGCATCGAGGATCCGACGGGCGAGCTTGACATCGCTCCACGTCGGGCGCTTCCACGCCTCGTTTCGCAGCAGGGCGGCCGGGTGATACGTGACGATCACGGGAATCCCGTGATAGAAGTGGATCTGTTCGCGCAGCTTGCCGAGCGGCGTCGTCGTGCCGAGCAAGGCCTGCGCCGCGAAGCGACCGAGCGCGAGAATCACGCGCGGCTTCACGGTCAGCAGCTGACGCCGGAGGAACGGCTCACAGGCCGCGACTTCGTCGGGCAGCGGATCGCGGTTGGCCGGTGGCCGATGCTTGAGCACGTTGCAGATGTACACGGACTCACGCGGTAGATCGATGGCCGACAGGATCTTCGTGAGCAGCTGGCCCGCCTCACCGACGAACGGGCGTCCCTGCTCATCCTCGTTGGCTCCGGGAGCCTCGCCGACACACAGCAGCTCGGCGTTGGGATTGCCCTCGCCAGGCACTGGATTGCGCGCGGTCGCGTGCAACGCACAGCGGGTGCACGCGCGCACGAGATCGGCGATGCGCTCGAGATCGCGCACGTCGTCCAGCCCGTGTATCGACGCGAGACCATCGGCGCCCTCCGCCGGAGAGACGGCGAGGCCTGCCGCGACGTTCAATGAGGCAAGCCATGGCGGCAATACGGCTGCGCGCGGCACGACGGATCCACCCGGTGCCCCGCCAGACGTGTCGCGACGCATCCCGGTGCCCGTTGGCGTCGCCTCGGCCTCGCGGAGTGCTTGTCGCCAGTCACCGCTGGCCGAGGGATCCAAGCGGCTTGTGGGCTCCGGAGGACGCAGCTTCTCGATTGCGGGCGCTTGCGCCTCCTGGGGCGGCGCCGGCGTCGTGGGCGCGGGGGGCTCACGCAGCGGCCGCGCCGGCGGGACGTCCGTCGCGTCGACGGCAGCAGCCCGTGCGGGACGCGACTTGGCGGCACCGCGCGCCCCCAGCATCGCCATCACCTCATCGACACTCAGACGATCGAGCACCAACTCCGACTCGCCGAGTTCACGGCGCTGTTCCAGGTATCGCTGCAGGCGTTCCCTAGCGTCCACGGAGGTGCTCCTCGATGCGATCGAGAATCGCATCCGCGACCGCACGTTTGCTGAGCAGTGGCAACACCTGCTCCGCTTCATCCGGCCCGATGATGGTGACGCGATTCGTGTCGACGGCAAAACCGGCGCCTGGCTCGGTCGCATCATTGACCACGACAAAATCAAGCGACTTGTCGCGCCGCTTGCGCTGACCTTCGCGCACGGCGTGACCCGTTTCCAGCGCGAATCCCACCACCACCGCGCCTGGCGCGCGCAGGGCGCGCGTCGTCATCAGGATGTCATCCGTCGGCGCCAGCGGCAGCGACGCCGGACCATCGGCTTTCTTGATCTTGTGCGCCGCTGGCGCAGCGGCCGTGAAGTCGGCCGGCGCGGCCGCCATGATCAACACATCACTCGATGGGAGATGCGCGGCGACCGCGTCACGCATGTCTGCCGTGGTTTCCACATTGATCACCGTTGGGCCGTGCGGTGGCGGAACCTCCAGCGGACCGGCGACCAAAGTCACCAGTGCACCGCGCCGCCAGGCAGAGGCCGCGATCTCGACGCCCATGCGACCACTGGAGCGGTTTGAGAGAAAACGCACAGGGTCGACCGGTTCCCGTGTCGGCCCGGCGGTGACGAGGACCCGCTTCGCGCGCAGCGGGCCAACCGCCTCGAGTGCCCGGCCGATTTCGGCCATCAGCGTCTCGGGCTCCGGCATCCGACCCGGGCCGCTCCCCTCGCCGACCGCGAGGGCGCCATCCTCGGGAGGCAAGACGTGATATCCGAGCGCACTCGCCTTGGCCACGTTCTGCTGCACCGCCGCGTGCGCCCACATGCGATCGTTCATGGCCGGCACCAGAAGCACCGGCGCGGTCGTCGCCAACAGACAGGCGGACAGCAACTCGTCGGACTGACCCGCGGCCGCGCGTGCGAGAAAGTCCGCGGTGGTCGGTGCGATCACCACCAGCGTGGCCGCGCGAGCCAGCTTGATGTGGTCCAACGCATGCCCCGGCGCAATCAACGCGGTGTGCACGGGTCGGCCGGTGAGGGCTTCGAAGGTGACGTCGCCAATGAACTCCCGCGCCGAGCGCGTCAGCACGACGTCGACCTCGGCACCGGCCTGTGTCAGCAGCCTGGCCAGCCACGCGGACTTGTACGACGCGATCCCGCCGGTCACCCCGAGGAGAATGCGCTGGCGATCGAAGGGACGCACGGATTCGGCCGAAGCAGAGGGCGAAGGCACGGCGCCGCGCCGCGACGGAGTCGCGACGCGGCGGGCAGACAACGGAAACTGAGGCGATCAGACCGGCTTGCGCCGCGGCATCACCTTGTACTCGATCTCTCCGGCGGACAGCTCTTCGAGTGCCCGCGTGGTCAGTTTCTTCTCGTGCAACGAACGATCGCGCGGAAACTCATTGAGCACACGCGCGAACTTCGCGGCGATGAGCACGCTGAGATACTTGTTGGCCGCGTGCTTGGCCACTTCGGTGGGCGTAAATACCTGCATGCGTCACTCGCCTTTGGTGAAGTCGTTGATTTCCCGTTCCAGCTGCGCGATGAGCGCTTCAACCTGTTCCTCGACCGCATGAACCCGGTCGTGTCGAAGCCCTTCCGCATCGATGATGACACTGACTTGATCGACCGCCCGCTCGAGGTCGTCGTTCACGACCACGTAGTGATACCGGCCGACTTCGCCCAACTCGGCCCGCGCGTTCTGCAGGCGGACCAACAACCGCTCCGGATCCTCGCTCTGCCGTCCGGCCAACCGCGCTTTCAGGACCTCACCCGACGGCGGCAGCACGAACACCAGCACCGTGTCGGGGAACGCCGCATGAAACTGGCGGGCACCCTGCACATCGATGTCCATCAGCACATGGCGACCGCCGGCCAGCACCCGGTCCACCTCGGATCGCAGCGTCCCGTACAGGTGCCCATGGACCTCGGCCCACTCCGCGAACTCGCCCGCGTCCCGCGCCTGCGCAAAATCGGCCCGGCTGAGGAACCGATAGTCTCGGCCATCAACCTCGCCTGCCCGAGGCGCCCGCGTGGTACAACTGACAGAATAACCCAGATCGGCCCGCCGCTCCAGCAAGCGCCGGGCAATTGTCGTCTTTCCGCCACCGGATGGAGCGGACAGAATGACCGGAAATCGTCTCATTCGAGGTTTTCGACCTGTTCTCGAATGCGTTCGAGCTCTTCCTTCACCGTCACCACTTCGTGGAGGATGACGGCATCGGCGCCCTTGCTGCCGGTGGTATTGGCCTCCCGCAGCATCTCCTGCAGCAGAAAGCCGAGGCGTTTTCCCACTGGTTCCGAGCCGGTATCGGCGAGCGTCGCGCGGAAGGCGGCGATGTGCGCGCGGAAGCGGTCCAGTTCCTCGCTGACGTCCAGCCGATCAGCCAGGATGGCGATCTCCTGCGCGAGTCGCTGCTCGTCGACCGCCAGACCCTCGGTCAAGTCACGGACGGCCGCCCTCAGGCGGTCGCGCTGGGCCACAATGCGTTCGGGCGCGCGTTCAGCGATACGCGCGAGGGAGCCGGCGAGCACCTCCAGGCGCTCCGTCAGGATCGTCGCGAGGCGAAGTCCCTCCTCCGCCCGCGACCGACCGAGGCTTTCGAGGGCCAGTTCCACGATCGCAATCAACTCACTCGATGTGCCGGTCTCATCCTCGTCTCGCGGCACGGAAATGACATCCGGCATCCGCAGCACATTGGCGAGATCGACACCGCCATCAAGCGCGTGCTCGCGCTCCAACCGTCGCAACTGCGCGACGATGGCGCCAAAGCGCACCTCATCGATTGCAATGGGAGCCGCCTGCCCCCGTTCGGAGCGCGCCGTAAGCGTCACGTGACCACGACTGACGCGAAGGCGCATCGCTTCGCGCACCTCAGCCTCCCAGCGCCCGAAGGCGCCGGGCAGCTTGATGCTGGGAGAAAAGAACCGATGGTTGACCGTGCGGACCTCCACGCTGATGCGTGAGGCGCCCACCATCCCCTCGGCCTGGCCGTAGCCGGTCATCGAGCGAATCATCTGCGCGGCAATGAAACGCGTCGGGTTCGCGGCGTCAATTCCAGAATTCCCAACGCACACCGTAGATCTGCACCGCCGGGGGCATGGTCAGACCCGGAATCTGCTCATACGCGCGGCCGGTCAGGTTGCGGTACTGGTAAAACAGCGTGGCACTCTGGATGCGCAGCTCCAACTGCGCCGAGAAGACCTGCGCATCATTCGCGACGCGCTGCCCGGTCCCGGAGCTGTCCGACCAGAAGAACGGGACCGGATCACGCACGTCGTGCATTACGCGGGCGTTGATCGAGAACTGGCCCTTCGGAAACCGCGAGAGCCAGTTGCTGACCAGACTGATCTCGTTTCGCACGCTCATGCGCGGCCGCGCGTATTGCGCCACGTCCCACCGGATCACGTGCGTTTCGAGCCGCAGGTCCTTGTACAGCGTGCCGCGCACGGACCCCACGACACCGGTGGTCGCGAGCGTGGGGGTGAGGGAAGCCGGGGTGCCGAGCAGCGTCGGAGCGGCGTACTCCGTCGCGCCTTCCCGCACCACACCACCCCCGAACCACAGCCCCTTCACCCGAACCGCGACCTCGGCGCGAGAGGAGGAAACGGCGGTGCGCAGCGAGTCATTCTGCGGCGTGCGTTGTGATTGCGCGACCACCAGACGCAGCCAGGACGTGGGTCGCGCCCACGCGGCAAGGTCCACCTGTCGCAGGGAATCGATCCCGCGCTCCTCACCGTACGCGGCGATCCCATAGCGAATGGTGCCGAGGCCGGCGCGGATTGCGGGCGCATGCACCAACCGGCCATCCACGGGCCGCGCGCGATCCAGCACCGAGAGATGCCACCCGCGCGCCCGGTACCCCACGGCGGCCACGTGCTGCGTGCGCGAGCGCAATGAATCGGCGTTCA
>CAZMGX010000049.1:0-18379 GCA_964565915.1 uncultured Gemmatimonas sp.
TGGACGGACAGAAGTGGCTGGGCCACCCTGGCTGCAATCGTTTTGTACACGGCGTATTCGCCGAGCCCGGCCAAGCGTCACCCGAGGGATCCGTGTTCCATCCCGTCCGCCAGCAGTCTGACGCGGTCGATGTGCGCGTGGTCGACAGCTTTCTTGCGCAGTTTGGCGGACTGTCCTTTCGGCGCGATCAGCCGTTGGTGGCGTTTGCCCGCGCAATGGGAGTCGCGGCGCAGGCACCTCTGTACATGGCGCGTACCGTGGTGCCCTTCGCATGGCATTGGCTCAAGCGGATCGACTCCCGCTCACCGTGGCGCGCCCTGCGCGATGTCGTGCTTGGCCGCCGACGGGCGCACGGCTTTCTCTTTGTCAGTCATCACTTCATGAGCCGTCAGCAACTCGAGACGCCGTTGGGTCAGGAGCGCGTGGCGCATTGCGTGTTTCAGGTGCCGGTGAACGGCACGCTGATTTCCATGTGCGAAGTGAATGCACTGGGTATCCGCGAGGAGTATTACGCCCAGATCACTTCGTCCCGCCGCGGCGAGCGTTCTCTTGTGAGTTGAGCGTCCAATCGTAGTTCGTTTCCACGGCCTTGAAGGCGCCGCTTTCCAGCAAACTGCGCTCCGGTGAACCCACGGGGAACCACCGCGCGGCGTACTTGCCGGCCGCTGCCACGGTGCCTCCAAAGTCGCCTTTGTAGTAACCGAAGATCATCGAGTGATAGAACGTCTTCCCGGCCACGTCGACACGATTCTTGGTTGGTGAACGTAGCAGGAACTCGGCACCCTGGTTCTCGAGCTGGCTTTCCAAACGTGCGCCCGTGTAGGCCTCCCGGCGGAGAGGGGGACAGCCCATGGCAGCACAGACCAGCGCAAAGTGGATGCGGGGCTCCTTGTAGGTGGGACGGATGATCTTGTGCTCGATGTCGTCGAGGGTGTAGTCCTTGCCACCCACGCGTGCCAGCGGTTCGCTCCACGGGCCCTTGAGTTTCAGGCCGATCGTCTTGTTGATGTTGCGGATGCTCTTGCGCTCGTCATGCTTGATGATGAGCTGAATCGTGTAGGCGTTGTACGCGTTGATCCAGAAGGCCAGTTGTTCAGCGCGGGGCAGGGCATTCGGATCCTGCTTCGCCAGGGCGGACAGGTAGCTCTTGAAGGTGGGCGCCGACTTGAACGCGGCGTAGTCGACCATACCATCCGCGACATGGGCGCGCAGCAGCGCATCGAAGGCGCTGTGGTCGAAGGTGGTCGTCGGCGTCACCTGTGCCTGAGCCATGGTGGGACCCGCCGTCGCGGCAAGGGCGAATGCGGCAATGAGCTTGTGGAACCATCGGAGTCTGATCATATGGTCGAAGCCTCGTGTTCGTGCAAAGAAATGAAGGGTGATCGTGGTGCGCTCTACGTGAAAAAGCGAAACCACCCACGAAAGGCTGCGCGCGCGCTCGACGTGAGCTTCGTTCTTCGCCACGCATCCGCACACTTTCGGATGGCGTCACCCTGCGTGGGATACGGATGTATCGTGGCACCAATCGCGCCGAGTCCGAGACCGTTGGTCATGCACAGCGTGATTTCGGCCAGCAGTTCGCTGGCGTGAGCGGCGACCACGGTGGCCCCCACGATGGTATCCGTGCCTTCGCGCAGATGGATGCGCACAAATCCCTCCGTGTCACCGTCAAGCAGCGCCCGATCGACCTCGTGCATCGGGACGGTGAAGGTCTGCACCCGGATGCCGGCGGCACGTGCCGAGTCGGCGGTGTGACCAACGTGCGCTACTTCGGGCGTTGTGTAGGTGGCCCACGGAACCACGAGCCGGCTGGCCCGTTTTCGTCCAAAAAAGAGTGCGTTCTGAATGACCGTGCGCGCCTGAAAGTCGGCGGCGTGTGTGAACTGCAGCGGCGAGCACACGTCGCCGCAGGCATACACGCGTGAATTGCTCGTGCGCAGGCGATCGTCAACCGTCACGCCCCGTACGGAGTACGACACACCCGCGCGCTCGAGCCCCATAGCTTCAACATTCGGCGCCCGTCCGATGGCGACGAGCAATTGATCGCCGGCCACGGACATCGGAGAATCGCCGACCGTGCCGGTTACCGCGATCTCATCACCAACCCTGTCGACGCGATGGACGGCTGCCCCGAGTTGGAGCTGCACGCCATCGCGAATGAGCGCGCGCCGGACGAGGTCGGCCGCATCGGCGTCGTCTCGCGGCAATAGGCGTTCGGCGCGATCAATCAGGGTGACGCGCGCGCCCAGGCGTGCGAACGCCTGGGCCATCTCACATCCAATGGGTCCACCGCCGAGGATCGTGAGTCGCTCCGGACAACGGGTCAGGTCGAACATCGACTCGTTGGTGAGATACGGCACGTCTGCCAGCCCGGGGATTGTCGGAGCCGACGCGCGCGCGCCGCTGGCGATCACGGCGCGGCGGAAACGCAGGGTCTGGCCACCCACGAGAATGGTATCGCGACCGCCGAAGGACGCCGCGCCGAAGTAGACGTCGACACCGAGCGATCGGAAGCGGTCGGCCCCGTCGACGGGTGCGATGTCGGCGCGGAGTCGACGCATACGTTCCATCACGGCCGCAAAGTCACCATCGCCGGTTACCGACGGGCCGTGATAGTGCACAGCCGCGTCACGCGCCGCCGACCACTGCCGTGCCGCCGCGATCAGTCCCTTGCTGGGCACACATCCGACGTTCAGGCAGTCACCGCCCATGAGATGCCGCTCGATCAGCGCAACACGCGCGCCGAGTCCCGCGGCGCCGGCGGCGGTGACCAAGCCTGCGGTGCCCGCCCCGATGACCACGAGGTGGTATCGGCCGGCAGGTACGGGATTGACCCAGCCGCTGGGGTGCACCGCGGCGCGCAGCCGCTCATCGTGCGTCGACCGATCGGGCATCAGAGTCCGGCGGTAGGGTCAGTCGCTGCGCGAAGTGCGGTCCTGGCCATTCGGGTCACGAGCGTGGTGACAACAATCGTCGCCACGAGCCCCAACGCCAGTACCAGATAGTAGCCAGCATCGCGCGGTGGTGTGGTTCCCCCTGCAACCCTCGCGACATCGCCGGCCAGTTTGCCGTAGTAGACGTACAAGATCGTTCCGGGCAGCATGCCGATGCTGGCCAGCATGTAGTCGCGCAAGGAGATCTGTGTGAGGCCCAGTGCGTAGTTCAGCAGGGCGAACGGAAAGACCGGCGAAAGTCGCAGAAGAAACACGATCCGCCGGCCGTTCTCGGCGATCGCGCGATCCACCGCGCGAAAACGCGTGTTGTCGGCCACACGACGCTCCACCGCGCCGCGCACGAGGTAGCGAGAGATCAGGAACGCGATCGTCGATCCGGTCGTGGCGGCAACGAAGACGAGCGCGACCCCGGTGGTGAGCCCGAAGATCGCCCCTGCCGCCAGAGTGAGGACGGATCCCGGCACGAACGCGATCGTAGCCACTATGTAGCCGAAAACGAAGAGGAGCGACGCCATCGGTCCAAGGCTCGCCAGATACTGCGCGAATTCAGGTATCCGTGCCGCCAGTTGTCGACCGGTCATGACCAGAACGCTGACGACGACCAGCAGCAGCAGCCACCGCAGCAGCCGAGGAAACGTCGCGCGGGCCTGAATCACGAGTGGCTGGGATCGAATGGCTGACGGGCGACGTCATCGGAGGCGTCATCGACGGCGTCATCGGGACGTCATCTCACAACATACGCCCGTGATCGCTCAGCGGATCCATGGCAGCATCTTGGCCCTAGTCGGCCCGCAGCGACTCGATCGGATTGATGCGCACCGCCCGCCAGGTGGGCCACAACGTCGCCACCAGCGCCGACACGACAAGCACCAGAATCGCGGCGCCGAAGGCCGCAGGGTCCAACGGCTGCAGTCCGTACAATGAACTGCGCAGCAGCTGGGACGTCCCGACCGCGGCGAGCGTGCCGGTCCCGAGCCCCCAGCCGACGGCGCGCGCACTTGCCCCCAGCACCAGCCTGACCA
This sequence comes from uncultured Gemmatimonas sp., assembly GCA_964565915.1. Taxonomy (GTDB): domain Bacteria; phylum Gemmatimonadota; class Gemmatimonadetes; order Gemmatimonadales; family Gemmatimonadaceae; genus Gemmatimonas. The sequence continues at coordinate 3,977 of CAZMGX010000049.1, forward strand.
CGTGTTCGCGCGTGGCGCCGAGCGCAAACCGAACGCCGATGTCGTGCTGGCGCTGCTCGACCCAATACGAGAAGACGCCGAACATGCCGATCGAAGCAAGGACGAGTGCCAATAGCCCCAACGCCCCCGCAACCGCAGCGGCGAAGTTGGTGGAGCTGAAGCGATCCGCGACATAGGCGCGGTACGACTTGATGGACACCATCAGCGACGGATCGCGATCCATGAGTGCCATGGCGATTCGGCGCGCACCGGCCTCGTCACCGCGAATGATGATGCGTGGCGCGGCATTCCAGCGAAACGGGAGGTACACCGCGGGCGGCACGTCGCGGAAGCCGACGTCTCGGGTGGACTGCACCACCCCCACGATGGTAAAGGGAACGCTGTCGATCAGCACGGTCGCCCCGACGGCCGATGTCGCGCCGCCGTACCGTTCGGCCAGCGGCGCGTTGACGACCACTTCGTGCACGCCCGTTGCAGTGTCGCCGGGCGTCGCGTCACGATACACGCGGCCCGATGCGAACCGCAGCGAGAGCACGTCGAAGTACGACGCGCTGGCATACATGACGGGCGCCACCTCGACCCCGCGCGTGCCCGGCACCGTGTACCGCACGCCCTCCGGGTTAAAGGGCGAGAACTGGCCGTACGCCACGCGCTGTACCCGATTCGCGGCGACGAGGTCGCCGATCTCCGTTGAGAGACGACGACCGCGCACCGCGGCCTCTTCGTTGGCCGGAATGGTGACGGTCAGTTCCGTCACGTCATCCGTCGCGAACCCGAGTTCGAGTGAGCGCTCGTTGTTGGCACTGCGGACGAACAGTCCCGCGGACACCAGCAGCACGAGACTGAACGTCACTTGCGCCGACAGAAACACCGAGCGCAGCGGCAGTCGTCGCCGTTGCACCACCAACGGCCGCGTCGCGTGCAACGCGGGCGCCAGCCCGAACAGCAGGCAACTGCCCACGGCCATCGAGGCCGTGAAGCACAGGACGCGCCAATCGGTCGAGAAGGGCAGGGCGACGGCCTGCTCGGTGAGGGTTGTCATCACCAGCGGGGGAACCCACCGGGCGATGAGCAGGGCCGGTATGCCTGCAAGCAGGGCCAACAGCAGACTTTCGGTCATCAGCTGGCGCACCACACGCGCGCGCGATGCGCCAAGCGCCAGACGAATTGCGATCTCGCGTTGGCGTGCGGCGGCGCGCGCCAACAGCAGGTTCGCGACGTTCGCGCACGCCAGCAGCAACACCACCGACACACCACCGCCGATGAGCAGGAAGATCGGTAGGACCTCTCGCGTGACATTGGGGCCAGCGGATCCGACCATCGTGAACGGTAGCGCGGTCACCTGACGCGTCAGCGTGTCAATTCCGGGTCGCATCCGGCTGGCCAACAGCGCCGTCAGCTCGGCGTCCACCTGCTCGCGCGTGACACCCGGTGCCATGCGCGCCGCCGCATTGACGCAGCATTGGTCGCTATGCGCGAGCGCACCGGTCGAACGACTGTCGCGCGGCCGGACGATGGGCATGGACGCCATCGGGATCCACGCGTCGACACCGATGAGGTCCGTGCCTTCGAAGCCGTCAGCGGCCACACCGACGACGGTAAACGGCACCCCCTGAACCCGGACGGTCGAGCCCAGCACCGTCGGCGACGACGCGAGTGACGTCCGCCAGTACCGGTGACTGACGATGATGACCTGCTGCCGCGCCCCGATGCGATCTTCGTCGGGAGTAAAGGCGCGCCCCTGAATCAATGGCACGCCCAGCACGCTGAAGTAGTTGGCGCTGACGGGCGCGGCGGTCACGCTGCCGGTGCCATCCGCCCGGGTCCGCTCATGCGTGAACACGCCCGACAGCGTGCGCGCCTTGCTGAACAAGGCCACCTGGTCGAGGGAGAATCCCGAGTCGCGTCGATTGCCCGGCTCGCCGATCGATGTCGCAAACAGCGCGATCAGCCGATCGGACTCGGGGACGTTCCAGCCGCGCAGCATGAACGCGTTGACACCCGTGAATGCAGCCGCGGCGAATCCCAGTCCGCCACTCAAACCGAGTATCGCCACCGCCGCAAACGCGGGCTGCCTGCCGATCGCCCGCAGTCCGTAGGCCAGATCCTGCCAGAGACTCTCCAGCCACGACGACAACCAGATGCCACGTGTCGATTCACGAACGGCCGTGGTGTGCCCCATCGCCCGATGAGCCGCCGCACTCGCTTCTGTCGGCGACAGGCCGCGCGCTTCGAAGTCACGCCGCCGTCGCTCGAGATGATCGTTCATCTCCTCGGCCAACTCCGCGTTGTGTCGGCGCCAGTTCCACAACACCAGCAGTCGTCGCCACAGGCGACCCGGCACGTCAATCATGGGCCAGCACCAACTGAATGGCCCGCACCATGCGCTCGAAGCCTTCGCGCTCCGCGGCGAGATGGCGCTTCCCGGCGGCCGTCAGCGTGTAGTAGCGCGCACGACGATTGTTGTCCGAGGTGCCCCACTCGGCCTTGACGTATCCATCCAGCAGGAGTCGCTGCAGGGCCGGATACAGAGAGCTTTCGCCGACATGCAACACGTTCCCGGACTGTTGACCGAGATACTCGGCGATACCGTACCCGTGCCGACGGCCGGCCACGAGTGACTTGAGGACGAGCAGGTCGAGCGTGCCCGGCAGGAGTGCCGGTGATTCGCGCGGTGGCATCACGATGCTCCCATCGATGGACGATGGGAGAATGCCGCGACGCGTGGATCCTGTCAACTCCCATCGATTGGCGATGGGAGACGCGCACGCGGGTACGAGACGCTCAGCCGGTCGGGGTCTGGAGCAGGGACGCGATCGCCGCGTCGAGCGCGTCGATCGGTAAGTTGGCCCCGATAAACAACGCCACCGGCTTGGCTGTCGCGTGTGGGGATGACGGATCCAGCAGCACCTGCTTGCGCCCACCGATCCGGTTCCACACGAACATCTCGTGCGGCTTGTCGGTGAAGCGCACGAGTCCTTTGGCGCGGACAATCGACGGTGGCAACGACTGCACAAAGGCGAGGAACGCGCTGCGGTCGACCTGCGTCGGCAGCGGCAGCGTGGCACTCGCGAACGGATGCCGGTGCGTCGATTGCGCGAGGGCTGAGTGCGTGTGCGCCGAGTGCGTGTTCGCCGAGTGGGGCGACGCGCCGTGCGGCGTCGATGGCACGCGCCGTGGCGGGCGGGTCGGCGTGTGCCGCGCTTCCTGCTCGATCTCGGCGAGGACGTCCGCGAACTGATCAATGCTCGTGACGGTGGCGTGCGGGTTGACTTCGCGAATGCTGGCCTCGACCGCCGTCAGGCGCGCCGGCTTGAGCCGATCGGTCCAGTTGAGTCGGATGTGTGTGGCGGTTCGCGTCTGCTCGGCCTCGAGCGTGTTGTTGAACCAGCGCCGCTGCCAGCGCGACGCATCCACGACGGTCAGTTGCAGGGGCAGCGTGAAGTGTGCCAATCGGCTGTCCATGGTGAGATAGCCCAGCAGTTCGTCCGTCTCAGTGGCGCCATTGGCCTCGATCAGCATGACATCGCCTGGGGCGCCCGTCGTGGACTGCAACAGGTCCATCAACTCACGCAACGATCCGCAGCACACACACTCGCCATTCAGCGGCGTGACCAACGCGTCCAGCAGTGCCAGCCGTGAGGCGTCGATGGCCGCGTTGGAGAAGTCATTCAGGATGACGCGCGGGCGCAAGCCGCGCGTGTGCAGGGCGGGGATCACGTCGGTCAGGAAGCGTGTCTTGCCGGCACCGAGAAACCCGACCAGCAACGCCAGTGGCATCATCGCGGTGTCGCTGCCCGTTGATTCACGCGTAGCGGCGTGCGCGCCTCGAGGCGCAACACACTGCAGTCCGGGTCGGTCGGCCGATCCGGCAGCGTGACCACCACCCCGGCATCGACACGTCGCGCACTCAACGGCGGGGCCTCGTGGTCGCCAAGCATGGCCGCACGGGTCGGCAGGGTCTCGAGCCCCGGCAACAGGAGTTCACGCGACATGGGCCACGCCGGCAGGAACACGTTGATGCGATCTCCCAGTGCGGAGCGTGTGGCGCGAAAGCTCGTGCCCTCGAATGGCGAGGCGAGTGTGCCATGGATCGCGTCGCCATGCCGGTCCATCCAGCGCGCCAAGCCATGCAGCCGGTCCACACTCTCCGGAGGAATCGCTCCTGACGCCATCGGACCGATGTTGAGCAACAGATTGCCACCCTTCGAGGCGGTGTCGGTGAGCATCGACACCAAGGTCGGCACGGACTTGAAGGCCCGGTCGGCCCGGTTGAAGCCCCAGTTGCCGTTCATCGTGATGCACGATTCCCAGTCGACGCCGGGGAGGCCGCGATCGGGGATGTTCTGCTCGGGCGTGCCGAAGTCACCGATCTTGCCGATGTTCGGATCGTTCATGCCGGCCCGATTCGGCGCGACGCGGTTGTTGACGATCACGTTCGCCTGCAGCGCACGACACTTGTCGGCCAACGCGATGCCAAGCTCCTGCGTCCAGGTACTCTCCCATTCTCCGTCAAACCACATGACGCCGATCTCGCCGTACTGGGTGAGCAGCTCCTCGACCTGGGCATGCAGGAAGTCCACGTAGCGACGGAAGGACGCCCCATCGGCCGGGCGATGGGGCAGTTCCCAGTCGCGGCGCGGCAGATAGTCGGGGTGGTGCCAGTCCATGATGGAGTGATACCAGCACGGGACCACGCCGTGACGACGACACGCATCGGAGACGAGGCGCATGATGTCGCGTCGATCGCCGGCACGGGAGACGTTGAAGTCGCCGTGCTTCGACGGCCACAACGCGAATCCGTCATGGTGCTTGGTCGTGATCACCAGGTACTTCATCCCGGCACGACGGGCCAGACGGGCCATTTCGTCGGCGTCGAACGCGGTCGGCTGCCACCGCGAGCGTAGCGTGTCGTATTCGTCGATGGGAATCCGCGCATTGTTGCGCATCCACTCGCCGTAGTCGGTGCGTCCACGCCACTCGCCGGCCAGGATTGCGTATAGCCCCCAGTGCACGAACATGCCGAATCGCGCCTCGCGCCACCACGCCATGCGCGCGTCGTTCGTGTCGATCGCGATGTCGGAGATGTGCTGCGTTTGCTGCGAGGGCCGCTCGTTCGCGGGATGGGCCAGCAGGTGCGCCGCACGGGTGGAGGCGAGCGCGGCGACGGACGTCTGCAGAAACGTGCGTCGCTTCATCCCTGCGCGCGCGCGTCGGCCTCGGCCGAACGACGCTGCGCCTCCTGCCAATCAACGACGGGAGCGACATCGCGGTCGTCGAGGGAGAGACTCGCCAGTGCACGCTCGATCACCGGAGCGCCCAGCGCGTCGGGTAGCGCACGTCCGAATGCCAGTTCGGCACGGCGGCATAGGCGTTCTTCGCGTGCCATATCGTGGGTCCGCTTCACGCCCATGGCGTGCACGCGTGCGTGGATGCCCTCATGTACAATCGACGACGCGACGGGCGCGGCCGAAATGTCGCGTCGGGCCAGAAAGGTGAGCTCCGTGATGATCACGTTGTCAGTGGGAATAAAAGCCCCACGACAGGCAAACCGCTCCACACGAATCGCCCGAATGTCGCGCTGCAGGTGGCGCAGTCGCCAAGGTTGATAGGTCGCAATGAGCCCCAGGGCTTCGGTCAGCCGTTCCAACACAACCGGCGTCTCGATATCAGCGCGCGTATTCAGCACGTCGACCCGCACGCCGAAGATCTCGTGTCGTTCGACCGACGCAGTCTGGGTGGCATCTTCTGCGGCCCCACCACCCGTGAAGAACGATGCCATACGATCGAGGAAGTTGGTCATGCTGTGTATCCCGAGGAGAAGTCTGCCCGCAGTCCTGGCCGGCCCGTACGCCTGCCAGACTCAAGTAGAGGCCCGCACCGCACAACGGCAAGCGATGTGTAGCCGCGGGAATGGTTGAGTATGTGTACGGTTTTCCCCGATTGTTGATCCGGCGATTCGGTGCAACATTCTTCCTGCGTTCGCGACGGGCATTGCGCGGACGGAATCCTTCTCGCGGGACGCCGTCGGAAGGACGTGTCGGGGGGTTCGACCCTCGGTGCAGGTTGTGAGGTCGCTGGTCACAACTGACAGCCCTGCGTGAGTGGGGCGCTTCAGGTCGGACCCGTCCGACCGGGAGAAGAGATCGGGACTGTGGCCGTATCACCAGATGCGGATCGAAACACAGTTACCATCCATCAGCGGGAGAATCCCCGCTCTGTGACGCGAAAGCGCGCAGAGCGGGGATTCGATTTTTGTGCCAGCGATCACCGGCCGAGCAGAAACAGCAACGGCTGTTCGAGACGCGCGCGCCACGCGCGCTCGGAGTGTTCAGCGCCGTCGAATACCAGGCTCATCAGGTGCTCACCGTCCCGGTACTTGGCGGCGCGGACGATGGCGTCGACTTGGGTCTGATAGGGGGCGTACAGGGAGTCCAAGGTCGCCGAGCCGCGATCGAAATAAAGGCGATGGCCGTCGCGTTTGGGGATGTGCGTCCGGAAGTACTCGACGGTGGCGCCGTTCGCAGCGGGCCAATGGGTGGACAAGCACGCGGCACCACCAAACAGCCCGGGCAGCTCACTGATCGCATACAGCGAGATCAGTCCGCCCATGCTCGAGCCCATGACGAACGTATGCTCGCGCTCACGGCGCGTGCGATACGTGCGATCGATGAACGTCTTTACTTCGGTGGTGATGAAGCGCAGGTAGGCATCGGACAGTACCGGACCGGGTAGCGGATCAACCCCAGGGACACCCGTGAACAGGACGCTGTCAGAGCGCAGTGCCCGGCGCGGCATGTATTCCTGGAAGCGCTTTGGGGTGTTCCAGATGGCGACGACAATGGCGGGCTTGATGCGCTTCGCGGCGATGAGTTGCGTCATCGTTTCGTCGAACCCCCAGTCGATGCCACCGAACGCCGTCGCCGGGTTGAACGCATTCTGTCCGTCGTGCACGTACACGACGGGGTAGCGGTGATCGGAGGTGGTGTAGTCTGGGGGCAGCCAGACGTCGATGTTGCGCGCGTCCACGTGACGGGACGGAAAATTGGCGTGGCGCTTGACGGTGCCGGTGACCCCGAGCGCCGGGCCCGGCAAGGTATTCACGGCCTGTGCCGTCAACGATCCGCTGTCGCTGCTCAGCGCGAGCATGAAGACCAGTAGGTTGGCCAGGTACTGGGAGCACACTCGAACGAATGGGTCGTGACGCGGACCACGCATGTCAGCTGCTCTTCAGAGGGTTTCCGTCGATCGCATGGACAGATCTACCGTCGGGTGTGCGGTGTCCGATAGGAGGAAACAGGTGGCCCCGCTGCCGCTCATACGGGCAATCGCGATCGAGCTCGACGCCGACGCCATCTGCTGCAGGATCGGCAGCACTTGGGCCACCCCCGCATGCAGCTGCGGCACCACGCGCTCGAAGTCGTTCTCGGCGACCTGCGCAATGCGCTCCCAGCTTGCGAAGGCCTCGAGATCGTACGCCCGCGCCAACACCGGCTCGCCACGCGCCGCACGCATCGCGGCGAATGCCGCGTAGGCGGCCCCCGTGTTTACGCCCTCCGCAAACGTGAACAACGTCACCGGCACCGACGGCAGGGGCGGCAGCACCAGCAGACGATCCCCGCGACCCCATGCCCATGCGCGCGAGACGCCCAAGGTCAGGAACGGCACGTCGGCTCCCAGCGTCCCACCCAGTTCCAGCAAGCGTGGGAGACCCAGCGGGGCCGGCGACATCGCGTCCATGGCACGCAGCACGGCCGCGGCATCGGCACTGCCGCCACCCAGCCCTCCACCCACCGGGATCTGTTTGTCGATCATGATGTGCCAGCCGGTGTCCCATCCGGCGGCGTCCGCGTACAGCGCGGCGGCGCGCCACGCCAGATTCTCTTCGACCGCGCCAAGTCCCCCCGCCGGCATCGTCGGTCCGTCACACGAGAGCGTGCGATCCGTCACGTCCGTGCGCACGGTGACCACATCGTGCAGCGCCAGCCGTTGAAACAACGTCTCGATACCGTGATAGCCGGACGCTTCCCGCGCGAGAATGCGCAGCACCAGGTTGATCTTCGCGTGCGCGCGTTCGACACGCGCCCCGGCGGTCTGCATCAGTCGCTCTTGGCGCTGGACACGCTGGCGATACTCAGGCCGAGGCGTGCGAAGTACACCGCACCAAAGACCGTGATGGGAATGAACGACAGCAAATGAAATCCGATCGCCCAGCTCACGGCGAGTTCGTTGGCAACGCCGTAGACCCCAAGACCGACCGTCGCAAACAACTCGAACACGCCGAAGAAGCCGGGCGAACTGGGAATGGCGACGCCGATGCCGATCACGCCCTGCAGGAAAAGCGCGGCAGAGAACGGGACGTCCATGCCGACGGCCAGAAAGGCGATGTAGAACGCCAGCGCATTCAGGAGCCAGTGCGCGACGGCCCAGAACAGCACCTCGAGAAATCGCCGCGTGTCCTTGAGCACGGCGAGTCCGCCCACCCCGTGGTCGACCATCTCCACGATCTTCCCTTCGAATCGCGGAAGCACGCGTCGCGCACACCAGCCAACCAGCTGCAGTACCCGAGCCGGCTGAAGCACGACGGTATAGCACACGACCAGCAGCATCGTCACGAGTGCGATCCCGCCGGCGGCGAGTTGCGGAACCGTGCGTCCCCACAGGACGACGCCGGCCGGAAACGACGGATCGAGCATGGCACCGAACATGAGCGCCAGCAACACGATCGCATCGAAGATCCGATCGACCGCCAGTGAGCCGAGGGCGCCGGTGATGGGTACCCGCGGCACTTCGCGGGTCAACGCAAACGCACGTGCGAATTCGCCCGCGCGCAAGGGAAACACGTTGTTCATCATGATCCCGATCGCGGTGCTCCGCCACAGCGGCCCGAACGGAATGGCGCCGGCGACGGGCTCGAGAATCGTCCGCCATCGACGGGCGCGCAGCGGGAAGATCAGCGTCGCGGACACCGTGGACAGCAGGAACAGCCACACGTTGGATTGCCGCAGTACCCCCCACACATCGGCGAACGACACGTCACGCAACGTCCACCACAACAGCAGCGCGCTCAGGACGATGCCGAGCGCGCTTTTCCAGTCCAGCTTCACCGGGTGAACCTCACGAGGCGATCACGTCGTGACCGCCAGGTCCAGCAAGTCGCTCAGTTCTTCGAAGAGGGCATGCGCGGACGGTTCCGCGAGCGTTCCGCGATTCCAGTGCACCTTGAGCTCGTCGCGCACCTGACGCGCGCGATTGACGGCCGACCGACCGCGATAGATGAGCGATTCGATCGGCACGATCTGCGGGACAGCGGCCGGAGGCGTGCCGGCCCACATGATGTTCGCTTCCTTGACCCGCGCGGCGAGTTCCTGGTCCGACAACTCGCGATCCATCAGGAGGCGCGCGAACGACTGCACCGCGACACGCTCAGCGGGAGCGGCCAGCGGGGCACGGGCCATCTTGGTCGCGAGCGTTGAAATGCTGGCGGCGCCATAGCTCTCGGCCACGTCACTCAAGCCAAGCAAGGCACGGCGCAACCCGTCGGACAACGCGAGTTGCGACGGGCCCGGCGGACTGGTCGCCAGAGCCTGAGACTCGCGCGCCACCCCGTCTGCGGCCGCAGCGACATCGTTGCGGAAGCGCTGGGCGATGGTGATGGGGGGCTCGGGATTCCGCTGCAGGATCGCCGGCAGCCCGTCTTCCGGAAAGAACCGGGCGATCGGGACCACCTGTGCGGCGGGAGACGCCGGCGGAGCCGACGTGGCCAGGTAGGAGGCCGCCACCGCTGCCAGCGCAACCGACTGGGTGCGGCTATGGCGCTGTTCCGCTTCGCCCCACGCGTGGGCCCGTTGCACGAGCGCGCGCAACTCCACGAGCGCACCCCGCACGGCAAAGTGCAGGCGCTGGTCCCACCGCAGTTCGCCATCGCGCAAGCCGGTCGCGATGCGCTCGATCGTCGACGCGAGGTCCGGCAGCCCGTCGAGTCGCGTCATCGTCGCACTGCCGCGCAGGGCGCGCGCGTGGGTGAGGAACGCGTTCCCGTCGGGGACGTGTGCATCGTCACCGACCAGCAACTGATCGAGCCGGTCGAGGTACTCGGTCGCTTCCTTCTGGAAGAACTCGATCAGGGCCTGTGGTGCGCTCATCGTATCGCCTCTCTGGCTCGGTCCATTTCGCGCCGGATCTCCCGGACGGCCTCTTCCATGCCCACGAACAGCGCCCGACCTACGATGGCGTGCCCGATGTTCAACTCTTCAATCTCGGCGATCGCCGCGACGGGCGCGACGTTTGCCGTCGATAATCCGTGGCCGGCGTGGACGGCGAGCCCCAGCGAGGCCGCCAGCGTCGCCGCCGACTGCAGTGCCGCCAAGGTCCGGGGATCCTGCGGGGCGTGGGAGTAGGGTCCGGTGTGCAGTTCGATCGCGTCGACCCCGAGGTCGGCCGAGCGCCGCACCGTGTCGGGATCGGCGTCGATGAACAGACTGCTCTTGACACCAACTCGTTTCATCCGCTCGATGGCGCCCCGCAAGGCCTTCGCACCGCGAACGACGTCCAACCCGCCTTCCGTCGTGACTTCGTCGCGGCGCTCCGGGACCAGCGTGATTGCGAAGGGAGTCAGCCGCTCCGCCAGCGCCAACATTTCGTCGGTCGCGGCGCACTCCAGGTTGAGCACCGACGTGATAGTTGCGGCCAGCCGCAGAACGTCGTCGTCCTGTATGTGACGCCGATCCTCACGAAGATGGGCGGTGATCCCGTCGGCGCCGGCCCGTTCGCAGAGGATGGCGGCGGCGACCGGGTCGGGCTCGACGCTGCGCCGAGCCTGACGCACGGTCGCCACGTGATCGATGTTCACATACAGGCGCTGGTGCCGCTGGGTCATTGCAGATGGCTGGTGGTAACGCAAGGTGAAGCCGTCGACATGAGCACGTGGAGAAAGTTGGCGCTAAACTTCCGCTGGTACGATAACGTGCATGGAGGCACTCGTGGTACGTAAGGGAATCTTGATCGCCAGTCTGCTGGCTTCGGTGGCCTGCACGACGAAGGTGGTGGAAACCACCATTTCGCCGGACCCCGGTTCGCCCACCTCTGCCCAACTGGCGGTCCCGCTGGAACCCGGGCAGATCGGCGCGACCACGTCGCGCGGCGCGGTGGAGGCATTCCTGACCGCCGTGAAAGGACAGGATTTGCGCGGCATGTCGGCCGTCTGGGGCAACGACAAGGAGCCCGCCGCGGCGCGCATGAAGCGCGACGAGCTCGAGAAACGGCTCATCGTGATGCAATGCATGCTGGCACATGACAAGTGGCAGTTCGCGGAAGACCGGGCGCGACTGGTTACGGGTGGCCGACAGGAGTTCATGGTCGAGCTGCAGCAGAAGCAGCGGGCCGCGACCACCAAGCTCACGACGGTGTCCGGTCAAGCCGGTCGCTGGTTCGTCGAGGACATCGACCTGGCGCCGCTGAAGGAATTCTGCCGCTGAGCATGTGACCGGGGGGCGTTCGGTATCACCGGACGCCCTACCCCGGGTTCCCCACCCGACTAGTATTCGGTCAGCTCGACGAGAACGCCGCCGGTCGCGCTCGGATGCAGGAAGGCGATGCGTTTGCCTTCGGCACCGAGCCTCGGCGTTTCGTCGATAAGCCGCAGTCCGGCCGCCCGGCAGCGCGCAAGCGTTCCCTCGAGGTCGTCCACGGCGAAGCACACGTGGTGAATGCCCGGACCTCGCTTGGCCACGAACTTCCCGATCGGTGAGTCGTCCGACTTCGCCTCGAGCAGTTCGACCAGCGACTCGCCGGCCGCGAGCCCTGCGATCGATGCGCCGTCGGCGTCGTCCAAGGGAACCTCGGGCAGGCCGAGGACGTCCCGGTAGAACGGAAGCAGGGCGTCGAGGGCGTGCACGGCGATGCCGATGTGGGCAATCCGGGTGCCGCGCTTGGTATCACTGCGGGTGTCGCTGATGTGCACAGGTTCGGTCATGTCGTGGGGGCGTGAGTCGAACCGGAATACTAATCCTGATGATCGGCGCGCCGGAGTCCGACGACTCGCGCGCCACGGAGCACACGATGGCCAACGCCATGGAAGTGAAGGACGACAACTTTGCGACGGAAATCGAAGGCCATCAGGGCCTCGCCGTCGTGGATTTCTGGGCCACCTGGTGTGCGCCCTGCCGCATGATTGCGCCGATGGTCGAGCAGCTCGCCATCGACTATGCCGGGAAGGCGAAGGTCGCCAAGCTCGACGTCGACAACAACCAGAAGACGGCCGCGCGCTTCAACGTGCGGTCCATCCCGACCATCCTGTTCTTCAAAGACGGCAAGCTGGTCGACCAGGTCGTCGGCGCCGTGCCCCGTCCGGCCCTTGAGGCGAAGTTCAAGGAACACGCGTAAGCCGAGCGGCCAAGCGAGCCGTTCCCGTGGAGCGCGAGACGCCCGGACTGCCAGCCGACCCCTCGGTCGACCTGGCGGCCCGGGCGTCGTCGCTTTTGCCTGACGCGGCGACGCCCGGAGCGTTGCACGTCGTCAGCACCCCGATCGGTCACCTCGGCGACATCTCCATCCGGGCGCTGGCCGTCCTTCGTCAGGTGGGCGCGGTCTGTTGCGAAGACACCCGGCATGCCCGAACCCTCCTGCAACGCTACGGCATCGCGACGCCGACGCTGGCCCTGCATGAACACAACGAGGCGCAGGTCACGCCGCGTGTGCTCGAACGGCTCAAGGCGGGCGAGGCGCTGGCCCTGATTTCGGACGCCGGCACGCCGCTGGTCTCCGATCCGGGCGCGCGCCTTGTTGCGGCCGCCGTCGAAGCCGGACTTCGGGTTATTCCCGTCCCCGGGGCCTCCGCCACGCTGGCCGCCCTCGTCGGGTCCGGCATCGTCCCCCATCCGTGCACCATTCTCGGCTTCCTGCCGCGGAAGGGAGGCGAGCGACGCGACGTGATCGCGCAGGCGGTCCGCCTGCCGCACGCCGTGGTCCTGTTCGAGAGTGCGAATCGTCTCGTGGATACGCTGCGTGACCTCGCGCAGGCCGCCGATGGTCCCCGAAGAGTTGCGGTCGCGCGGGAATTGACCAAGCATTACGAGGAGTTCCGTCGCGGAACGCTCGACGAGGTTGCTGCGTACTACGAGGAGACGCCGCCCCGTGGGGAGATCGTTATCGTTCTGGATGGTGCCCCGGTCCTCCTCCCGACCGAGGACGGACTTCGGGAAGTCGCCCTGGCACTTCGTGCGGAAGGATTTCGTCCGCGCGAGATCGTCGAGCGGCTGATGGATGAACACGGCGCCAGTCGCAACCTCGCTTACCGTCTCGCTCACGATACCTGATGCGGCCACTCTCGCAGCGTTTCCGAGTCATCCTGTCGTGCGCTGCGCTGACCGTCCTGGCCCTGGGGGCCGCCCCCTTCGCCGAAGGGGGCGCCGGGCCGGGTCGGCTCGCCATCGCGCGGGTGCAGTACGACGGGGGCGGTGACTGGTACGCCAATCCCAGCAGCATCCCCAACTTGCTGTCGGCCATCGCCCAGCGTACGGCGCTGCCGGTCGAGCGGACCGAAGCGCGGGTCAAATTGACGGACTCGGCCCTCTTCGACTTCCCGTTCCTGCACATCACCGGACACGGGGAGATGAAGCTGAGTGAACTCGAGATCACGCGCCTCCGCGAGTATCTCAAGCGGGGCGGGTTCCTGCACGTCGACGACAACTACGGCATCGACGAAAGCTTCCGGCGCGAGATCAAGCGCGTGTTCCCCGATCGCCCGCTCACCGAAGTGCCCTATACGCACCCGATTTACCATCTGGTGTACGAGTTTCCCAAGGGACCGCCCAAGGTGCACGAACACGACGGGAAACCCGCCCAGGGGTTCGGCATCTTCATTGGGAACCGTCTCGCGGTGTACTACACCTACTCCGCCGACCTCGGAAACGGCTGGGAGGATGTCGGCACGTACTCCGACCCGCCGGCGATGCATGAACAAGCGCTGCAGATGGGGATCAACCTGTTCACTTACGCCGTCACCAGCCGGGTAACGCCATGACCGCACCAGCACTTCCCGGGGGAGCAGGGCCGCTCGGCGGCAGTCGCGAGGGATCACTCGTCGCCCGCCTGACGGCGGAGCAGTCGACACTGCGGACGCGATCGCTGGTCGCCGCCGGACTGGCGGTCGTCGCCGTGATCGCGATCATCGGCGCTGTCGGCGCCTCGGCGCTCAGCGGGGGCCGCTGGTTGGCCTGGCCGCGATTCCTTCCCGCCCTGATCTGGATCGGGGCCGCGGTGGTTGGTGTGCTCGTTGCCCGCTGGCTGCGCGCGCGGAACGCCGCCACGCTGTCCATCGCATCGCTCGCGGGCGTTATCGAACGGGAGCAGTCGTTTCGCGCCCGGTCCCTGCGCGGCGCGCGCGAAGTCTAGGACACCCGC
>CAZMGX010000049.1:18389-20249 GCA_964565915.1 uncultured Gemmatimonas sp.
CTGCGCCTGCGACCTGATCGCATCGTGCTGGGCGAGGTGCGCGGCGCTGAAAGTGTCAGTTTCCTGCGTGCGATCAACACTGGCCACCCGGGCAGCTTTTCCACGATCCACGCCAATTCCTTGCGCGGCGCGCTCGAAGTCTCGGACAGCGGCCCGCTTGGGGCGCATGCGGCGCGCGATGTCGCGCGGCGCCTGTCGCCGACCACGCTGGCACCGCAACTGGGTCAGCAATTGGTGCGTATGCTGACCATCGCCGCCGGCGCGGCCGTCGTCGGTGCGGCGTTGCTGACGGTCTCCGCGCGCACGAGTGGTGATGGCTTCGCGGCGGTCGTCCATCCGATTCGCGCTTTCCGGGGCACGCTGTTGCCGGCGCTTGGATTCGATCGGCTTCCGACGAGCGTGCCCCGTGGGATGCCACTCACGATTCGCGTTCGCGCCGAGGGGCGCCAGACCATCACGGTCTCGAGACACGCGGCGGGTGAACCGTGGCGCGACACGACGTTGACGGTCGATGCGTCCGACGGGCTGGCGCGACTCGCGCTCGGTCCGGTGAGGGCCGCGGTCATGCTGCGCGTGGAAGACGGGCGTGCACCAGCGGCCGAGGCGACCGTCGCGGTCGATGATCGCGGGTGGATCGGCGACGTCGCGTTATACGCACAGTATCCGGCGTACCTTGGCCGGACGAACGAAACGCTCGATGCCGTCTCGCCGATCCGCGTGCCGCGCGGCACCCGTGTCCGGGTGACCGCCGTGTTGCGCGGTGGCGTGACCGACGTCCAGCTGCGCACGCAGTCGACAGGCCAGCCGGAGACCGTCGTCGACGTCAAGCCGGTGGCGTCGAAAGCCGCGGCCTCCACGTCTGGCGATCGGCAAAGTGGCGACGGGCAACCCGTGTCGACCGAGATCAGTCTCGATCACGATGGGGCCTGGGCATGGCGTGCCATGTCGATCCCGCGTGCGAACGGCGAGACACTGCCCCCTGAGCTGCCGGACTCGCTCCTGTTCGTCGTGGTGCCCGACAAGGCACCGGAAATCATCATCGCGTCGCCGGTCAGCGATACGGCGATCGGTACGTCGGGCGTCGTGCCCGTGATCGTCCGCGCCGGTGATGACCACGGTATCGGGAACGTGGCGCTCACCATCTGGCGTGAGCGGGCCGCGTCCGACAGTGCGCCGGCCGCGCGCGGCGGTGCCAACCCGACGAGCACCACGAGCACGTCTCGGCGCACGAACGATCGTGAGCGCATCGAGATTGCCGATCCGGCCGTGCCGTTTTTCGAGGGCGGCGTGACCGTCGCACTCGACGGTCGCGATCTCGGACCGGGTGATCGCCTGCATGTCGTCGCCATCGCCACGGACGACTCGCCCTGGCGCCAGCAGACGAGCAGCACGGAAGTCATCCTGCGCGTCCCGACGCTCAGTGAACAGCGCTCGATGGCGCGTTCGCTGGCCGATTCATTGGCCGCGCGCGCGCTGCAGATGGCCCAGCAGGAAAAGCGCTTGCAGCAGAACACGGCCGATGCCTCCCGCAGTCGGGATCTCAAGGGTGGTGGCCGCGGTGAGGAGCAACCCGGAGGCGCAAAGACGGACGGGAGCAAGGCGTCCATGAGTTTCCAGGCCGCCGAGAAGGCGCGGCAACTGGGACGCGAGCAGCAGCAGATGAGCGCGAAGATCGATTCCCTGCGGCAAAGCGCGAAGGAACTCGAGAATCGGCTGAAGAGCGCCGGCGCTCTGGACTCCGCGCTGAACAATCGCATGCGCGACATCCAGAAGATGCTGCGCGATGCGATGACCCCCGAAATGCAGAAGCAACTGGAAGCGCTCAACAAGAGCACGGAGCGCCTGAGCGGCACGGAAGCC
>CAZMGX010000050.1:0-20010 GCA_964565915.1 uncultured Gemmatimonas sp.
CAATTGCCCTCGGACTCCTTTCGCATCGCCGAGGTGGAGGGCGCGGTGCCAATGCCGCGCGCCGGTTTTGATTCAGCGGCGAGAACCGTTCGTATGAACAAACTGTTCCGTGTGACCAGCGTGCTCATCGACACCACGTCGCGGCCGGCACGCCTATATGTGGCGCATCACCGTTGGGACCCTATCGACTCCTGCCTCTCCCTGATCGTTTCGGAGTCGCCCATCGCACTTGCTGACGCGCAGCCACGGCTTCGCTGGTCGACCCTGTATCAGACGCACCCCTGCCTGCCATTGCGCGACAAGATGGATGCGTACGAATCGGGCGGTCGGCTGGCATGGGCCGGCGATGGCGGCCTGCTGTTGTCGGTGGGCGACCATGGTTTCAATGGCCTGGACATGCCCGCTTACGCGCAAGATGCCAGCGTCGACTACGGGAAAGTTCTGCACCTGAGTCGATCGGGGCAACGTCTTCTGCTGAGCCTCGGGCACCGCAACATGCAGGGGCTCGTGACCGGCCGCGATGGCATCGTGTGGAGCGTCGAGCATGGACCACAGGGAGGCGACGAGCTGAACGTGATCCAACCGGGCGGAAACTACGGATGGCCATTCCGGACATACGGGACGGATTACGGTGCGGAGACGTGGCCGCCGGCCACGCGAACACCAGCCGGGTTTCTCTTTGTTGAGCCAGCCATTGCCTTCGTACCGTCGATTGCCCCCAGTAGCCTGCTCGAAGTACATCACGACCGATTCGCGATGTGGCAGGGCGATCTGCTGATCGCGACCCTCGGCCGTGGATCGCTCCTTCGCGTGCATCGCGACGGCGATCGAGTGCGGTATGTCGAATCGATGAGCCTCGGCGTCAGGACACGTGACCTCGTGGAGGGCACCGACGGTGCATTGGTCCTGTGGACGGAGCTTGGCGTTCTGTTGCGGATCACGGAGTCGATGTTGACCAGGCCGGAACCGACCGGCCGCCGGACCTACGGCACCTCGCGACCCCATTGATCGCGATGCAGTATTGTCGGGAGCAGGTTTTTCGCCCCGCGCACCCGCCCGCATGACGAACGAGTTACACGTCGCTGTGCCTGGCAGCACTACACCGCTACGATTCACGTCGTCCGTCCGTCTGGGGCGTGCGGAGACCAACGGGATCGTGATCGCGCACGAGCTCGTCAGCACGGAACACCTCGAACTCCTCCGCACGGAAGACGGTTGGGAGATCGTGGACCTCGGGAGCACGAACGGCACGTTCGTCGATGAGCGACGGGTGACGCGTGCGCCGGTAGGCGTACGGACGGTGGTCCGACTGGGGCGCGGCGGCCCGCAGGTGATCCTGACGATTCCCGGGCTGACCGGACCCGGTGGCACCAAGAAGGTCCTCGCGAGCAACATCGTCGACCGCTATCTGGCCGATGATGTTCCTGAGGAGATGTCGAATCACACCCAGATGATTCGCGCGGCGCTGCAGGATCGGAAGACCCAGGAGACCACCACGTGGCTGAAGCGGACGCGCCGCTATCGGGTGGCCGTCGCGTTGCTCGTCGTGCTGGCACTGGGCGCCGGCGGTTTTGCCTACTGGCAGGCGCGACGCGTCGAGGCCCTCCGTGTTGTCGCCGGTGACGTCTTCAACACCATGAAGGCGATCGAACTCGACGTCCGCCGACTGCAGGCGACGACCCGTCCCGACAGCTCGCTGTCGGCTCGGCGGGCACGACTCGAGAAGCAGTACGAGGGGCTCGTCAAGACGCTCGGCATTTACAGCGACCGGACGCCGGAGGACGTGCAACTGATCTATCGCACGGTGCATCGGCTCGGGGAGTCGGAGGCCACCGTTCCGCGCGGCTTCGTGAACGAAGTCCAGAAGTACATCGCGCAGTGGAAGGCCGCGGATCTTGACGCCGGCCTCGCGCGTGCGTCCGCGCAGGGGATGGGCAAGCGCATGGGCGATATCCTGCTGGAGCACAACCTGCCGCGCGAGTTCGTCTATGTCGCGCTGCAGGAGAGCAAGTTCGACGTCAAAGCCATCGGGCCGTCGACCCGCTTCGGCGTGCCCAAGGGGCTCTGGCAACTCATCCCGCCGACCGCAGAAGCGTATGGATTGAAACTCGGGCCGCTGCAGGGCGAGCGAAAGTTCGATCCGTCGGACGAGCGTCACGATGTCACCAAGGCCACCGCGGCGGCCGCCCGCTATCTGAGCGACATCTATACGACCGATGCACAGGCCTCCGGACTGCTCGTGATGGCCTCGTACAACATGGGAGAAACGCGCCTGCGTCGTCTCATCCGCTCGCTACCAGAATCACCCGCGGATCGCAACTTCTGGGCACTGCTCGAGAAGCATCGCAAGGACATTCCGGCGGAGACCTACGACTACGTGTTTCGCGTGGTGTCGGCCGCCGTCATCGGCGCCAATCCGCGGCTCTTCGGCTTCGACGTTGAGTCTCCGCTGGGGTCGCAAGCCGACGCGCGCTGACGCGAGCGGGATCAGCGCGTCCCGCTGGCGGTGCTGTAGCGGTGCGTCGGGCACATCATCTCGACTTCTCGTCTCGAGCTCGGCTCCTGTGGCGCGCCGACGTCACCGGTGTTCAGTCGTTCTGATTGGGGTCCACCACCCACTTGTTGCCCTGCCGGATCTCCCACTTCTTCGTAAACATGTTCTTCTGACGTCTCACGGCAGTGACGACGGGCTTGGCGGCCAGTCGCTCCGAAAACTGCTTCGCGGCCATGGGGTTCGTGGTCACCACGCGATTCATCAGCGCCTTGAAGGCATCGAGCGCGTCGTTTGACCCGAACAGTTTCGCACGAACGCCGTCTTCGTCGGGCAGCAGCTGGTATTTGGGGTTGCCGAGGAAATCGACGCCGACGATGTCGAACTCGCCGTTGCCGTCGGCATGGCGCCGCGTCACCTCGAGCCGAGCCAGAATGTTGTCGAGCGGGATCGCCCGAGCGCCACGTTCCGCGTACGGCGTGCCGCCTTCCTTTCGCTGGACGCTTTCGGTGTCGTACACCTGCATGCCGTCGACCTTGAAGACCAGCACGTAGGTCGTGGTCCGCAGGTACTGCGCACCCGGTGTTCCAACCAGTTCGACGTTGTACCCTCGCGCGTCGCTGATCTCCTGCGGCCCCCACTCCGCAAACGGCTTGCGACTCAACCGCGGATACTTCGTGCCGTCGCTGATCTTCGGAAACTGAATCACATCCGAGAACACCGGCCCGACACTCACGACCGTGTGGAGACAATTGTCGAGGTTCTTGCCACCCCGTCGGAACCACAGACATTCGCGAATCTCGGGGATGGAGAAGGGATGCCACGGCTCATCCAGCCCGAACATCGCACGCTGCGATTCGGACTCCACCCGTCGCGTGCACCCGCCCGAGCCGTGCAGTGCGCTCCAGGAGCGATCGTCGCAGCGGTAGGCGATGGAAATCTTCTTGTCGTCGGGACCATATACGACGTGGTCCTTGAACAGTGGACTGGAGTCCGGGAGCGGGCTGAGGTCGGTGTATTTGTGCGGGCGAAAGCCGAGCAACAACAGGCTGAGCAGAATGGAGCACTTCTGGCTGGCATCCAGCTGGTCATGTGACCGATTCGGTCGAGGAGTCGGTGCGTCCGAGACCTCGAACACCAAGCCAAACAGATCGCAGAGACTTGTCTGGACCTGCTCTCCCTGAATGCCGAGCCCCGGAAAGACCCGTTCGATGACGTCTTTACGCCCGGGGTCTGTCACCTCGAGCGTTTGGCGCGCTTCTTCCCACAGGTAGTTGAACCAGTACCCGAATGTCTTGCGAAAGTCAGCATCCGTCAGTGTGCCTTGCGGATACGGATTGCTCAGGTCCTTGATCCGCACCCACTGAAAGCGCGGTGCATCGCGCACGACGCGCCCGATCGGCTGCGCGGGTCCACCAAACGGATTCCAGTAACTCAGTTGCTCTGAGGCCGCCGTGACCCACGAGCCGATGTAGTCACCCCACGATCCCGTCATTAATGTTTCCGTGGTTGAGGTGTGCCGGCCGGCTTACTTAAGTCTCGCTTCGACCAGCGCCTGATAGACCAGGGTCCGAAAGCGCGACGCGAGATCGCTGCTGCTGGGCAGTTGGTTCATCATGAACACGATGATGAGTCCTTCGACCGGATCGACGAGATACGTCGAGCCATACGCGCCACCCCAGCCGTACGAGCCCGGTGAGGCCATCCCGTTGGCGCCATAACGCTCGGTCGTCTCGAAGCCCAGGCCAAAGCCAAGTCCACTCTGTGAGGTGAGTGCGCCGAGTTGGTTGGTGTTCATGAGTCGCACCGTGTGCGGCGCCAGGAGCTGGCGCCCCTGCCAACTTCCGCCTCGTGCGATCATCTGCAGAAACCGCGCGTAGTCGCGAGCCGTCGACACGAGGCCGGCCCCGCCGGCGAAGTTCTTGCGAGGGCCATCGACGTAGTGTCCCTGGCCGCGCGCTCCGTCGGCGGCGCGCACCGATCGGCCCGTTGAGTCGCTGCGATACACCGCCGTGAGCCGCGCACGTTGCGCCTCCGGCACGAAGAAGAACGTATTCAGCATGCCCAACGGCGCCGTGAGGCGCGTGCGCAGAAACACATCGAGCGCCTGGCCCGAGACCTTCTCGACCAGGCACCCGAGAATGTCCGTGTTGTAGCCATACACGAACGCCTCGCCGGGTTGCGCGACGAATGGCAACGTGCCGAGCCGGGTCATCGTTTCACACACCGCCTCGTCCTTGTCGGCGGTGTACCACCCGAAGCCGGCCGCTGGGCCCAGACCGGCGGCCTGATACCTGGCCGCCACCTGCGCGTCGGTGCCGTACGAAATGCCTGCGGTGTGCGTGAGCAGGTCGCGCACCGTAATCGCCCGCCGCGCGCGTACGAGCGCCACGCCCGTGTCGGTGCGCGTGGCCACCATGGTGCGTTCGAAGCTTGGAATCCATTTGCTGACCCGATCGGTCAGGCTCATCCGCCCTTCTTCGACCAGCATCAGGATGGCAGTACTGGTCAGGGCCTTCGTCTGCGACGCGATGCGGAACAGCGCATCGGCCGTCATACGCCGGTTCGCCTCCTTGTCCGACCAACCGACGGCCCGCTCATACACCACCCGATCATCGCGCAGCACGAGGGCGACCGCGCCGGTCACCTCGCCGTCGCGCACCGCTTTGTCCAGCGCACTGTCGATGCGGACGACGCGACTGGCCAGCATCCCAGAGCGCGGTGGCGCGAACTGCGCTTCGAGCGGCACGGTCGTCAGCGCCGTGCTCACCGACAGCGCGATCGCGACCATGCAACGCCATCGTTGGACCATCACCCTGTTGCGCATCATTGCTTCCTGGCCGTGAAGTACAACTCATCGTCTTCGCCGCGGCACTCGAGGGTCACGCCCGAACCGGTGACGGTGAACGTGAACATCATGTCAGGCTTCAGCACCTCATAAATCTCGCCGCCGGCGTAGACCTCGGCGGCGGCGTACAGGCCGGCGGTAAACACGTGTGGGGCCGTGCGCATGAGGGCGAACGTCTGCATGTAGCGGTCCTCCGGATCGAATCGGGCCTTGAGTCCGCCGCGTTCATAGGTGACGATCAGCTTGCCCTCGACCTTTTTCGTCTTCGCATCCTGCATCGCGTACGTGCCGACGTAGGGGCGCGCGTCGGACTCTGCCAGCAATTCCGACAACGTGGGCGCTACCGCGAAGCTGGCGGTGACGCGGATGTTCGCCCAGTGCATCGCGAACGAGCCGCCCCGCGCGGAGATCGTGGGGAACGACCAGCTGAGCACCTCTTCTCGTGCCGCGTTGGTGTCGGCGCGCACCTTCACCGCGATCTGCGTCTCGTTGGGCTTCGGATGATCCGTGTGATACTGCCGCCACTTGGGATCCAGCAGCATCGTCCACACCGAATCCTGGCTGACCACCATCCAGACGCCGTACTTGCCCTTTGGCACCTTCGTGCCGGCAATCGCAATGTCCTTGTTCACCTCGAAGATCGTGGCCCAATTGGCCCCAGGCGTCCACACCTCACCCCACTGCACAGCCTTGGTGCCGAAGATCGGCCACCGGCCTCGCATGCGTGGGCGCGAGTACGTCAGGCGCAGCGTGGTTCCGTCGACGGTCTGCGCGATGGACTGCAGTTCACTCGCGCGGATCTGCGCGCTGACCGTGGCGGGGCTCGTGAAGAACGGCAGCACACCGCAAAGCAGTGCAGCCGTGAGACGTGATGATGCCGGCATGTGAGGGCGAAGGCCGTGAGGTGGTTGGCTGCGTTCAGCCGTACTGCGCGTCGATCGCAGCGCGAATCTCGTCCAGCGATTTTCCGGCCTTCGCCATCCGAACGGCCACGCGCCCCTCGCCTTGGCAGATGGGACAGCTGCGCGCCATGGACTCCCCTTCGTAGCACGTCAGCAACGAGTAGTGACTGCCGAATTCACGGCACCCGCAGTGGCAGCCGATGCCGTCGGCAATCTGCGGGATGGCCCGAATGCCGTCGAAAAGTTCGATGAGGTGCGGCGACTTGGCGAGCTGCTCGGCCGTGAGCACCTTGGCGCCGGTGATCCCCGGGCGCGGTGTCGGATGCGCCATCGCACGCACGGCGGCGCGCAGGCGGCCCGGCGCCACGACGACGGCGCTCAGGCCCAGCGCAATACGCACCGCATCACGACGCGTCATCAGGCGAAGAGTCCCGGCACCGCCGCGCAGAACTGCGTCATCTCATCCGGCGTTCCGATGCTCACTCGGCACCAATCGTTGAACGGCGGGAACGCGCGCCCGACGATGAAGTTCTTCGACAGGAAATACTGCTGCACCGGCTGGATCGGCTTGCCCGTGTGGAAGAAGACGAAATTCGTTTGCGACGGCGCGACCTTGCGGCCGAGTTTGGCCAGCGTGTCGAGCAGCAGCGCGCGGCCCTCGCGATTCTTCTGCTTCACGAACGCCTGATATTCGGTGTCCTGCAGCGAGGCATTGGCCGCCACGAGACCAAAGACGTTCGGATCCCCCGTGACATACTGCTGCAGTTTCGCGATGATGTCGGGGCGCGCGATGGCGAAGCCGCAACGCAGGCCCGCCAGGCCGTGGATCTTGCTGGCGGTGCGCGAGACGATGACACTCTCGCCCTTGAGCACCAGATCGACCATCGACTTGTGCCCCGGCTTGTCGACGAAGTCGATGTACGCTTCATCGACCACCACGGTGGTGCGCTTGGCGGTGCTGGACACGAAATCACGCAGTGACTGGTCTTCAGTCAGGTTCGACGTCGGGTTGTTGGGATTGCACACGAACACGAGCTTGGTGCTGCTGCCGACCTTCGCGTTCATCGCGTACAGGTCGTGATCGAGGTGCTGGTCCAGCGGCACACGATGGACGGTCGCCTTGAGCGTGTCGCCCCAGCGTGGCAGGTCCTCGAACGTTGGCCAGGGTGCGACGATCTCCCCGCCTTCCATGTTGTACGCCAGCGCCAGCACCCCGAGCACCTCGCTGGACCCCTGCGTCACCAGCACGTGGTCGACGGGCACACCCGCATGCTTCGCGAAGGTCTCGCGAATCTCCTGGCGGATGGGTGGCACGTACCATGTGTGCTGCGCCCAGCTGCCCATCAAGGCATCCTTGGCCTTGGGCGACATGCCGAACGGATTCTCGTTGTACATCAGGCGGATCGGACCGGCCGCACGCCGCGCCGTCGTGACGTCGCGTTCCATCTGGGCGAGCATCTCGGCGTAGCCGACATGGCCGCCCAAGACACGCGCCATCTCGGACGCCGGCAGCAGACCGGGCAGCGCGACGCTGGCGCCCAACCCAAGGCCGGTGTGGCGCAGCCACTCACGACGGGACAAAAGACTCACGGGGGACCTCGCAAACGAAGGGGAAAGGGACAACGCGGATAATCGACAGCGCGGGGGGACTGGCCGCCAGCATCGGGCCGACTCAAGGCGCCTGCGGGCCAATGCGGCGGCGGAGCGGCTCGGGTGATGTGGATCACCTCAGCCTGGAATTTCTCGGGAATTTCCTCGGATTTCCGGGAATAGTTGCTCGGGCAACTAAGTCTGCGGTTGTACCTGGCCGCGAGAACGTGCTGCGCTCGGCAGCCACGACCAGGTGAGTGCGCGCACCTCTGATTCGGGGGTCAGCGCGTCGCCACCACCGCTTTCCCGAGGACTCCCCATGCGTCACCTCCGCCCAGTTGCTCTCGTCGCCTTTGTCCTGTCCCTTGGCACCACGACGGCCTGCTCCGACGAGACCGGCACCGCGCCGGACCTCGCCGGCCCGTCATTCGCCAAGTCCGGCACGGCCCCGAGCGGCGGTGGCTCCACCGGCGGAGGCTCGACCGGCGGAGGCTCCAAGTCGACCACGGGCGGTTCGACGGGCGGATCAACGGGCGGAACGGTCTCCGGACCGCCGGTCGTCCCGTCCTATACCGCGCATATCGATGCGATCGGCGTGGTGCCCACGTCGCAGTACTACGGTACGCCGTCGGAGTGGACGATCGGCGGCTACAAGTTCGAAGGGAACTTCTTCACGCATCTCAAGGCGGTCAACGGACCGCTGAAGGTCGGCGCCTGCGTGTCGGTGACCTTCTACGAAGGCGCCAATGGCTACGTCGCGTCCGAGATCAAGTCGGTCGCCGAATCGAAGTGCGCCGACTGAGCTCGACGTGCACCACCGGCCGGCGCGCGGGAATAACCCGCGTGCTGGCCGGGTCATACCTTTTACCATGCCCGTAGCAACGCCCGACCTGGTCGCGCAGCAGCACGCCCGGTTCAACGCCCTGGTGGTGCCGCAGCTCGACCGTCTGCTGGACTTTGCCCGGCGTCGTACCGATGAACTGGGCGACGCCGAAGATGCCGTGCAGGAGACGTGTATCCGGGCGTGGGGCGCGATGACGGAGCTGCGCGACGATGCGCTGGTGCGACCGTGGCTCTACCGCATCCTGCGCAACGTGTTGTTCGATGTGTTCGAGAAGAGTGGACGACGACGCAGCCTGGTGCCCATCTCCCGACTGGAAGACACGCATGAGTCGCTGGTGGCGACGGACGCGGATTTCGTCTTCACCGAAGTGGCCGCCCGTATCGACAGCGAGTCCCTGCGCGCCGCGCTCGACGCCATTCCCGAGGACTTCTCGAGGGCTGTCGAATTGCACGACATCGATGGCTTCAAGTACCAGGAGATCGCGGACATCGAAGGTGTGGCGATCGGTACGGTCATGAGCCGGATCTCTCGCGGACGACGATTGCTGGCCGGGGCCATCGCCAGTTCAGGCACACGCAGTACCGCAACCCTTGGGTCCGAGAAGACCACCCGCGCGAAACGCGCCAGCGACCGAGGCACCGCATGACCGATTTCGGATCCGCCTTCGCCCGTCTCCCGAACGAACATGCCGCGGACCCGGCGTCCCGCGAGGAGCGTCACCAGTTGCTGGCGATGCTGCTCGGGGCCTTCGCCGACGGCGAACTACCGGCCGAGACGGCCTCGCAAATCGATGCGCATTTGCTGGGTTGTGCGCGCTGCCGTCGCGAACTGCAGGTCCATCAGGCGTTGCGTCAACGCCTGGAACAGGAACCGGTGCATGGCACGACCCCCGCGTTCCGAGACCGCATCTCGGCGGCGATCGCGAATGCGCCATTGCCCGCGTGGGAGTCGACCGCGCGAGCGGCTGCGACGGACGCGCCTGCGGACGTTGCGGTCGCCGTACCTCGGTCGTGGACCGCGCCGGTGTTGCGAAGCATCGCGGTCGTGCTGATGCTGGCGTTGGCGGTCCGGCTGGTGTGGCCGCCGGCGCGTATGTCGCCGCTGCGGCAGGTGGCCTTGAGCAGTCAGCCGTTGCTCAGCGAGATCCTGACGGACTTCCAACGCGTGACGGCCGGTGATCTCCCTGGTCGTGCGCGCGATCTCGCGGCCGTGCGCGCGGCAGTGCCCTTCCCTGTGCAGCCGATGCAGAACCCGTCACTCCGGTTGTTGGCCGCGTGGACGACGGCCATCGGGAACGAGCCGGCAGCGGTGTTGGCGT
Organism: uncultured Gemmatimonas sp.; assembly: GCA_964565915.1. GTDB lineage: Bacteria > Gemmatimonadota > Gemmatimonadetes > Gemmatimonadales > Gemmatimonadaceae > Gemmatimonas. Next base: position 9,994 of record CAZMGX010000050.1, read on the forward strand.
ATCGGTGGCAGGACCAGCTCGTACTCGAGTACATCATTGGCGATCAGCAGTTGTACGGACCGGCAGCCCTGCGTGCTGCCCTCGCCGACGGCGGCACCATCACCGGCACGAGCGGGGCCGTCCATCTCGTTGGGTGGCCGCGTGCGGCGTCCGCGTCGCTGGTCGTCGGCGCCGTTCCCGTGACCGAGCTGGCCGCGTTGCGAGATGACATGGACGCACGTTGATTGTGAGCATTCGGAACCTCGCCGCCGGGCAGTACCTGAGAGAGGGGCGGGCGCCGGCCGCTTCACTCTAGCGTCGAGGATAGCTGGTGGTGTTCAGGACATTCGCTCGCGCGATGGCGTTGTGTCTCAGCGTTGGTGCCCCAGTGGCCGGGCTTCGAGGGCAAGGGTCCCCGACGCGGCCGGATTCCGCAGCGTCGACCTCCGTCGATTCACTCGCGGCGAGACTTGAACGTGCTGAAGCCGCCCTCGCCCTGTTGCGTCAACAACTGGCGGTGGAAGCCACCAGCACCGTGCGCACGCGCTCTCGCCTGCAGGCCGATCTCACGGCCCGCCTGCTGATGAACGGCTTCCGCAGTACCGGCACACTCAACAGCATCGATGTGCCAACCTACGTCGAGCGCACCGCCAGACCGCGACGAGAACGTGCCGTCGGCATGTCCGTGCGACAGACACGTGTCGGACTCTCGCTGAGCGTTGATAGCGTCTTGGGCGCCGTGCTGACCGCCGATGCGGAACTGGACTTTTTCGCGGGCGGCTCGGCGGGGGCGGCCGCCGGGTATCAGTTTCCCGAGCCACGGCTGCGCACGGCGACGGTTGCGTTGCGGTGGTCTCGCACGGAAATCATGGCGGGCAGCGAAACGCCACTGATTTCCGACCTGACTCCGATAACCTTGGCCTCCGTCGGCGAACCAGGATTCGCTGGGGCGGGCAACCTGTGGAACTGGATGCCGCAGGTCCGTGTCAGTCAGGAAATAGGCGGTCTGGATGTCGGCAACGCGCGGATCAGCATGGCGCTGCAAGGGGCCCTGCTGGACCCACAGACGTCTTATGGCGTCGACAGCAGTAGAGCCTACGTGAATGCGGGCGCGCGCTCCGGTCGGCCTTACGTGCACGGTCGCGCACGATTCCGCTGGATGGACGCCACGCACAATGCGAACGCGGGCGACGAGCCGCGCGCAGAACTTGGCATCGGGGTACATCGCGGGTGGTGGCGTACCGGATATTCGACGACGACGAGCCACGCCACGGCGGCCGATCTCCGCGTGTCGCTGCCGCACGGACTCGAGGTGCGTGGTGAGGCCTTTCAGGGTCGTGCGCTCGCCGGGCTCGGTGGAGCCGCCATCGAGCAGACCCTCGGGCAGCCCACTGCCGCATCGGCGACGGGCGCTATCCTTGGCGATCGTGGTGGATGGGTGCAGGTGAACTGGAAGGCGACACCGGCCACCGTGGCGGGCGCGGGCTGCGGCACGGATCGCGTCAGGCTGTCCGACCGTCCCGAACGTGAGCGCAACGACGTGTGCGCCGTGCATGGTCTGTGGCGTCCGATTCAGCCGCTACTGTTCGGTGTGGAGTACCGCACACTTCGCACGTGGTACGGGGGGCGTCCGGTGTCCGGGCGGCATGTGAATTTCTCCATCGGTGTGGAGCTGTGACGGAGCGGCATCTCCGGCGTTCTGCGTGGCCGTGGCGGATACGGGTCGCGCTCATCGCGGTGGCGGCGGTGGTCACGCCAGCGTGCGGTCGCCTCGCGGCGCAGGGTTCCGTGAGCGGCGTGATCACGTTGGCCGAACCGAAGACATCGGCCCAGCATGACATCACCACGGCGGTCGTCTTTCTCGAACCGACCATTCGTCCGAAACGGTATCCGAAAGCCAGCGGCGAGTTGGCCTCGGTCACCATCGGCATGCGCGAGAAGACGTATGTGCCGCACGTACAGATCGTGCAGGTTGGCGGTGAGGTCGCGTTTCCGAATCAGGATCCCTTCAGCCACAACGTCTTCTCCAACTCGTCGCTCGGGGCATTCGACCTTGGCCTGTATCGACGCGGCGCGACCCGCTCGGCGTCGTTCAGTCAGGTGGGCGTGTATCCCATCTACTGCAACATCCACGCGAACATGGTGACGTATGTGATCGCCGTGCCGATGGCGGCCTTCGCCGTGGCTGGCAAGGATGGATCGTTCCGCATTCCCAATGTCCCGGCCGGCACCTACACGCTCCATGTGTGGCATGAGCGTGCGCCGGAACTGCTGGAGGCGATCACCGTGCCGTCCGGCGGGACAACCGGGTTGCGGGTCACGCTTGACACGCGCACGTACCCGCGCACGGCGCATCTGGACAAGTTCGGCAAGCCTTACGCGGCGACTCGCGCCGATCGCTATTAGCTCCGTGGCGACGGAAACGCGTCGCGCGTTCGGCCTCACCACGCGGGTGTTTGCCACCACATCGGCGATCGTCGGGGTGGTGGTTGCGTCGGCACTGGCCATCGCGTCGGTCCAACTGAAGCGCGGTGATGACGAGGCGATGCGACGCGGGCTGGAGCAGTCCGCCGACCTCGTGGCGCAGTTTCTTGCAGGACGCGAGCGCAGCCTCGCGGGCGGGGCGCGCGTCTTCGTGCAGCAGCCGTACTTTCGCACCCTGGTGTCGGAGCGTCGACGCGAAGACCTGTTCGACCAATCGAGCGAGGCGGCAACACAGCTGGATGCCCACTGGGTCATGATCACGGACCGGGACGGCGTGCTGCTGGCCAAGAGCGATGAGCCAGCCCTCAGCGTCGACTCCCTGGGTGGTGTGCCGCTGGTGGCGGGTGCGTTGCGCGGAGGGTCGACGCAGGGGTTCGGTGTTTCGCGCGACTCGCTGTTGTTCCAGGCGGTGGGCGTTCCCGTCGTCATTCCGGGTCAGGCGCCGATCGGCGTGCTGGTGGCCACGCGTGTCATCGACTCACTGTTTGCCGCCGATGTCAAGTCGGCGGTTTCGTCCGAGGTTGTCTTCTTCGCGCGAGACCGGCAGGGCGACCTGCGCATCGTGGCGTCAACGCTGGGTCGCGGCCTCGACGTACTTGCCGCGGCCGAGCACCTTGCGCAGTTGCCGCCGCGAAATCAGCACGCGCCCGAAGCCGTTTCGATCACGGGAACCTCGTACGTGACGCAAGGCGCGTCACTCACCACCGCCGCGGGCGATGTCGTCGGTGGGTTTGCCGTGCTGCGTGCGCGCGCTGCGGTCGTGACGGGACTGGATGGCATCCGACGATCCCTCTTGCTGGCCGCGGCGCTTGGCGTCTTGTTGGCCGTCGGCATGGCGTACTTCGCCGCACGACACATCACGGCCCCGCTGCGTCGTCTGAGCCACTCGGTACGACGGGCCGCGGAGGGTGACTATGCGGTGCGGCTGGACGCCGCCGATGCCTCTCCGGGCACGGAGGTCGACGCGCTCGCGACGGCGTTCCAATCCCTGCTCGCGGACCTTCGCGAGAAAGAGGCGCTGGTTGCCTCGCTCCTGATGCCCACTCCGCCAACAGCGCCAGCGCGAGCCGAGTCGTCGCGACTGACCCTCGTGCCCGCCGGGGCACCCTCCCGCGATGGCGGCATTCAGGTGGCGACGGGTGCCGTGCTCGCCGACCGCTATGTGGTAGAGGACGTACTGGGCCGCGGCGGCATGGGCATGGTCTATCGGGCCACCGATCGCCTGGCCGGAGAACACATCGCCATCAAGCTGCTTCGACCCGAAGTCGTACGCGCGGATCCACTCGCCTACGAACGTTTCCGCGAGGAACTGCGACTCGCGCGGCGCATTACCCATCGCAATGTGGTGCGGATGCACGACATCGGCGAACATCATGGTGTTCCGTTCCTGACCATGGAGCTCGTCATCGGCTCCTCGCTGGCTGACGTGATCCAGCGTCGTGGCGCCCTGCCGCCACACGCCACGATCGCCATCGCGAAACAGCTCATGCGCGCCTTGGCCTGCGCCCACGAACAGGGGGTCGTGCACGGGGACCTCAAGCCACACAACGTGTTGATCACAGTGAGTGGGATCCTCAAGGTGTCCGACTTCGGTCTGGCGCGTGTGTTTCGTGATCCCGCGCCGAACCGCGAGCGACGTGAGCAGGAGGCGCACGAACCCAGCATGATCGCCACCCTGAAGGGAGCCGTTGTCGGGACGCCAGAGTACATGGCCCCGGAACTTCTCGTCGGCAGTCCGCCGTCGCCCGCTTCCGACCTGTACGCCGCGGCGATGGTGCTGCACGAGTGCCTGACCGGACAGACGCCGTTCGTCTCGGATACGCCCATGGCCTTCTTCGCGCGCAAGCTGCGTGACGCGTCTTCCGACGCCCCGGCGGCGCCGTCCGCGGTGTCCGCGATGGGCAGCGAACTCGGGACGCTCATCAACACGATGACACACGCCGATCCGGGGCAACGACCACCCTCTGCCGTCGCCGTGCTGGAGCGACTGATGCGTCTCGAGTAGCCACGCGGCAACGGCCTTTGGCTGTTGACGCTGCTCGGGGGGTCCTGCTCACGGTGGGATAGCGAGGCCTCGGCCGTGAGCAGAGGTGCGCCTTCGTCAGGCGAACGTTCGTCGGTCAGCGCACGGCGCCATGGTCCACCTTGGTGAGTCCGAAGATGTACGTCCACTTGAACGTGGCGCGCTGGCGTGTGGCAGATGTGAAGTCCACCTGAATGGGCTTGTCACATCCGCCCGCCTTCTTGACGGCGGCGGTCCAGCCGGGACGCACTTCGGTGCGAATGATGGTGCTGGTGATGCAGGGCGCGCTGCTGCCGGTTCCGCCGACCTGAGGCACACTGACGCGAATGTACACGGATCCCTGATACTCCTCGCCAAGCAACGCCGCGCCGAGTTCGTATTCGCTGACTAACGTTGCGCCCTGCAACGTCTCCGAGAGGATACGGAAGGAGCCGTCGCCAACGGCGAACAGGTGCGCGGGCAAGGCGATGTCCGGAGCGGTCTCCGTAGCTCCCGTCGGTGATTCTCCGGAGCATGCGGTGAAACACGCGGCGGCGGCCGCGAGGATGAACGCCTTCTGGTACAGACGATGCATGATGAGTGGCGGTGAGGGGGCATGCCTCGCCGGACGACAGACTCCGCGAGGTGTCTCCGTAACGCCTCGCATTTCGGCCGGCGGAGACCATGTGCGGGCTGACCGCACCACCCTCGATGTTATTCCCGAGTCCGCTGCTCAACGCCTCACATGCGTGCTGCCGCGCCCGTCTTCCGACTCACTCACGGAAACCCCAGGCGAGCGATGAATGTCGCCCATCGTGGATCCCCGTGAAGCAGCACCAACAGCGGATCGCTGCGCGCAAAGAACAGAGCCCATTCACGAGCATTGTAGGCGCGATCCAGCCACTCGAATGCCCGGTCGAAGTCGCCGAGGGCCGCGTATGTCTGTGCGGCACCGAGGGCCGATACACTCGGACCATTTCCCCGCGTCAGACGGGCCGCTTCGGCCAGTGCCTCGACGCGCTTGCCGCTACGGGCCAGCGCGTATCCGCGGATGCCGCTCCCATAGGAGGCGACCAACTGCGGAGCACGCGTCAGATGATCGAATGCCTCCGGGTAGTTGCCCTGCAACGCGGCGATGCGCGCCAGATCCAGATACGGGAGTGGGTACGACGCCGACAGTTCGATGGTGTGTCGCAACTGCGACTTGGCCTCTTCCAGACGCCCGGAGAGCAGCAGAATCGATCCGAGCCGCAGATTGAGAATCAGCGAGACGGGTTCATCGCGCACCGCCGCTCGCAGGCTGTCCACGGCCGCGTCGCCACGATTCATCGCCAGCAGATACCAGGCGTAGAAGAGCCGCGCTTCGCCGTAGTGGGGATCGAGTCGGAGCGCGGCTTCGAGTTCGCGGCGGGCACCAGTCCAGTCGCGATCGTAGAACAGGTGAATAAACCCGAGGGCGGTATGCGCATCTGCCAGCGTGCTGTCCAGCGCGATGGCGCGCAGGGTCGCGGCGCGCGCCTTCGCAAACGCGGAATCAGGCGTCAGGTAGCCGAAGCCACCCAGCAGGCTGTAGGCATCGCCGAGGCCGGCCCATGCCTTGGCGTAGAGGGAGTCTTCTGCCAGCGCGAGGTTGAAGTATTCGACTGCCTTTTCGAACCCTTCGCGATCACGCTTGCCCCAATGCCAGCGACCCTGCAGGAACGCTTCGTAGGCTTTACTGTTTGGAGCCGCCGCCGTTGTGGTTCGATTCGCGCCGATGCCCAGTTCTTTCGCAATCGCCGCAGTGATGTTGGTCTGGACGGTGAACACCTCGTCGGCCGGTCGCTCGTAATTCTCGGACCAGAGCGCGAGACCGTCGCTGGCGTTGATGAGTTGGGCCGATATGCGAATCGACTCACCCATTCGTCGCACCGACCCCTCGACCACGGCCGCCACTCCCAGCCGCTCGGCAATCTCCTTGGCCGCGACGTTCTGCCCCTTGAACTGGAACGCCGAGCTGCGGGCCGCGACCTTGAGGCCGGGGAGCTTGGCGAGCGCGCCGGCGAGTTCGTCGGCAATGCCGTCGCCGTAGTATTCATTGCTCGCATCGCCGCCGACATTCGCAAACGGCAGGACCGCGATCGACTGAAACGGCAGCGTGGTCGTCGCACGCGATCCATCCGCGGGCGATGACGATCCACGCGGCGTGAACGCGTAGGCACCGACGGCGAGGATCAGAATCACCGCCCCGATCCCGACGGCGAGGTAACGGCTACCTTTCTCGTCGCCGCGTCGATCCAGGAGCGCGGCAATGACCGCCTCGCCCGACTGGAATCGGTCTTGGGGAAACCGTGCCAGCATCTTCGCGACCGCGCGATCGAGCGGAACCGGCACGGCCGGGCGCAGCTTCCGCACCGGCGTTGGCGTATCGTGCAACCGCCGAGTAATCTGGGCCTGCGGCGTGATGCCGGCGAACGGCTTCTCTCCGGTCAGCATCTCGTACAACACCACGCCCAATGAGAAGACGTCCGACGGCTGCCCGACCTTCGCGTCCGTGACCTGCTCGGGACTCATGTAGGCCGGCCCAGCATCCCGGTGCCTTCCATCGTGATGCCGGCACTGGTGGCGCTGCTGACGGCTCGCGCGATTCCGAAGTCTGCGACGAGCACCCGGTTTCCGACCAGCAGGATGTTCTCGGGCTTGATGTCGCGGTGAATCACCTCGCGCGCGTGTGCATAGGCGAGCGCCTCGGCCACCTGGCGCGTGATGTCGACCGCGTTTTCGACGGTCAACGTGCCCTCGCGCTCCAGACGTGTCCGCAGCGTCTCGCCCTCGATCCGCGGCATGACGTAGTACGGCAGTTCCGTGCCGTCGGCGGCGATCGTCCCCGAGTCGATCAGCCCAAGGATGCCGGGGTGCGAGAACTGCGCCGTGATGCGGACTTCCTGCAGGAAGCGCTCGGCCGAGACCTCATTCGCGACGGACGGATGCAGGACCTTGATGGCCACGTTCCGTTGATGCTTCTCATCGCGCGCATCGTAGACGGTCGCCATTCCCCCGGCACCGAGCGTTCCCTCCACGCGGTAGACGCCGGCGAACGCATCGTTGAGCTTCTCGGTCGTGAGGATGACGGTGCCCAAGGCGTCGCGTCAGCCGCCGTAACAGTACGTGCAGCCGGCTTCCTGCGCCTTGCCGAGTGCCAGCACTCCGCTCGGCAGGATGTGTGCGCCGGGAATAACGCCGGCGGTCCACTCGGCCAGCGCGGCGTCTGGCGTGACACCGGCACCGGCGGCCGTCATGTTCGACAGCGCCCGTAGTGCGGTGCCGCACACGCCGATGACGACACCACGCGCGAGGAGCTTGTCGGCGGAGGCGTCGATGTTCATCATGTCGCCCGGTTTCGACCGGTAGTAAAGATTGCGGGTCGTCGGCGCTTTGGTGGCCGGATCCATGATGTTCCACAGCTTGCCCAAGCCGTACTTCTGCCAGATGGCGTCGGTGAGCGCGAGTCCCGTGCCGCTGCTCCGCGCTACTACGAAGGCGGTCACGTCGCCCGTCGCGAGCCGGTAGTGCTCCATCATCGTGCGCACATACGTCGCAGCAAAGATGAGCGGCATGCCACCGTTGAGCGTGGCCGCATCGAAGACCTGCTTGTGTTTGCCGGTCAGCGCCTTCAGCCACGGATCATCCTGCATCGCGGCCGGATCGGCGGCAAGAGACTGAAGCGGGACCGACGCCAAGGCCAGTGTGCCCGCCGCGACCGAGCCGATGAACGACCGACGATCGGACCGCGCGCTCTCGTCGAAGGACATCTTCCGGATCTCCTGATGGGGGAATTGCCAACGTATCGAACAACGCGCGTTCAGGCGAGCTCTGCCGTACGAGAGGAGTGGCTGGGCCGCGGTACGCCGACTCTATCTCCTTCCCGCGCTCATCAACGTTGCGCGGAACTCCTCTCCCCAGTGATGCGCGACGAATGTGGCCGGTCCTCCCAGGGCCGGTCGCACCAGCAGCAACGAACGCCCATCCGGCGCGATGTCGTAGTTCTGGTGTGCGTTGCGCGGATGGCTGACATAGTCGCCGCTGACGACCACGCGAGGTTCGGAAGTGCGTGCTCCCGAGGCGGGGTCCATGCCGACCGCCATCACCCTGCCCTGTTGGCGGTAGTACAGCGTGCGACCGGTGCGATCCCAGAGGGGCTCCGCTCCCCCGTTCGTACTGATTCTTACACGGGCACCGGGTGACGGAAACGAGGTCACGAAAATTTCATATAGCCCGCCAACTTCGCTCGATTGAAAGGCCAGCCACCGACCGTTCGGCGAGAGTCGTGGGGCTTCCGCGCGAGGGCGCCCCGTGACGATCGGGACCGGGGCGCCCTTTGTCTTGAGCGGGACGGCGAAAATATCGGATTGCCTGGCCGTAAACGTGCGACAGATCGCCCACTGTTCATCGGCGGACAGCACCACTTCCCGCAGCCCGGAGGGGCACGGAATGATGGTGTCCGTGGAAGCGCTGCCGTCGGCGTTCATGACGCGTGCCACTCGACCCGCCGCGTCCGGCAGATACAGCAAACGCTTGCCGTCGGGGGTCCACTCTGGCTGACCGCCCGTATTGTGCGTCGTCAGTTGCGCGATGGTTCCTGACGGAAGGCTCATCAGGTTCACACCACCCGCATAGAACGCCACGCGATTGCCGTCTGGTGAGTAGCGCGGCTCCAGAAACCGGCCGGTACCCAAGACTCTGGGCACCGAACCATCCAAGGGCACCTGCACCAACTGGTGACTCTGATCGCCGCGTGTGTAGATCAATGTCCCGGAGGCCGACAGTGCGGCGTTCACGCCGTTCGTATTGCCCACCGGCACACTGTCCAACACGAGACGAGGCGCGCCGGTTGCCCGTAGCGTTTTTTTGTCGAACGGCACCGCCATCATGGCGCCTTCGTTCGAGTGATACAGCAGATGATCGTGCAGCACACCAAGCGGCACCAGACCGTCCACGCCGACATCAGTGCGACTGCGATCCGAAAGGCGGAAGGCGATGAGACGGAACGCGAAGTCGGATGCCCCGGAACCAGAGACCGAACTCATCACCACGACGTCAGGCGAGATCGCCACCGGCCAACGTCCGCCAGTATCGATGGTGACGACGTTCCCGGGAGTCGCCGGCACGAGATGTAGTGCGGTGAGCCCCAGCACCAGGGTGTCACGCTCGGTCCAGGTCATTCCGCGCGGGATGCCGGCGGGCAAGCGGGCCAGTGTGAGCGGTGCGCCGCCATCTACCGAGACCCGTCGAACCGCGCCATCGCTGACAAACGCCAACGACTGACCATCGGGTGAGAAGGCGAGGTCCCGCGGTCGCGACGCCACCACGCGACGACCAATCGTCTCGCTCACTCGGCGAATCACGATGTGTTCACCAATACTGTCGCTTTCCACGAAGGCGACGCGATCACCTTGCGGCGATATCGCGATCACGCCTACCGCGTCCGGTAGCAAGGCGGCGCCGGGCGAAGGCAGCAGCGGCTGCCGAATCACCTCGGGTGCGATCGCATCGGACGGCCGCACGCGCGTCCA
>CAZMGX010000051.1:0-19704 GCA_964565915.1 uncultured Gemmatimonas sp.
GGGTGGCACCGACGATGTGGGCGCGTCTGCCAATCTGATGTTCCGGCAGACGAAGCGCGGGCGGTATCTGCACAGCTGGAACGTGGGCGTGTTGGAGTTTTCGGGATGGAATTTCGGCGGGACGAACACCGCCAACGAGTTCGAACTCTACAGCAATCAGACGCATCTGAACTTCCTGCGCACCTCGCTCTCCGCGTCGATTTCGCTGCCTGCCATCTCCGACGATCTCACGCGAGGCGGGCCGCTGATGCGTCGGTACGGCGGGCGCGCCCTCAGCGCCGATGTCTTCAGCCGGAGCGGCGCACGTACGTCATGGTCATTTTCCACCGGCATGTCGCGCGGTGACGATGGCAGCTCCACGAGGTCGTTGGACGGTGTGCTGACGGTTCGGCCCGGCCCGCGCTTCGAGTTGTCGATCAATCCGGAAATCAGCCGGAACACCAATACCCGGCAGTATGTGACGCTACGTGGCGACGGGACCGCGGCCACGTTCGGGTCTCGCTACATTTTCGCGCGCGTCGAGCAGCAGCAAGTCAGCATGCGCCTGCGATTCAACTACGCACTGACCCCCAACCTTACGATCGAGACGTACGCTGAGCCGTTTGCTTCGAGCGGTGTGTACGGAGGGTTCGGCGAGCTGGCCGCGCGGTTGGATCGCGACCTGCGCCTCTACGGCACGGATGGCACGACGATCTCGGCTCCGGACAGCGTTGGCGCGCGGGTGGTGACCGACGGAGCGGCACGCTTCACGCTGGCCAACAGCGACTTCAACGTGCGATCGTTCCGCAGCAATGCGGTGATGCGCTGGGAGTGGCGCCCGGGCTGCATCCTGTTCGTGGTGTGGCAACAGGATCGCTCGGCGCAGCGGCAGCGCGGGCTGCGCGCCACGCCCGGAGCACTGTGGGATGCCGTGCGCGCGGACGGGACGCAGGTGCTGGCGATCAAGGCGAGCTATTGGTTCCCGTTCGGCGGGCGCTGATGCCCTGACACGCTGTCGCCGCGGGGGTTGGAGCGGTATCGTATCGAGGTTTCCCTGCGGGTCACCCGGATACTCACCGCGAAATGGTGTTTCACCGTCCACACCGGTTCCTGATTTTCCTCTGCGCGCTGCTGACGGTTCTGCAGTCCGCGGCGTCGCGGGTCGTGAGCGCGCAGGGTCGTGAACGCGCCCCTGAGTTCACGCGACAGGGGCTGTTGATCGTCAACTTTGCACCGCGTGCCGGCGGCGATCTCAAGCTCGGCCGACGCGCGGCTGGTGCCGTGCGCTCCCGGGTATCGGGGTTGGTGAACCGACGGGATACCGACGTCATTGCCGGGACGCTGATCGATACACGAATGGCTCGTTCAGGATTCGTGGTCGACAGCACCTTCAGTATGGAAACCGTGCGATCGATCGCGCAGTTCATGCGGGCCGACGAGTATCTGTCGGGATGGGTCGGAGGCGCCGCCGACGGGGTGACGATCGGCGGCGAGTTGATTCTTCTGCGCGATGAGCGGCTTCGCCAGACGATCCCTGCGGTCTCTGCGCGCTCCGTGGACTCAGCCGCGACGTTGTTTGCGCGAGCGGTGATCCAGGCGCGCACGCAGTTGGTGCCAAGCCGTCGGTGTGAGAATGCCCTGCGCGCCGGAGAGGCCGCCAAGGCGCTGGCGTCGGCGCGTGAGGGCGTCGCCGGGTATGCGAGATCGGTGATCGCGCGGACCTGCTACTTGTGGGCCCAGCGAGCGACCGGTGCGGGGGCCGATGCGGTGTTCCGCACCGCCCAGGAGATTCTGGCCATAGACTCCACCAGCGTCCACGCGATCGAAGCGGCGGCACTCGCGCTGGACACGTTGAAGCAGGGCGAGGAGTCGGCGGGCTATTGGCTGCGCCTGGCCGCTTCCGACACGAGTAACCTCGACTTGGCGGTGCGTGTGGGATACTCCCTGCTGGACGGCGGGAGCATCGGCCACGCGCAGCCGTTCATCCTGCGGATGGCTGAGCGTTTTCCTGCCGACTTGCGCCTCCAGCAGCTCAAGTGGCGCAGCGGCTACGAAAACCGGTCGTGGCCCTCGGCTATCGAGGCCGCCGAGCTGCTGCTTGCCCGGGATTCACTCACGCGGCTCGATTCGGCGTTCGCCCTGCGGTTGGGCATCGCGTATCAGTCGAATCGTCAGCCATTCAAAGCCATGGAAACGCTAGCGCGTGGTGTCTCGGCGTTTCCCGGTGATGCGCGCTTGTATTCGTTATACAGTCAATACGTGCGTGCGGAGGCCGATACCGTCGTGCCTCGCGGCCTCGCGCTGTTTCCGCGCAGCGCCGATCTTCTGGCCATGAACGCCAGGGATTTGCGCTCGCGCGGGAGGGTGGAGGAGTCTCTGCGTGCGACGAAGATGGCCGTGTCCGTCGATTCTTCGATGAAGCAAGGCTACCTGCAGATTGCGCAGCTGGAGTTGCTGATGGGGCGTCCCGACAGCGCGCTCTATGCGCTGCGCCGCGGTTTGCGTGCCGGTGAAGACACGGCCTTGGTGGCACAATTCGCGCTCGCGGAGGGAAACGCCCGGTATCGGGGCGCGACGGCTTCGAAGGCGCTGGGCGACTACGAGGGCGCCTTGCAGTTCCTGCTGTTCGCCGACTCGGTACGCACATCGCCGCAATCGAAGTTCCTGTCGGGCGCTTCGGCGCTGGCGATTGCCCAGTTCCAGATCACGGCGTCAGCGCAAGATGCGGATCGTGACGTGGCCTGCCGACGGGTGCGTGAGGGGGCCGCCCTGCTGCCCATGTCTCGCGCGGGTTTGCAGGCCGGGACCGAGCTGTACGCCGAACCGGCCCGCCAATCGTTGGAGTATTTGGACAAACTGGAGAACTACGCGCAACAGCAGCTGCGGTCGTGTTCGCCGCCGGTGGGGTAGTGCGCGCCGTGTGGTGACACGGTCGGAGGTCCCCTTGCGGCCGGCGCGCCGCGTAATGTACTTTGTAGTGCAGAGTACTTGGCCATTACCTCCGTCTTCGACTCCCATGTCCCTTCGCCTGCGGCGCGGACCTCAGCGCGGCGTCTTCCTGGTGTTCGCCTCGCTCACGGCGTTGGCGCTGACGTCGGCGCGGACGTCGGCGCAGCCATCGTCTCAGACGCTCGCCCGGACGGCAGCGTCGGCGTCCGCCCTCGACTCGATCGCCGCGTCGTTCGTGACCGGCAACCGCACCGTCGGCCTCGTGGCGGCGGTCGCCAAAGGACCCGACACACTCCTGCTGCGCAGCTACGGGAAGGCCGACGTCGAGTGGGACGTCCCCATGCCCATCGACGCGATGTTCGAGATCGGTTCGGTCGCCAAGCAGTTCGCCGCTGTCTCCATTCTTCAGCTGCTTGATGCCGGCGTCCTCAGCCTTGATGATCCGCTCACCAAGTGGTTGCCCAATGTCGATACCGACGGACGTCGCATCACGTTGCGGCACCTGCTGACGCATACGTCCGGGATCTTTCGCTTCACCGAGACCGACGAATGGGAGCGCAACTGGTTTCTGCCCGGCTACCCGCGTGACTCCGCCATGCGCCTCGTCAAGCTCGGCCCGTACCAGTTCCCTCCCGGCGAAGCGCAGGCCTACAGCAACGGCGGTTTCTGGCTTCTGGGGCTCGTGGTCGAGAAAGCCAGCGGCATGAAGTACGAGGAGTACCTCGCCAAGCGCATCTTCGAGCCACTCGGCATGTCCCGTTCGATGTTTTGCAACAGTCTCCAGCATGTGCCGCGTCGCGCGCACGGGTACGGCCTCAATAACGGCGTGGTGAATCGTGCGCCCATGGTGTCCTACACCTGGGTGTTCGCGCCCGGCGCCGTCTGCTCCACCGCTGGAGATCTCGTGAAGTGGTTGCACGCACTGCACGGCGGGAAGGTCCTGTCCGCGAACTCATATGCCGCGATGACCACGCCGGCGCGCCTCACCGATGGCACCGCCGTGCAATATGGCTTCGGGATCAAGGTTGGTACGGACATGCGCGGCCTTCGCTACATCGGTCACGGCGGCACGGCACCGGGATTCCGCGCCGACGCCATGTGGTATCCCGATGCGAAGATGGCCGTGGTCGTGCTGATGAACACATCCGCGCCCAATCTGTCCGCCGCGGATCTTGGCACGCGACTCACGCGCGCCGTGCTGCCATCCCAGCGCCCGCAGGTGGGCTTCTACACCGGCGATCCTGCGCCCTTCGTCGGGACGTACCAACTGACGGCCGGCGGTAATGTGGGTCAGGCCACGCTGGTGGTCACATCGACCCCTGCCGGCCTGGCGTTCTCCATCAACGGCTCCCGCCCGCAACCGTTGCCCTGGATCGGCGGGAACGTGTTTCAGGCCGGTGAGACCACCACGCTCTCCTTTACGCGCATCGGCAACGCCGCCGCGACCGACGTCCGGCGTGACGATGCCGGCAATCACGCGGTGCTGAGGCGGAAGTAGCGGCGTTGCCGCTACCCGAACGGTTACGCGCCCGTCCAGATGCCGACAAGCACCCACGTCGCGACCTGCACGTCTGCTCTGAGTGGTCTTGACACTCATGATCCGCTAGTGAAATACTTCTTTCCGAGCACAGAAAGAAACCTTTCACAACCGTGCGATGACTCACAAGCGAGTGTGGCGGACCGCCAGCTGCGTGCTCACTGCAATTACCGTGTCGTGCAACGAGCCACGGTCACTCCCCAACGGATTCGCAGCGGATGGCGCAACATCGGCCGGTCGGGATTCGGCGGGCGTACACATCGTCGAGAACCGCACACCCGTCTGGACCGATGCCACGCGCTGGACGTTCGATTCACTGCCACTCACGAGTGTCGGTGGCGACGAAACTGATGTACAACAGCAGTTTCGTTCGATTTCCACCGCGCGCCGGATGTCGAACGGCACCGTCGTGGTTGCCGCCGACAACGAGCTGCGCCTGTATGCTCCGGACGGGAAGTACCTGCGATCGCTCGCCGGGAAGGGCGATGGTCCGGGTGAATTCCGATCGCTACAGGATGTGTGGCGACTGGAGGGTGATTCCATTCTCGCGACCCAAGCGCTGGCCGGCGGCGGTATGAAGAACGTTCTCCTTGGTCCGGATGGCGCGCTGGTACGTGAGGAGCGTCCAGACGTTGACCGATACCGCGCGCTGGGGCCGTGGGCGGAGTGTATGTCGTTGGTGCTTCCCGATCGGTCGCGCGTCACGTGTCAGGATGACCCGAGCATCCCGCTCAGTGCAACAAATCGCGCAAACACGGCTGATGCGCGCGGGTATGCATCACCCGGCCCGGGCATGCTGCGGCGATTGAAGCGTCAACATGTCCTGTCTCCGGCGCTCGACACATCGTATCGGCTCGGAATCATCGCCGAGCCTGAGCAGTTCGGGGTCATGCTGAATGGTCAATATCTCGGGTTCTCGATGCACCCGTTGTACAGCCGTTCGCTGACGGCGGCCGGCGGGTCGCCAATACGCATCGTGACCTTCATGAACCCCGGCTATGAGTTGCAGGTCTGGACGCCCACCGGTCGCCTGGAGACAATCGTACGACGCGTCGGTGCGCGTCGCGCGACCAGCGAGCAGGAGCGAAAGGACGCGTTGGACGAGGTGCTCGCGATGACCAGAGCCGAGAGCCAGGATCCGGCGCTGCTCGCACAGATGGCCGCCATCCCCATGCCGGACTCACTGCCGGCGGCCGTGTCGCTGACGGTGGCCGCGACGGGCGAAATGCTGGTACTGCGAGAAGGACTCCTCCCGTCACAGCGTCAGAGCCTCTACGACGTGTTCGATCGTGCGGGCGTGTGGTTGGGAGAACTGCGGTTTCCGCGGCACACGCGGATTACGGATGTCGGCAAGGACTACCTGGTGGTCATTCGTACCGACGTCAACGACGTGGCGCGCGCCGAGGTACTTCGCTTGCACCGGTAGTCAATGCACCATGCTCCGCCAGCACCACACGCACGCCGATGCATCCATCGTGGGCGCGGCGGTCGATCTCGTATCGCTTGAACACCGTGCAATGCTCGGCCCAGTTGTGGAAGCAGCCCCCGCGCAGGACACGATCCTCTCCGGGACCGCTGTAAGGTGAGCCATCGACCGGTATCGCGCGTACGTCGTGAGTGAACGTGTCGTGACACCACTCCCAGACATTGCCGGCCATGTCGTAGAGGCCGAGCTGGTTTGGTGCCTTCGTCGCGACCGGTTGCGTGTGATCACCATGGCGACGGTCGTACCACGCGACCGTCGCGATGTCGTTGCTGCCACTGTACCGGAAACCATCCCGCCAGGCGGGCCCGCCGCGGGCGGCATACTCCCACTCGGTTTCGGAGGGCAACCGGAATTCGAACGCGCCGCCGGCTTGTTCACGAAGCGAAGCCGCCGCGGTGCTGTCATTCAGTTTTTCCAAAAAGCCGCCGGGTTGCGTGATCTGAACCCACGAGACGTTCTCTACCGGGAGGTCCGGATGCTGACGTACGGCGGGATTCAAACCCATGACGTGATGCCACAAGGCCTGTGTCACCGGCACGACGCCTATGAAGAAATCGCGCAGGTGTATGGCGGCCTGCGCCATGCCCGCGCCAAAACCGTACGGCGCGTCAGTCGTTCCCGCAACGCGCACGAGCGCAAACTCCCGTGTGCGTTGATCGTCGGTCCAGAAGTAGGCGATGCGATTCATCGGGTGGTGTTCTCGAAAAGTGTCGAACCTGCGCCAGATCGAATCGTGGACAGCAGGGCATCGATATCGACCGGTTGTAACGTCGATACTGTAACGTACGGACCGATCCCGAGCGGTCCGTGCGATGCGTGGTGCGCGAACTGCTGATGCAGTTCCTCCATCGTGCGCGTCCCGTCGAGATGACCGTGATGGCGTCGCCGGATCATGAATCGATGGGCGGCCACTGCATGATCAACCACACAGTGCACCTCAAGTGGAACCGGAGCCAACACCCGCACCCAGTCGACGGACGTACCAGTATCGAGCGCCGACTTGGGGTGTCGCCACCACGAGACGAGAATGCCCCGGCCGATGGCCATGGCCTCGCGCTCGAGCTCCAGATCGGCCTCACGACTTAGCGCAGACCTCCACCCCGCGTCTCCAACCCCCTTCTCCCGAAAGAGGCGTTCCAGCATTGCATCCTTGTCGACGACCGGCATGCCGAGTTGCGGCGACAGGGCCTGCGCGAGGGTGGACTTCCCGCTGGCCGGCAATCCGGAGATGAGGAGAAAGGTCACGGCACTGCTCCTGGCACGGCAGCTTCGCGTGCTGACCACACGGTCATGGCTGATCGAAGTCCAGGTGCCACGACGGATTGAGCCAGCGTCCGTTCCGCTTTTCGAACAACTCGATGGCCCGGCCGGACATGGGCGCCGATGTGCCTCGCCGCGTAAGGTCGACCCGATATCGCGAAAAGACCACCGCCACATCCCCCCGCATGTAGAACTCGTCGTCGGAGAAACTAATGCCGACCAGTTTGCCGCTGTCGGCGACGAAAGCCTGCGCGTCCCAAATGATTTCCGCGCGGTGCTTGCCCATGCCCACCATGGTATCCGGCAGAAGCTCCACCAGCTTCGCGGAGTCACCTTCAAAATAGGCACGCCAGACGGCGGCGCGAGCGACGATCAGTTCCTGCCGCCAATCCGGAACGTCGGCCACGGACGATCTGTCGGTGCATGCGAGAGCCGCGACACCAAGCGCAGCTATGATCAGCCTGAACACCCGCCGGCGCAGGAACTCCGAGACAATGGACATGACGGTGTCAGATGTAGGTAGTAAACCAGTTTCGAGGTCCGAGCGAACGGCGCGACGCGTACCACCGGCACGGGAAATACAGGATGAACACGACGAATGCCGTCACGACGTACAGCATGGGAAGACTCCACGGGTACCCATCGGGCGGTGGCGGGTTGCGGAGCGGATGATTGAGTAACAGCCACGGCGTGGCGGCGGGCGTTCGCACAAGCGAGATCAACACCGCGACGGCGTGGATGAGCGGCAGGTGCAGCAGGTAGTAGAACATCGGCACGCGCCCGAACGTGGTCAGCACGTGTACGAGGTGGCCGCGTGCGTGCTCGAGCATGGGAATGACGGCGATGGTCGGCCCGAGGGTCATAAGCAGGAACTGCAGCGACGCGGGGTATTTGTTGACGGCCAGGAAAGACAACACCGGCGGAAGGTCACCGCCGCCGCCCCACGGCCAAGGGTTGCCATACCAGTTGAACCCGCGCAGGACGAAGAAGAGCGCCGTGAGTCCGAGCCCGATACTCAGGCACCACTGACGCCGCCGCCGGTCCTCGAATCGCAGAACGACGCCAAATGTGTACCCCGCCGCCATCACCCCAACCCACGGCACCAGGGTGTACAGCACCACGAGCCGAGGTCCGTTTCCGAAAAATCGGAAGTCACTGAACGGCCCGTACGTGACATGCCAGAATCCGCTCATCGACGACTGCCGAATCGCCTCGACCGTCGCCTCGGGTACATAGTCCATCAGGTTGTGGCCAGCAATCATCACGAGGCCGAATAGCGCGATCACGCGCAGCGGCAGGTGGATGAGGGCGGCCAAGGCAATCATCGACCACCCGAAAACCCAGAGGACGTTCGCTTCGGTATAGTTGTAGAAGTCGAGGTTGAACGTCCAGCTGAGCCGGCTGACCGTCATCTCGAGGACGATCAGCAGCAGGCCGCGCACCGCCAGGTATCGAGACATGGCGCGTTGATCGTGGATGGCGACGGCGTGCAGAAACGCCCCGGTGCCGGCGAGGAGCACGAACGCGGGCGCACAGTAGTTGGTGACCCAGCGTGTGAAGAACACGCCGGGCGTCGGCCCACCGGCAGGGACCCCGGCGAAAACGCGCACGTGGTCCAGTGCCATCAGCACCATGACCACGCCACGGACGATGTCGATCGACGGGAGGCGAGCGCCCCGAGGCCCTTCGGCAGCGTGTGACATGCGGCCCAACCTGCCGTTGGCTCCAGCAGCGAACAACCCCTTTGGGGCCAGCGGCGCGCACCATGCCGTCAACGGCCGAACCCTGCTTCGTGTTCTGTGCTGGATGGGCACCACTCACGTCAGGCGTCGCGCCGTTCGCGTACGCCTACTTGCCGCGGGCGGCGCCCGCATCAGATTCTCCGATTCAACGCGAATCAATCACACGACACGCCGAGCACATGCCACGTCGAATCCGGTGCTGAACGCGGCCGCCGCACGGGCCTGCGGGTGAGTGCAACTGCGGATGGAGACTCCGTCGAGTCCGCGCTGAGGCGTCACTACATGACGCACGGCCTGCCAGCCGATGGCGGAGCCGCCGACTCGTGGTTTCGCATTCGGATTGGATGGCTCGTGATTCCGCTGCCAAATCCGCCCGCGCGCCGACGCGCCGTCTTTGTTCACGACGTCAATCATGTGCTCACGGGCTACAACACCACGTTCAGCGACGGCGAGATGTCGATTGCCGCGTTCGAGGTGGGTTCCGGATGTGGGCGGGTCTGGGCCGCGTGGTTCCTCAACCTCATGCTGATGGCCCTCGCGGCGCTGACGCGGCCGACACTCGCGGTGCGGGCGTTTGCGAGGGGGCGAGCCGCAGACAGCCTTTATCGACTGGGACGGACACCCGAGCAGCTGCGACCCATGTTGGTCGGAGACGTGCGTCGCCTGATTCGTCTTGACGCCGTCGCGGTGACCGTCCGGCCGTCCACGGTCGTCCTTTTTGTCGCCGCTGCAGCCGTGGTATGGGCCGCCGCACTGGGCACGCTGGCTGCCATCGTCGTCGGATGCACTCGGTTGGTGCGCAGCGGCTGGTTCACGTGAAATCCGCGCGGATCCGGCCGTGGATGCTGGTCTCGGCCGTCTGGCTGTGGCCGGCTGTGCTCAATGTCGTCAACCGCGTGCTGCAGGTCCGTCTGCAGGGATGGGACGCGCCCACAGCCCGCGAACTGCTGTTTGTTGCCGGCGACTGGCTACTCTATGCACTGGTGACGCCCGCCATCTTCTGGATCTCGAAGCGCTGGCCGATCGTGAAGCCCCATCTGCGCTCGCGCATCACGGTGCACACGGCGTGGGCGTTGCTGTTTTGTGTCGTCTGGGCTGTGGGGGGCAAGCTGCTCGAGTTGCTGCTGGTCGCGATCCTGTCCCCGGACCAGCTGCAGGCGGGGTTGTCGGCCGCCGGGAGCAACTTGTTCATGCGGGTCGCGACGAACGTGGCGGGGTGGATCCTCACAACGCTGCCGTTCGGCGTGATCGTGTATGCGACGGTCGCCGGGATGGCGCATGCGATCGGCTATTTCACCGAAGCGCGCGAACGCGAGATTCAGCTGGCGCGTCTCGCCGAGCAGCTGACAGGCGCGCGGTACGCCGCCCTCCAGGCGCAGCTCAACCCGCATTTCCTGTTCAATACGCTCAATACGATCGCTGTTCTGGTGCGCGATGGGGATCGCACTGGCGCCGTTCGCATCGTGGAGCAGCTCAGTGATGTCCTCCGCCGAACATTGCGCCGCAATCGTGACAACGAAGTCACCCTGAACGATGAACTCGATTTGGTGAGGCAGTATCTGGCCATCGAGCAGGCCCGTTTCTCCGACCGTCTGCAGGTTTCCATCGACACGCACAGTGTGTCCGGCGCGGCGGCGGTGCCGGGTTTTGCGGTCCAGCACTTGGCGGAGAACGCGATCAAGCACGGTGTCGCGAAACACCCGGACGCTGGCCGGCTTGCAATCGATGTCCATCGTGACGGTGATGCGCTTGTCATCCGCGTGACGGATGATGGACCCGGCATGCATCCTGCGTCCGAGACGGTCGGTCATGGTCTGGACAACACGCGAGAGCGGTTGCGGGTCCTGCACGGCGCTGCCGCATCGCTCGATGTCCGCGATGGTGCGACCGGTGGTGTCGTCGCCACACTGCGAGTGCCGTACCGCGAACTCTCCGTACCACTTGTCGATGCCGAACCCTGACTGGCGGGTCCTGATCGCCGATGACGAACCCGCAGCGCGCCGAGGGGTGCGTCAGCTGCTGGAGCGTTATCCGACATTTCGGGTGGTCGCGGAGTGCCGCAATGGCGTCGAGGTCCTAACCCGGCTGAACGAGCAGCACGCGCACGTGATCTTCCTCGACGTGCAGATGCCCGGCTTGGACGGCTTCGAGGTGATCCGGCAGCGGACGCCGGAGCGTATGCCGGCCATCGTGTTTCTGACCGCGTATGAGGACTTTGCGCTCAAGGCCTTCGAGGCCCACGCGTTGGACTATCTCGTCAAGCCGGTGTCGGAGACACGCTTCGCCGCCACGATGAGCCGGCTGGAGCGCCTGCTTGCGATGCCTGGCGCAACGTCGCCCGAGCCGCAGATATCGGTGCCCACCACGCGTGGCGTGCTTCGATTGAGGTTATCGGAGATCGACTGGATCGAGTCCGCCGACAACTACTCCCGCATCTGGAGTGGCGGGCGGGACTACCTGCTGCGGGAATCCCTCAATGCGATGGAACGTCGCGTGGAGGGCCACGGCTTCGCCCGAGCGCATCGCCAGGCGATCGTGCGTGTCGGCGCCGTGCGGAGAATCGCCCGCTCGGCCGATGATGATTTGGTGGTCGTGCTCACCTCGGGGCATCGCATTCGTGTGGCGCGGCGGCGTCGGGCGGCGCTGCTCGTCGCCGTGCGGAATGCCGGGTAGCGGGAGGCCGCAATATGACGCCGCAGCGCAGAACAGTGTTCGTACATTTTGCACTCGTCGTCGTCATCGCGACGATGCTGACGGTGGGTATCGCGTATCCGTTTCTCCCGGGGCGATACGACCGTCTGGCGGTCCCGATCTCGACCATGCTCCAGGTTTTCGGCCTGCTTGGGCTGACGCTGGTGCCGGGTGGCCTGCTGTGGTTGGTAAAGCCGAAGTTCGGTTTTCTGGTTGCTGTCCTGAGTACGGTGATCGGGACGGGCGTGACACTCGTCCTGGCACTCTTTGCGACGCTCAGCGTCGGCAACGCGTTCGGCATTCTGACGATCACCGCGTGGCTCTGCGTGCTGGTGCTGCTCCTGCCGAAACTGGGACCCCTGCGTCGTGCCGACCGCGAGGCGCGTCATCCAGCGCCGCTGTATCTGGCCTGCTTGCCCCTCGCGGCGATGGCCGCTCAGTTGGCTCTTGGCGCGCCGCTGTCCCGGGCAAGCCGGGATCGCGCAATCAGCGGAGCGCACGCGTTCATCGCTGACATCGAGCAGTATCACGCGAGTCATGGTCGATATCCGGTCTCCCTCCAGGCGCAGAATCGCGATTACCGCACGGGTGTGGTGGGAACAGAGGGGTACCTCTACGCGCCGCAGGGTGACAGTTACAATCTCTCATTCGAACAGCCCCGCTTTCTGCTCGACCGCTTCGGAACGCGAGAGTGGATCGTGTACAACCCGCACGACACGCATCGCGTGTACAGTCATGCGGCGTGGCTGCTTCCGCCGCCGGATGTCGTGGCGCCGAGCCAGGGGTGGTACGCTTCTCGCCAGACCGGGCACGCCCATTGGATGTCTTTTCTTTTCGATTGAGACGGCGCAACGCGCAGTTCGTGCCATCGCACCCGTGTCCGAGGTTTCCATGAACTGTACTTTGTAGCGCAAAGTACCAGCCTGCAACCGCCTTCGAGGAGGGGCACCGCAATGAAGTGGCTGAGACGGCTCCGCGGCGCGGTCGGGATGGGTGTGATCTGGGCTGTTGCCTGGGGCGCGGCCGGCAATCTCGTCACGCTCGGACTCGTCCTGCGCACTGGTAGTCGACCCGATGTGCCCTTTCCTCTCCTGTTCAGTGTCTTCGGCCTGCTTGCCGGCGTGGTCTTCTCGGGAGTGCTTGGTCTCGTCGAAGGTCGGCGCCGGTTTGAGCAGCTGTCTATTCCGCGGTTCGCCGCGTGGGGCGGCACTGGCGGACTTCTGCTCGCCACGACCTTCGTGCTGGCCGTCTCCCGTCGGGACCCGGCGTTCCTCGCGAACTTGCTGGTGCTGGGACCTGCCGTCGCCCTTGCGGCTGCAGGCTCCGCCGCAGCTTCGTTGATGCTGGCGAGACGGACGCAACACCACCCATCACTGCCGCCATACGCAGACGTGAACGCGAACGCGCCGTTTGACGATGCCGATTCACGTCGGTAGCCGTCGAGTCTCCGTGCTCGCCGCAGGACGACGGCTTTGCGCTTCGACTAGCCTCCCGCATTCCGATCACGTAGCCGGGGTCACTCGTTGTCACGAGACCTCAGGCATGCGTGACAGCGAGATCGTAACCGTCTGGATCCTTCAGCCTGAACCGACCGTTCGGTCGCTCGGACGGAAATGTCAGCTCCCTTACGGCGACACCCACTCCCTTCAGCGCCGCGTGCATCGCCCTAACGTCCTCGCAGTACAATGTCAGAATCAATCCTTGCTCGTCAGGAATGATCGCACGCCCCCGCACAAGCATGAGGCGCGCCCCACCAGAACCAACGCTCGCATAGCTGGGCTCGGGCTGCTCCGGCGGAGTGAACACGTCGACTGTGCGAAATCCAAGCGTCTCGTAGAACGTAATGGAGCGAAGCACGCTAACGACGTGGATAAGGGGAACGAGTGCATGGAACTGTGGAACGTTGCCGTGACGAGACGTGATCACGAGACTCCTCGTTTCTAGGGTGGTGGTTTGCGGCATAGCCCAGCGTTCAGTCATTGACAGTCGCATTTGAGGTGTGAACGATGCGCTTCCCAAGCTCCGTAACGTGCCAATTCGCAAGGCGCAAACATGTCTCCGCTGAAGAGCTCCATGGATGAATGCAACCGTACCGGAAGGCCCAGACGCAGTCGGCGAGCGCGCTCTCGACCTGCACGCGCCCGCTCCCTCAGCATTCCTGCCTCTCAATACAGACAACGCCACTTTCCTCACGAGTCGTGCACGTGATCGCTGAGATGGTACGCCAACGCGCATGAACAAACCTCCTTCTCTTCACAACAACAAAGACCAACTCGCCACTGCTGCACTGGACGGCCTCAGGCGGTGGCGACGTTCATGCCAGCACAACACGCACCCCGATACATGCGAAAGGCGCGGACAGTGGTTTCTTGAGCGGCGAAGCCAAAAGAGTAAAGTGTGCCACCAGTGCCCGGAACACGAACGGGCTCAAACTTGCGAATACGGCCGCGGTCATCCAAAGCGCAAAAGAGAGAATTCACGGTTTGGTTCGTCCAGTCACGGTCGCCACCGTCTTGATGTTGTCGCTCATCTTGGTGTCAATGAGCCAATGCCTTGGATCGATGCCCGCCATGCCCGGGGCTTCGCTCACGAAGAGCTCGAGCTGCTGCGTCCCCGCCCGCACACGATGATTCTGGGAGTACAGTGGTCTGCCTCGCACGCCGTCTGCTGCCTTTGCGAACACGCCGATTTCTACGAGATCGTTCATCGGGATCTCGACCTCCGCGCCGAGCGTATCAACAACGACCTTGCGTGCCGTGACGGTGAGACGGACCCGCCACCGTTCTCGGTCGATTGAATCGACCTCGACGGCGTGGGTTTCCAGCTCCCAGAACGTGTTGCGCTCGAAGAGGTCTACGAGAAGGTACTGCAGCGAGTCCGGGGTGACGGCCTGCAACTCCCGGTACAGATCGAGGGAGGTCGCCAGAGGCGGCGCGCCGCGCCCGAACCTTCGCACCAGCGTACCAAGCGCCGTGTCGATCCGTGCGTGACCCACGTACTGCCGCAATGCCGACATGGCAAATGGCCCCTTCCGGTAAGCCGCGAAGGTGTCGCTGGCGCGCAACAATGGCTTGTCAGCACGCGCGCGCGGAACGAGGTATTCCTCCCGCATGAGCGACAGCAGGCGTTCGAGGTGTTCATCGCCGTAGGTTGCCTGTACGACCGATAGGGCGGAATACCAGGCCAGACTCTCCGACAGCAGCCCGGCCCCCTCGACCGGCGCGGCGGTCACCTTGTTGCCCCACCACTGGTGCGCTACTTCATGCGCGACGACGCCAAATGGAAAGTCGAGATTACGCGCGTCCGCCGCGGCATCTAGCAGCGGAAACTCTTCCTCATAGGAGACGTTGATCGGGTAGGCGTGCAGCGTGAGGCCATTCCCGGGATGCTCCACCAGCCGGAGCTGACCATGCGGATACGGACCAAGGGTTTTCGGGAGCAGGGCCAGTGATGCCTGCATGCTGTGGATCATGTGATCGACGCCCAAGGCATGTTCCGGATGATGAAAAACCTGAAGCAGCACGCCGTTGGATCGCACTTCTCGGAGTGCGTAGTGCGCTGAGAAGATGGCGAAGTCGTTCCGGATGGGCGCATCCGCCACATAGTGAAAGTACGCCCGCCCGTCTTCGGTCCACGTTCTCCTGAGGGCACCTGGCGCAACGGCCGTCTGGCTTCCAGAGGTGCCCACGACGGCCTCGAACGACATGCGGGTTGCGTTGCGCATGTCGTATCGCACGCTCGAATCCTCCAGCGTCTTCGCGGGAGGATGGGGCGGCAGTCCCTGATCCGCTCGTACGCCAGCTCCGGTCAGTTCCCGTGTCGACTGGTAACCCAGTGACGGCAGCCAGTCACGATTCCGGAAGTAGGTCGCACTGGGTGCAACCGCGGCGTCCAGCATTCGGTTGGTGAACCCAAGCGGATGAAACACAACGTCGAAACTGAACTGAAGCGAGTCGCCCGGAGCGAGGGGTGCGCCGAGTCTATACACGTGCACGTTTAGTCGGTCGTCGGCCACGACACGCCGTGCGGGCTTGCTGAAGTGCGCGACACCGGTCGAGACCGCAGGACTGGTGGCCAGCACGATGGAATCGAGAGGTCGCGTTGTGCGGTTTACCACGTGGTACGTAGCGCGAACGGACGCCTCCCGCCGCTCCGGGTAGAGCTCAATGTGGAGTGCGGTACCGGTCAGCGACGGTTGCGCGGCCTCTCGCAAACTGCCATACCGCTTTTCATACTCGACCCGACGTCGTGTGATATCGCCGCCGGTCTCGTAGGCGTTCAAGACGTTGGTATTGTAGAAGATGAATCCGCCGACTGTGACCACGAGCAGCGCGGCAGTAGCGGTCATGCGCTGGGTGGGGCGCGAAAACCGGCGCTTCATAATTCTCAAGCGGTCGGCCAGGAGTGTCTCCCGGCCGCGAATCCAGAACAGAGTCGTGAGTACGGCCAGCAGAAGTGACCACGCGGCCCAATACATCTTGAACCAGGCAAACGGCGTCATGAACGGGCCGAAGCCACGCAGGTCGGAATACTCCCACCCGGGTTCACTGCCGAACACCAACAAGCGGTGCTCTATCCCCAGCGCGGACGGGAGATTCAAGAACGCGGCGATCATGATCATCGCCATGTGCCCGACATACTTCTGGTTCACCAGCACGTGGACTACAAACGCCAACATGGCGAACATGAGATGTTCGGTGAGCTGGATGCCGATAAACTGTTTGACGTACAAAAGCAATTCAAAGCGGGTATAGCCGAGCTGCGCCTGAATCGCCATACAGGCCGCAATCAGCATGAGGTGATAGGCGAGGAACACCAGTGCAAGCCCGGCGAACTTGCCGGCAAAACGTACCCACTCCGGAACGGGTGCGGCGTCGGAGATTTCATGCATGGCCGATTCGCGCTCACGCCACAACAACTCGCCGACATAGTAGATCGTGAGGAGCGGCACGATCATCCATAGCAGTTCGCCCCGATTGCCTACCCATGACGCCATCATGTTGGTCGTGGGCGCCTTCGGAATGCCAAGGTGACTCATGCTCGCTGGCCCGACCGCGACCAGTATGGCCGTCATCACAACCAGCAGCAGTCCGCCCCAGCTCAGCGCCACTTCCCGGAAAGACTGCGCCATGATGGCGCGCAGTTGATGAGTCCGCGTGGCGGGGCCAAAAGACAGAACCATCGGGACGGCGCCAGCAGGCTCTTGACTGACATGCGAATTGCCTGCCGTCTCCAAAACCGCCGTGGCGTCATCAGACGCGTGACGGCGCCGGCGCCGTGCGGCCACGTGTTCAAAGCGGAAGCGACCATACATAGCGCTGAGCGCCACCGTGGCGATACCCAGCCAGAACAAACGGTTCAGCAGCATTCGGTCCAGCGAGACAGAAACAGTATTCTTCTGCGCCGGAGTGGTCGTCCGCGAGAATTCCGAGAACGTCACAAGTCCCACCGGGTCAATGAGCTTGGCCAAGTCCCATTGCCCCAGCTTGACGGCCACCACTTGCCATGCGAAGAGCATCAGGAAGAACATCATCACCGCACCGATGTAGCCGACCATGCCGCGCCGCGTGACAGCAGCTACCGAGAAGAACAGTGCCGTAGCGACGATGGCGTTCGGCAGCGCGATGACGAAGTAGGCATTCAGGTAGAACGAGAGCTGTTGAGGTCCCACGACTTCCGTCGGAACACCCGGCATGTGAACGGAGAGCCACAGGGCGAGCGGCACGGCCAGCAGAGTCACGGCGTTCAGTGCGAACGCGGCAAGCAGGCGTCCCCCCAAATATGGGAGCTTGCCCACGGACGACGTATAGACGAGCGGCGCCATGCGTGATTGCGCATCGCGCGCGGCGGCATCGCCGGTGAATGCCGCCGAGGCGAGCCACGCCATTGCGCTGGTCAAGATCGAGAGTTGGTCGATGTAGAAGGGCGAATTGAGAAACAAGCCGCGCTCCCGCGCGACATCGGCAAATCCTTCGACACAGATCTGCAGCGTGATGGCGAAGATCACGCTCATGAAGATCCACGGCAGGGGTCTGCGCGCCTGGTAGGCTATCTCGTATTGCCACACCTCCGCGAACGTCCTCATGTCACAGTCTCACGTTGATGGCTCGTGTGCTTTGGCGCGGTGTGCCCGCCCATCGTGGTGAAGTACACGTCCTCGAGATCGGGTTCAACCGGCTCGAAGTGGGCGCCGGGGGACACTTCGGCGTGCACGTG
Organism: uncultured Gemmatimonas sp.; assembly: GCA_964565915.1. Classification (GTDB taxonomy): domain Bacteria; phylum Gemmatimonadota; class Gemmatimonadetes; order Gemmatimonadales; family Gemmatimonadaceae; genus Gemmatimonas. The sequence continues at coordinate 17,861 of CAZMGX010000051.1, forward strand.
GACAACGGTGCGTCCGGCCAGCAGCTTGGTCGAGATGACCTTGTCGGCCCAAGCGCCGTCCGGCGCCTCATCCCGTTCGAGGACGCGGCGCCACACCATCCCGCGGAGGCTCGCGATTGCCGCCAGCGGCTCGGCCTCCAGCAGAATCTCACCGCGATTGATAATCGCCATGCGATTGCACAGTTCAGAGACGTCTTCCACAATGTGTGTCGACAGGATGACGATCGCCCTTTCTCCGATGGCGCTGAGCAGATTAAGAAACCTTACACGCTCCGCCGGATCGAGCCCAGCGGTCGGCTCGTCGACGATGATCAGCCGTGGATCGCCGAGCAGCGCTACAGCAACCCCGAATCGCTGCCGCATGCCTCCCGAGTATCCGCCCAGCTTCTTCTTCCGGACGTCGAAGAGATTCGTCTGCCGCAGCAAAGCCTCGACTGTCGCGCGACGTAGGCGCTTTTCAGCGAGCCCTTTCAGGATGGCGAAGTGATCGAGCAGACTTTCCGCAGTCACGTTCGGATACACACCAAACTCCTGCGGTAAGTACCCGAGCGTCTGACGCAGCGCCTCCTTGTCGCGCACGACATCGATAGCACCGAGATGTATTGTTCCACTATCGGGATCCTGAAGCGTGGCGATGGTACGCATGAGCGTCGACTTGCCCGCGCCATTCGGGCCCAAGAGACCGTACATACCCGCGGGAATGGTGAGCGTGATGCCATTCAGCGCGGTGACGCCGTTGCTGTAGGTCTTTCTGAGGTGCTCGATACGGAGTTCCATGCTATGCTAGTCCGTCCGCTTGGTTGATGATGGAGATCGTTGCTCTCGATGACGAGAGGCTGCAGCCCATAGAGCAGCGAGTCCGATTGCGATCCAAAGCAGCGTGGCTGCACCCCACTCGTTGAGGTTTGGTATTTCGCGCCAGACGGTGACCGTCTTCCCGTCGGAGAGCGTAACTATCGTCTTCAGCGACTCGGACTGTGCCGTTATCAAGGCGTCCAATCCATATGGGCCTTCATATAGGAATTCGAGCGCGCGTCCGGGAGCGGCTTTGAGCGCTTGCACGTGCGTCAGCGATCCGGTGAGTGACAGCATCAGGCTGCTAGCCAGCACTGCGGTAATCCAACGCAGCGGGAAGCGCGAGCCGAGCGCAAAGGCACTTGCAAGCAGGTATGTGCCGGTGGCTGCCGTAAACGGCGCGAGCCATAGGGTCGGCATCGGTTTCCAGATCGCAGTACGCAACTGCGCGGCCGACAATGTGCCATTTGGTGGAATCAGGGGCGACGGCAGCAGGAGAAGCTCTTGCGGCGCCGCAATGTGCCCGCGCGTGAACAGGGCGAGTGCCAGCAGCCAGAGCATGAACAACCCCACCACAGCCATCAGAAAGATCCACCCAGCACACACTCTGATCAGCGCGTGCTCGCGACGGTCGACGGGCATCGGCCAGAAAAACCCCCCGCCGATGCGTTCGGTTCGCGTCCAGACGCCGACCGGCAGGACTGCGCCGACGCAGCCGGAAAGCATGGACAAAGCGGGAGCGAATTCGACGCCTCCGCGCCCGTTCACGAAGTCCCACACGTTAACAGCGGTCGAGAGCAGGATGCCCACGGTTGCGAGGAGGGCCGGCACGCGCAACATCAAGGTCACTGTGCGAATTTGCTCTGCCAGCACGACCCGCCGTCGGGGAAGAGTGTGTGCGCTCATTGCGCCGCGCCCTCGGCCAGCAGGGCGAACGCGGCATCCTCCAACGCCAATGCCCTGACATCCTCGACCTGTGCGCCCGAGAGAATGAGCTGCTCGGTCACATGTTGTTCCGCGAGGCGCAGCGCCTCGCGCGCCTTGGCGGA
>CAZMGX010000052.1:0-19658 GCA_964565915.1 uncultured Gemmatimonas sp.
CACGGGTCACGAAGGATCGCTGAGCACCATCCACGCCAACTCGGCGCGCGATGCCCTCGCCCGTCTCGAAACGATGATCCTCATGGCCGGTACCCAGTTGCCCAGCCGTGCCATGCGCGAGCAGGTGGCGTCGGCGCTGGATCTCGTGGTGCAGGTGCAACGCTTCTCCGACGGTAGCCGTCGTGTGGTCAGCCTCACCGAAGTCACGGGGCTTGAAGGCGAGGTCGTGACCATGCAGGAGATCTTCCGCTTCAAGCGCACCGGGTTGTCGCCCGACGGGCGCGTCCTCGGACACTTCGAGGCCACGGGCGTACGGCCCATGTTCGTCGAGCGACTCAAGCTGGCCGGTGTCGAGTTCCCCAGCAACCTCTTCGAGTAGCGCGTCATGCTGCAACTGCTCACGCTGCTGTTGGTCTTCGTCGGGACGACCGGCCTTCTGTATGGCGGGTACGTCTTCCTGAATCGACGCAAGCTGGCCGCTTCCGAGGCGATCCTCGAGCGGTTGCGCGAAGTCGAGCAGGCGATGGCGGCGACGCAAAGTATCCTGCGCAACGATGCGGTCAGTGACCTGCCCGCCCTCGACAAGCTGCTGGCGAATCGCAAGTTCACGGGGAAACTGGCGACGCGCCTGGCACGCGCCGGCTCGAAGATGTCGCCGGGCAGCTTCGTGCTGCGCGCCGGATTGGCCATGGGTATCGGCTTCATCATCGGCGCACTGATTCAGCCGGGACTGCTGGTGCCGCTTGCCGGCGCGGCCGTGGGCGCGGCGTTTTGTTATGCGTGGCTTACCACGCGGGAGAGCTCGCACCGGCAGCGCTTCAACGAGCAACTCCCGGACGCGCTCGACATGCTGGTCAGCTCCATGAAGGCAGGATACTCGCTGCAAGCCGGCATGAAGTTCGTCGGCGACGAAATGCCCGCGCCGCTGGGCCCCGAGTTCATGCGCTTCTACGAAGAGCAACGGCTGGGCGTCGAGGTGCGCACCGCACTGTTGACCATGCAACATCGCGTCGACGACCTCGACTTCCGCATGTTCGTCATCGCCGTACTGATCCAGCGCGAATCCGGCGGCAACCTCGGCGAGGTGCTGGGTCGCATCTCGTCGCTCATGCGCGAACGCGCGGCGCTCAAGGGTGAGGTGATTTCGCTGACGGCAGAGTCGAAGCTGTCCGGGCGGATTCTGACATGTCTGCCCGTGCTCGTCTTCCTGGTCATCATGCTCATCAATCCCGGTTTCACCAGGCCGATGCTGGAGAGTGCCATCGGTCCGTTTCTGCTGGGAGCGGCCGGCATTTCGGTGGTCCTCGGCTATGTCGTCATGATGCGCATCGCCGACGTGGAGCTCTGACGCGATGCAGCCCCTCGCGCCCCTGACCCCGACGATCATCGCGCTGATCGGCGTGGGCGCCGTCGCGCTCATCGTCGCGATCATGGCCGTCGGATCCATGCTGCGCCAGCGCGCCGTGCTGCGACGCGCCACCGGCGAGGTCACCCGGGCGGCGGCGACCGCGACGCCGCTGATGGCCGACACCGCGCCGGTCAGCGAATTGGCCGCCAGCCTCGCGCGCTTCGTGCCTGACAGCGCCGACAACACCGGCATTCGCGCCAAGCTCGTGCAGGCCGGCATCGAGTCGCCCACGGCGCCGCAAACGTTCTTCCTCTTGCGTGTGGTTTCCGGCGTCATCTTTCCCCTGCTGACGTGGTTCATCGCGCCGCAGGGGTCCTACACCCTCTTCGTGCTGCTCATCGGCCTCGGCGCGTTCGCGGGATTCATCGTGCCCTTGGCCATGTTGGATCGCATGGTGCGCATCCGGCAGGAGACGATTGCGCGGTCGGTGCCCGATGCGCTCGACCTGCTCGTCGTGTGTGTCGAAGCCGGTATCTCCCTCGACGCCGCCATCTTGCGGGTCTCCCGCGAACTGCGCTTCCTGCACGAAGCCCTCTCCGACGAACTGGCCGTCGTGAGTCGCCTCACCAATGCCGGCGTCACCCGAGAGAAGGCCCTGCGCGGACTCTGGGAGCGAACCGGTGTGCTCGAGCTGCGCAGCATCACGTCCAGCATGGTGCAGAGTGAAAAGCTCGGCACCAGCATCGCCACGGTCCTGCGCGTGTCGGCAGAGACCCTGCGTCGCAAGCGGCGGCAGGCGGCAGAAAAGCGCGCCAAGCAGGCCCCCGTCAAGATGATTTTCCCCTTGCTGTTCTTCATCCTGCCGGCCCTCTTTGTCGTCGTGCTGGGCCCGGCGATCTTTGCGGTGATCAAGGAACTGGGCGGTATCTAAGTCGCATATGACGAGCCGAACCCGCTACCGCCGCTCGATTACAGGGCATCAGCGCCTCTCACCGGGGGGGCGCGGCATGCGGGCGCGCCGCGGCGCCATCGTGGTGCTGGTCGCCGTGCTGCTCGTCGCGATGGTCGGGCTCTTTGCGCTCGCCGCCGACTTCGGGCGGCTCGACAACCTGAAGTCCGAGCTGCAAATGTCGGCCGACGCGGCCGCATTGGCCGGGGCCGTCGAGTTGATTCCGGTGGGCAGTCACAATCCACTGCAGGCCGCAAATGCCGCCGCCGCGTGGGTCGCCAAGAATCCGGCCATGCAGGCACCCGTCACGGTCCTGTCGTCCGAGTGCGGCAGCTGGAGCGATACGGGCGCACCCGCGTGGACGACCGAAGTGTGTGGGACGGTCAACGCCAACGCAGTTCGCGTCTCCGTCAGCCGACAGTCGTCGGGGTTGTTCATGACCGCGCTTGGCATCCCGGCGCCGACGCTCGTGGTCAAGGCCACGGCTGCCGTCAGTCCTGAGCGCCTGCCGTTCCCGCCGCTCCCAGGCTGCCTGCCTACGAGCTGTCGCGTTTTCCTCGTGATGACCCCGTAGGCGCCGGGCTTTCCTTCTCCGGCATCAACAGCAGCATCACGAGCGCCGGTGCGTAGATCAGCCCGAGAATCCACGGCTTCGCCACGGCGACACTCTCGGGCACGCCGCGTGAGGGATACCACTGGAACCACGCGACCCAGCTGAGAACCGTCAGCAGCAGCGATCTCCAATACGTGCTGGGCACCAACCAGAGTGGCAACTGGTCGTAGAACAGCGACAGCTGCGGGACCAGCGCCATCGCCGTGAACAACCGCCCCTCGCGACGCTTCCATCGCAGAATGGCCAGCAGAGTGAACGCCCCGACCAGCGAAAAGGCCGGCCCCCGATAGCGCGGCGTGGCCTTGAGCGCTTCGAGCCACTCGAACGGCCAGCGTGGAATGAGGATGAACGAGATCACACCCAGGGCCACCATGCCGAACGCGCCCACCCACGACGGCCGGTAGGCAAACGACACCAGACCGATGTTGGGCTTCGCGGCACAGGCGAACTGCAGCGGCGGCAGCACGGCGGCGGCCACCAGCAACGGCGACCACTGCCCCAACAACGCGGCCATGCAGAACGGCGCGCTGGCAAACATCACGAGCCGATGCGGCTGGTCCTTCGACAGGGCCCACGCCAGTAGGGCTGAGCTCAGGCCCATGAACAGTGCGCCTGCCACCGCCGGCGGAAACGACGCGAATGGCATGGCCACGAGGGCGGCCGGCAGCGGGTAGAACAGACCGACGTTGAACGGATACGGTCCGGTAGCCTGCATGACCTGATACGGGTCGTGTCCCTGCAGCAGCACCAGGGCGGCCCGCCACGGCCACGAGAAATCCTTCGCCAGGTGTTGTGGCGCCGCACTCATCCCGAAGTACGCAACAAAGGCGCCCCATGCACCGATGCCCAACGCAATGCTCACCCGGTGTCGTGTCTGCATCCTTACGCTCGGGAGGTGGAGACCGACAGCCAGACCAGCAACGCGGCCATCGACGCGTTGATCAGGAGCAGCACGGCGTCAGCGCGTGACAACGCATCCACCTGTTCACGCCACGTCCGGCGGGCCGGGTACGTATCGTCCTCGGGATCACGGAAGACGTTCGGTCGACGCAACAGCATCACCATGACGGGAAGATAGATGAGAAAGGTCGCCAGGTTGCCGAGCTCGTACGCGTACGTGTTGAATGCGTCGAACGGGCCCCGCACCACGATGACAAAAAAGAGCGCGTGCGTGAGGAACGCGAGCAGTGAGACCTCGCGAGTGGTTCGGGTCACGACGAACAAGGGCAGGAGGTCATAGAGGCTCGGCGTCTGGGGCACACACACAAGCGCCAGGAACATCCTTGCCTCGGGACGCCGCCACTTGAGCAAGGCCAGCGCCAGCAGCCATCCGCCCGGTCGCATCACCGGGGCCACGATGTGCTGCATCTCTCGCAACGACCCCAGCCAGTCCAGCGGCCAAGAGGGGCGCACGACCAGCGTCACCGCACCAATCACTGCGCCGAGTGCGGCGAGCCACCGAAAGTGCTGCCAGTCGCGGATGCCGGCCACAAAGGGCACCGCCATGTTCGGCTTGGCCGCAAGAAACACCGCGGCGAGCGGCACGAAGTACGCGGCCGTGATATAGGGCGACCACTGGTTGCGGAACACGGCGATCAGGAACGCCGCGCTGAGCAGGAGGCCAAGGCGGCGAAAGTGATCCTTGCCCAGCGCAAAGCCCAGCACCGCCCCACCGACCGTCGCGAAACACACCCGGGCAACCGGCAATGCGAGTGCCGTGTACGGCAGCGCCAGAATGACGGTCGAGATCGGGTAGTAGAGCGGCCAGTTCCAGCGGAACGTGCTGGTCGGTCCGACGGCATCATAGGGATTGAGCCCCTGCCGCATGGCGCGGGCGGCGTAGTACCACTGATCGAAGTCCGTCGGCCACGACGGTTCGACCAGCGTGCGGGCCAGCGACAACAGCAGCGCCAGCAGACCGACCACGACGGCGCCGACGAGTTCCGGTCGCTGCCTCAGCGTTTTATCCACAGCCGCTCGCTCACCGGCAGCGTGCCGTCATTTGGACGACGCAATACCATCACCACGCACGGCAGATAGAAGAACCACAGCGTGAAGCGCGCAATGTCCGCCATCCACGCGCTATCCGCCGGCCACGGGCCGCGAAACGCCATCGCAAAGAACACGATGTACGAACAGCCGGTCAGCAGCAGGGATTCACGCAGTGAACGGGGAATCGTGAAGAGCATCAGGGCGTCGTAAAATCCCGGGGTTTGCGGCAGGCAGGCTACGGCCAGCAGGAGTCGAGCTTCCGGACGTCGCCAACGCAGCACCACCGCGAGCATCAGGAATCCAAAGGGAAGGACGACCGGGGTGCCGAAATGGCTCGCCGATCGCACGATCGGCAACCACGCGCTCACCCAGTTGGGCTGGACGATGAAGGCCACGATCGTCAGCACACACGCGCCGATGATGAGCGGCCGCCAAATACGCGGCGTCGACGCCGCCGCCACGATCGCCACACCCCAATTCGGCTTGGCGATGCTCACCCAGCTCAGCGCCGGCAACAACAGCGCCGCCGTCAGCAGCGGTGACCACTGCACCAGCTGCACCGACACGATGAACGACACGCTCGCGAAGACCGGCGTGCGATGCCAGCCATCCCGCGTGATCGCCCACGCGAGGGCACCGGCCGACAGGCCGGCAAAGACGCACCGCGCCAGCAGGACCGACCCAAGCCCGAGGGGCCCGACCAGAACCACGGCGGGCAGCGGATAGTAGAACGGCCATTTCCACTCGAAGGGCCGACCGAGGCCGATGAGGGGATACGGATCCTGCCCCGCCCACAGGGCCTGCGCCGCAAACCAGACCTGATCGAAGTCGCTGACTCGCGTCGGGTCTGCGCGGCCCCGCTGGAAGACGTAGGCCGCCGTGGCCAGGGTGACCAGCACGGCAAACGCCAGCCGCGCACGCGTCGACGGTGTTGTTTCCACGGGCCCCGCCGTCTCGTCTATCATCGTGCGATAAACTACAGCACGCGCGCGCGGGCGACCCGATGCGTGTGCATATTCGAGGCCCATGCGCTCCGCGTTCCCCGCAGTACTCCGTCAGCGGTCCATGCCGCGTCCGTGCCAGCAGATCCCAAGGCGTCGACCCCGCGCATGATCGACGTGTCGGTCGTGCTGCCCTGCTATCGCGGCGCCCCGATCGCACGACGCTCGGTCGCGGAACTGCGCCAGGCCCTCTCGGCGCTCGGGCTCACCTGGGAAGTCGTCGTCGTCGATGACGGAGGCGGCGATTTCGCCGTCGACGAATTTCGTGATGACCCCAACGTCCGCCTGCTGCGGCTGCCGCAGAACCTCGGCAAAGGCGCAGCCGTCCGGCACGGGATGCTCGCCGCCACCGGCGCGGTTCGCCTCTTCACCGATGTCGACCTGCCCTTCGGGATGCGCCCGCTGGAGACGATGATCACTGTGCTGCGTCAGCCGGGCGTGCATGTGGTGATTGGCGATCGCTCGCTCCCCACGTCGGAATACCGCGTGTTGCTGGGCTGGTGGCGCCGTGCCGCATCCCTCGCGTTCACGGCGTTCGTCGGCACGATCGTGACGGGCGGATTCTACGATACGCAGTGTGGCCTCAAGGGCGTGCGCGGGGATGTGGCTGAAGAGCTGTTCCGCCTGCTGCGCATCGATCGGTTCGCCTTCGACGTCGAGTTGGTGTACGTCTCGCTCAAGCACGAGCTGCACATCGCCCGCATCCCGGTTCGGCTGCTGCATAACGAAACCTCATCGGTGCGACTGCTGCGGGACTCGGTCCGCGGGTTCATCGATGTCTTTCGCATTCGTTATCACTTCACCCGCCGCTGGTACGCCAGCGCGCGGTTGTCGGCCATCGGTGATCGGGATCGGGTCGCGTCACCTCCCGTGCCGGAGCGGCATCCGGATCCGGTCCTGCAATGACGGCCGTGCACGGCACGGTGGACTGGCGCGCGCACGTGGCGATGGCACGTGTCGACTACTGGTTCAAGAACGTCTTCGTACTACCGGGCATCGTGGTGGCCATCGGTACGGTCCCTCCCGTCGACGGCCCGGTGCTGCTGGGGCGGGCGCTGATCGGAATGGGATCGATCTGCCTGGTGGCATCGAGCAACTACACGTTGAACGAGGTCCTCGACGCTCCGACCGATCGCTTTCACGCCGAAAAGCGGCACCGACCGATCGCCGCCGGTCGCGTACGTCCTGGTGCGGCGTATCTGCAATGGCTCGTGCTGGCCGCGATTGGGTTCGGGCTGGCGTCGCGGGTGTCGATACCCTTCCTCCTGTCCGTGGCCGCCCTGTGGCTGATGGCCTGCGCGTACAACGTGCCGCCGGTCCGCACCAAGGATGTGCCGTACCTCGATGTGCTGACCGAGGCGGTCAACAACCCGCTCCGGATGCTGGCCGGGTGGTTCATCGTCACCGACCAGACGGTCGCGCCAGCCTCGTTGCTTCTGTGCTACTGGATGCTGGGCTGCTACTTCATGGCGCTCAAGCGCTTCGCCGAGTTGGCGTCGATTGGCGACCGCGCGAAGGCGGCGGCGTATCGCGCCTCCTTCGCGCATTACACGAGTGAACGGTTGCTCGTCGCCATCATGTTCTACGCCACAGCGGCGATGATGTTCTTCGGCGCGTTCTGCATGCGCTATCGGATGGAACTGATCCTCGCGTTCCCACTCGTGGCGCTGGTGATGGCGATCTATCTACAGGTGGCGTTCAAGGCCGGCAGCGCCGCGCAGCAGCCGGAGCACTTGTACCGTGAACGCGGACTGATGGCGGCCGTGATCACCACGGTCATCGTGTTGTTCGCACTGCTGCAGGTCGAGATCCCGGCGATGTATCGCTTCTTCACGCCGACGGCGCCGGTGCAGGAACGGGGCGCGGCCCAGCACGCTGGGGAGAGCGGAGTGCGGCGCGTGGAGCAGCCGACCGGGATCTCGTGAGCGCACCGCGTGCAGGCGGGCTCGCGCTCGCATCGGGTGGACTGCTGGCGATCATGCTGACGACGCTGGCTGCCGCCGACGGGTTCGCCCTGCTGTCCAAGCCCCTGTGGTTGGATGAATACCACACGTATCTCCTGGCGACGCGCCAGGGTCTGTCGGACAGTCTGCGCAGCCTGGCAATGGGGGCCGACTTCAATCCGCCGGCGCTGCATCTGCTCTATCGCGCACTCGATGCAATCGGTGGCGGTCTGACGCCGTTCAGCATGCGCTTCGTCTCGTTCCTCTGTGTCTGGCTGGCGCTGACGTTCGCCCTGGCCATCGTGCGCCGGCATCTGGCGACCTCCGCCGCCTTTGGCGCCGCCTGCGCGCTGTGGGCGCACCCGCTGGCCATCACGTATGCCTTCGACGCGCGATTCTACGGGCCGTGGCTGTTGCTGTCGGTGCTGCTGGTCTGGGCGACGGGGGTTGATCGAGCGGCTGCGGTCTCGCGGCGACGCGACATCGCCGTGGCCGTGAGTGCCGTTGGTGTGTGCACGATCCACTACTTCGGGGTCTTCGTCTGGGCCATTCTCGCGGTCGCCGTGGTCGTGTCCAGCCTTCGCGATCGGAAGACTGCGGCCGCGATTCTGCGGTCTGTCGCCCCCATGCTGTGCGGACCACTCGCTTTGCTGGCCTGTGTGCCCTTTTACCTCGGCCAGCGACGCGCACTATCCACAGCGACGTGGGTGGCCCCGGTTTCCATGGAGCAGCTGGTGGCGTTCCTCGCCGACTATTTCTGGTGGATGGGGCTATTCGTGCCGCTGGTGGTGTGGACCATCGTTCGGTTGGTGCAACAGCGGAAAGGGCAGCGAACCGTGGTGGCGCGGTTGTCCACGTGGGATCGAGACTTGCAGGCACTCGTCGCCCTGGCCGCGGTGCCGCTGATCCTTGTGGTCTTTTCCGTGGCCGTCCAACCGTCGCTCGTGCGTCGCTATGCCATTCCCGGCCTCCTCGCCTGGGTGCCTGTCGCAGCCCTCCTCCTCGCGGATGTGCCGCGGGTCGTTCGCACGCTGGTCTTGGCGGGCCACGTGGCGCTTGCAGTGGCGCTCGTGCGGGGCCAGGTCGAGGGGACACATCGCGCCACGGCCGAGCTGGTGGCGGATGCCGGTGCGATCCGTGCACAGGGGACCGGGGCGACGGTGGTCTGCCGAACTCGCCAGCGCGCGTACGCCTTGGCGACGCTCGTCGATCCCGCGCATCCGCTCAGCACCAGTGTCTGCCACTTTCCCGTCTTCGATGATGCAACCACTCCCGCGACGGCGGGCCTCGACGCCGCGCTCGCCGCATCCGTGCGGATGCAAACGGTCGAGCGTGACGTGGCGAGGGTGCACGCGCGCCTGTACGGGTTCCCCCACGTGGCTGCAGTAGAGGCGCTGCGACAGCAGACGCACTTTTATCTGCTGGATGAGACCGACACCGAGACGTTCGGTCACCTCTGGTTTCCCTTGTTCACCATCCAGCGCGTGGCGCCACGTCTTTTTCGCTTGTCCCGAGCTCAGTCTGTCCACGCGCCTCGTCACGCTGTGTATGTCGGATAACGTCCGCGCTACGGCCCAGACGTCGTCTGGAACGCCCGCTGGCACGGCCGACCCGGTCGTGCTGATTCCCGTGTACAACGACTGGGAGTCCGTACGCCTCGTGCTCCGCCAACTCGACGCGGAACTGGAGCGCCACAGTACGCGCGCGGACGTCGTGGTGGTGAACGATGGGTCGACCACACCACCCGGGGAGTGGCTGGATTTTGTGCCACGGGCGCTTGGGCGCATCGAGCAGCTGACCCTTTGGCGCAATCTCGGGCATCAACGCGCGCTGGCCATCGGCCTCTGTCATCTGGCCACTCAACCCGCGGTTCGGACGGTGGTGGTGATGGACGGCGACGGCGAGGATCGGCCGTCTGATGTGCTGCCGCTGATCCGGGCCAGTGAAGCCAGCGGCAGCCTGGCGTTCGCCCGACGGATGCGTCGCTCCGAAGGGGCGCTGTTCAGCGTCTTCTATCACGTGTTCCGGCTGCTGCATCGTCTCCTGGTCGGGCTGCCGGTCGAAGTGGGCAACTTCAGTGCGGTGCCGCACGCGATGCTCCAGCGGATCGTGGTCGTGTCCGAGTTGTGGAATCACTATGCGGCCGCGGTGGTGCGGGCACGGCTGCCGCGCGTCCTGATTCCGACCACGCGTGCGCGTCGTCTCGCCGGCCGATCGCAGATGGATTTCCTGGCCCTGGTAACACATGGCCTCAGCGGGATGTCGGTGTTTGCCGATCGGATCGGCGTGCGACTGCTGTCGGCCACGGGCGTGCTGATGGTGCTGCTCTTCGTCGCGATCGGCGCGACGCTCGGGGTGAAGTTCTTCACGACCCTGGCGATTCCGGGCTGGGCGACGGTGGCGCTGGGCGTGCTGTTCATCCTGCTGTCGCAGGCGGCCCTGTTGTCGCTCGTGTTCGTGTTCATGATCCAGTTCGGGCGCGCGAATGTGGCGCGGTTGCCGATCACGGACTTCGCGGCGTTCATCCAGGAGTGCCGAACGGTGCATCCGGCGGCTCATGGCGAAGACGCGGACGGCGTGGTCTCATGACGTGTGCCAACCGGTCGATCCGATGGTGAGCGCCGACTATGCGTATGTCGGTGGTGAGCTCGATGTCTTCGCGTTGGCCACCAACTGGAAGCGGTACTTCTCGCACCTGCTGCGCCCTCATGTACGTGGACGCGTCCTCGAGGTGGGTGCCGGCATCGGGACGACGGCGCAGTCTCTCTGGAATCCCATCGTGACCGAGTGGACCTGTCTCGAGCCGGACGCCACGCTGGCGCAGCGGCTCTCCGGCGTGACGCTGGGTCCCGGCTCTGGTGTGCGGCCGGAGATCATCGTGGGGGATGTGTCGGCCGTAGCGCCAACACGCCGGTTCGATGCGATCACTTACATCGACGTGCTGGAGCACATCGAGGACGACACCGCTGAGTTGGCGAGGTCCGCACGCCTGCTGGCGCCGGGAGGGTCGCTGATCGTGCTGTCGCCGGCGTTCCCGTCGTTGTACAGCGAGTTCGACCGGGCAATCGGGCATGTTCGCCGATATACCGCCGGTACGTTGCAGGCGGCGTTTCCGCCTACGCTGCGCCGGGAACGGGTCTTCTATGCCGACGCGGTGGGCATGGCGCTCTCGCTGGCCAACCGCGTGCTGTTGCGACAATCCCTCCCGACGCGGTCCCAGATCCTGACGTGGGACCGGTTCGTGGTGCCGCTGTCGCGGGTGGTGGATCCGTTGATGGGTCGAGCGTTCGGCCGGTCGGTGATCGCGGTTTATGTGAAGCCGAAGGAGATGGCGGCCGGACAAGAACAGGGGTCGGTGCCCCATGCCCGTTCAGCGATCACGTGAGATCATACGTGAAGAGTCGCTCTCGAATTTCTTCCGGATGGTTGTGCATCAGTACATCGAGGATCGAAAGACCCGGCACGAACTCGGTGGCAGCCTGCGGATACGGTGTGAACCGCGACTGCACAAAACGCAAGTTGATCGACGCCGCGTCGAAGCGTGACGGAGAATAGAGTGACGTGCCACCGCCGGCATTCACATACTGCGTCGCGTGTTCCCGCCTGCAGATGTCGACTATGCGCTCCTGGCCCCGGATCTCCGCGTTGGCGTAGATCGAGGATGTGGGGATGATCGTCACGGGCAGTGAGAGGTGCATGCAGATGCGCTGCAGCGTCATGGTGATCCACGGGGAGAGGCGTCGTTCCGGATCTGCCAGCACCGAGGTCACCAGATCGAACGTTGGCACGAAGCATGGCGCCTTCCCATACGACCGCTCGAGCGTCCGGAGCCACCGGGAGCACCATCGCTCGTCGTCCGCACGTTCGTGTTCGAGAATCAGCCGATTCTGGCTGACGTTGTGAACCGGCAGAGTGAATCGTGTCGGGGTGCCGTCGACGAGAATCACGTTCCGGTTGATCCAGCCACCCTTGATGTACCCCACGTCATCGAGCACCACGAACCGGTCGACGGCGTGCATCAGATGGAAATAGCCGATGTACGGAAACAAATACGGCTGCATCACCGCGAGGCGCGTCATCGGGTGAGCTCCTAAGGGCCGGCTGGACTCTGGTGCGCCGAACGTGCGCGGTCATCGCGGCGCGCGTCACCCGACAGCAGCATCAACGCGCCGAGCAGCGTGGCCACGACCATCCACCAGATGTACCGGAAGTCGGCGCCGGTGGTGATGATCACGTACGGCGCCACATAGCACAGCCCGCTTGAGGTGACGGCAACTGTGCTCCATTCGCGTCGCCGAACCGCCAACACGACTACCCCGACGGCGACGAGCCCGAAGCACCAGCCTCGGAAGAAGACGCCTCTCGTCGCGCGCAAGAATGCCATCAGGTGTTCGTACGGCGAGCCGCGTCGAAACGCGAGTCCCAGATCGTTCTGGTCGATGCCATCGTGATACGGATAGAATACCTCGCGAATCTGCAGGATGCTCGCAAACGCATCGGCTCGGCGATGCAGATACGCGCCTGGGTGCGTCATGATTGCATCCGCCCAGACGTCGACAAGTTCACGGAACTCGGTCGAGTCGCGCGTGATGAGCTTCGCGGACGACCACTGCGGGTTGTACACGAGTCGATTCACGTCGGCAGGATCGTAGGCGGCACGGACCATATCCAGCGACAAGGCTGGCGGTGCGCGCTGCACGTACGTCGGAAGCCGCAAGTCGCCGGTCTGGACGGCGATGCCGGCCAGATCGTGCACCATCGCGAATTGCAGCGCTCGCGCACCGGCGCCCGAGGGCCCGCCGGTCACCGTACGATTGAAGACTTGTGACGCAACCACGAATATGAATAGGAGGGCAGTCGCCGCGGCAGCGACACGGCTACGGGAAACGGCGCGAGGCTCCATGTCCCACCAGAGCATCACGAACCACACCAGGAGCGGGATGACCGCCGGTACCGCATTGAGTCGCGCCGTCATTCCGCACCAAAGCGGTAGTAGCGACGCCGCAAGGATTGCTCTCGATCGCCGTCGTTGACCGACCAGCGCCGTTCCGGTGAACAGGGTGAGCATGACCGCCGTCATGACATCGATCCAGAGTGTTCCGAGGTGCGCCAACACGGTCGGAAAGAGGCCGATGCCAAGGATGGCGACGACGGAGTGATGTGCGCGGATACCGCCGGCCCACGTAACGGCGGCCAGGCCCGTCCAGAAGACCACATTCTGAAACAGGAGGAGTATCAGGGGATTCGGTGTCAGCCTGACCAGCCACATCCAGATGTACGCCGTCATCGGCGGCTTGCCGTCAGGCTCGATGGCCGACGATAGTGCCTGGCGATACAGATAGAGCGAATCCGAGGACATCAGCCCCGGGGCGTACAAGGCGCAGACGATCGCGACGCCCACCGCGGCGCTGATTCCCGCCGCGTACCCCCGAACCCTCGTGTCCGCCATCCGGCTCGCGTACCACGCGATGATCGGCTGCTTCACGATGATCTCATTGGTGTGGTCGCCCGCAACCCACCTGGTTGCGAGGTCGTTCGTCATGGCATCACGGCTCGTCCGACCGGTGAAGATAGGCCACGCGGCGCACGCCGTCGACCTCTCGCAAAATGCGAGACGACGCACGTCGCGAAGCACCCGTTTCGCCACCCCGACATGGCCGATACGTTTCGTCGACACACCGAGCTTGTGCATAGCGTCACGGCCAGGACGCCCATGCCGTGGCCCTGCACAATGAGAATCGCCGAGGAGACGACGGATGGACGATATCGCATCGAAGCGCGACGGCCGTGAGACACTGGTCATCGACGAACATCCGCTGTCACTGTCGCGCGCGATGTCGTTCGTCTTTCAGCGCGCCGGACACGGCGGACCGGAAATCTCGGACGCCTGCTTCGAGCGGGTTCGGGTCTCCGAGCGGCGCCTGCACCAGTTGATGGACCAAGGCCTCCCCATTTACGGGGTGACGACCGGCTTCGGCGACAGTTCCTACCGGCTCATTCCACCGGATCGATCGGAGGAGCTGCAGCGCAACTTGGTGGCATACCTGCTGTGCGGCACGGGCAGACTGCTGCCCCGGGTCG
This sequence comes from uncultured Gemmatimonas sp., assembly GCA_964565915.1. GTDB lineage: Bacteria > Gemmatimonadota > Gemmatimonadetes > Gemmatimonadales > Gemmatimonadaceae > Gemmatimonas. Next base: position 13,928 of record CAZMGX010000052.1, read on the forward strand.
CCTGCCGTGCCACCATGCTCTTCGTGCTTCAATCGATGTGTCGCGGTTTCTCGGGGGTCAGTGTGGACCTCGTCAGGCGGCTGCAGCTCTTCCTCGAGCGGGACTGGATTCCCGCGATTCCGCGAGAGGGCAGTCTGGGCGCCAGCGGTGACCTGATTCCGCTGGCGTACATTGCGCAGGCGCTGCAAGGTGATGGCGAGATCTTCGACCCGAGTTCGACGACGGAGCGCACGGTCCCGTTGCCGGAGATTCTCGCGCTGGCGGGTGTGCCGCGTTACGTCCTCAAACCCAAGGAAGGGCTGGCGCTGGTCAATGGCACGGCGGCCATGTCCGGGCTGTCACTGGTCAATCTCAGCGCGGGCCGATTCCTGACGGAATTGGGCTGCCTGATGACCAGCTGGTTGTGTCTTGGTCTGCAAGGGCGCACGGAGTCGTTCGAGCCACTCGTCAACGAGCGGGCCAAGACCCATCAGGGGCAGGCACGCGTCGCCCGGTCGATCCTCGCGCTGCTTGCCGCGGAATCCTATCGCGCCCAGCCGCTGCACCTGCTGTCAACCCACGGGGCGCAGATGCAGTGGCATGTGCAGGATCGCTACTCGTTGCGGTGCACACCGCAGGTCCTCGGGCCGGTCATCGAGACGCTGGACCAGGCATCACGCTGGCTGGAAATCGAAGCCAGCGGCGCATCGGACAACCCGTTGGTCGATCCGGATCCGTCCGCGCCGTCGCCGCTCGCCATGGGCGGCAATTTCTATGGCGGTTATCTCGCGCAGGGCATGGACTACCTGAAAATCTCGCTCGCGCACCTGACCGACTTGATGGACCGGCAGTTGATGAGCCTCATCGACGAGAAGTCCAACCGCGGACTGCCGGCCAATCTCGCGGCGTGGGATCGCATGCCAGAATCCGAGCGGCACCTGCATCACGGACTCAAGGGGCTCCACCAGGCGGTGGGGGCACTGACGTCAGAGATCCTCGCGAAGGCGACGCCCAATGGCATCTTCTCGCGATCCTCGGAATCGCACAATCAGGACAAGGTGAGCCTCGGCATGAGCGCCGCCGTCCAGTGCCACGAGATGCTCGAGCAAGTGTTCACGGTGGCGGCGATCTATCTCATCTGCCTCGCGCAAGCGCTCGACCTGCGCGGCATCGAGCTCCGCGGTCACGTCTCGCGGTATTACTACGATCTCGTTCGCTCCATCACACCCTTCATCGACCGCGACCGCGCGCTGGAGCGACCCGTGCGCGAACTGGCGGAGCGGCTGCGGGCGCTGTCTCAGGAGTCGGATGCGACTTCGGACTTCCGCGTCTGACCCTCTGACGCCGGGATCCCCGACGCCATCGCGCGGAACTCGCAGATCGCGCCCCATCGCCGAGCCATCCGCGCCTCGTGATCGAGCCACGTCGGCGCCGGCCGGATGAACCGCGTGACACCATAGGCCACCGCTGCGCGCACGAAGCCACTCCAGAGCTCGAGCGGCGCACCGAACACCGATCGCCCATGCACGGGCCAATGGCCAAGCCGCACTTCGGACCGCCCGCGTCCCTTGTGCCAGGCGCGCACGTGCCGCTCCGTCATCTTCATCGCGGCGTTGCGATGATGCACGACGGCCGCGGGCACATATACGCCTGCATGGCCCAGCTCTTGGAGCTGGTGCAACAGCACCATGTCCTCGTGGGTCGAGTACTCGCGTCCCCTCGGCCCAAGGTCCGTGCGGAATGTCAGCCGCGCCTGATCCAGCGCGGCCCTGCGGATCACGAGGTTCGCCCCGAAGAAGAGCGTCGGCCAGCGAGGATCAGGCGGACCCTCCACGTCGCCGTAGTCGAGATGCACCATGGGGCCCATCAAGGCCGGCGTCCGACTGTAGTCCCGCAACCACTTCGTTGGTGTGACTTCCCAGTCCGGAATGACTCGGCCGCCCCAGAACGCCGCATGCGGATGTCGCATCCCGGCGTCCCAGCACTCGCGAATCCACGTCTCGCTGACCGTGACATCGTCGTCCGTGAAGAGCAGGACATCGCCGCGCGCCTCTATGAGCGAACGATTGAGGGCATGGCTCTTGCCCAGCTTCGGCTCGAGCAGATGGCGAACCGGCAGCTGGCCCGCAAACTCACGACAGACCGCGTCCGTCACGTCGGTCGAGCCGTTGTCCACGACCAACAGCTCCCACGAGACGCCCGGAGGCAGCGTTTGCGTGCGAAATGCCGCGAGTGTTCGTCGCAGGTTTTCGCACCGGTTGTACGTGCATATTATGACGGACACGTCCATGTGAACCCAAACGGTCGCAGGTGGTAATGGCCCCGAGAAACGTTGCGGTGTTCTGCCCGTTCGTCCTGGCACCGCCGCAATTCGGTACCGATCTGGAACTCGTGCAGCGTCACATCGATCAGGGTGACCATGTCACCGTGCTCGTCTGCGACGGCGAGTTGCCGGCGTGCGATGCCAATCTCGCGCACCGGCCCGATCGCTGCACGGCCTGCATGGAGATACGATCGGCGGGGCTGGCGTTGCTTTCCGAACGGGTCTCCGTCACGCGACTGAGCCGATATGCGCCGTCGGACATCGGGGAGATGGCTTTCGAGGACGACTTCGCCGACTTGCAGCAGCTACGGCGCTACACGATCGACGGATTCGACATCGGGTATGCCGCGGTCTCATCGCTGATCTATGCCCTTCGTGACGCACACTGCGATCTCACGCGGCACGCGACACTGCTGCGAAACGTCTTGCGCACCGCGTTCACGGTTTTTCGGTCGTGCGAGGAGTATCTGCGCCGGCATCCGACCGACACAATGTACGTCACGAATAGTCGGTTTGCGTCGACCAGGGGCATCATGCGAGCCTGCCAGCGCGCGGGCGTTGAATGTCTCGTGTACGATCGCGGAAATGACGTGCAACACTATGCCCTCTACCCGAACACGTTCCCGCACGATCGGGAGTTCGTGGAGCGGGAGATGCGGCAGCGATGGCGCGACGCCAGAGACGTGCCGGACCGGGAAGAACAGGCGGCAGTATGGTTTCGGAACAAGTCGGTCGGCGTCGAACTGGCATGGAAGTCCTTCGTGGCCGGACAGCAGGCGGGACGGCTACCGGACGACTGGGATCCCGACCGGAGGAACGTCGTCATCTTCACGTCGTCGGAAGACGAATTCGTCGGGATCGGCGCCGGCTGGGAGAATCCGATCTACCCGTCGGAACTCGACGGGGTGCAGTCCATCGTCGAGTCCTTGCGGCAGTCGCCGCACGACCTGCACGTCTACGTGCGTGTGCATCCCAATCTCACCGGCATCGACAATCGACAGACGCAGGGTCTTCGTGCGCTCAGTGCGCCGTTTCTCACGGTGATTCCTCCCGACTCTCCGCTCAGCACGTACGCGTTGCTCACGAACGCGGAAAAGGTGCTCACGTTCGGATCGACCATCGGCATCGAAGCGGTGTACTGGCAGGTGCCATCGATTCTCGCCGGCATCTCGTACTACCGGAATCTCGGCAGCACGTACAACCCCGCCTCGCACGATGAGGTGATGGCGTTGCTGGCGGCTCGATTGCCGCCGCAGGACGTCGAGGCGGCGCTGATGTACGGATATTACCTGAGATCGTTCGGCACGCCGTTCCGGTACTTCCGGGCCAGCGGCATCATGTCCGGTGCGTTCAAGGGACAGGACCTGTGGGGCAGCCGCGGGCTTCGCCCGCTCTGAGTCAGGTGTTCGCGGCAGCGTCGGTGGCGGCACCGGCGACATGAGTAGCCACCGCACATCCAGCGCACGCCGGTGGCACCTGCCCCGCCGCCAGTTGCGCCGACATCTGGCGACGCCGGAGGACGATGTCTTCACTGCGGTCACCGACCCGTCCGAGGCGGAACCGATCCGTGTCCTTGATGAAACAGCAGGACGCGATCGACCCATCATTGGCGAGGAAGATGCCGTTCTCCAGCCACGGACAGACGGGCCGGCCGTCGGTACTGGCGTAGAGTCGTTCATAAAAGCCCGGCGTTCGCCCTCGGGCATCCAGGAGTTGCCCGACCTCGGGCGCCGCCTGCAGGCGGGTCTTGAAGTGATGCACCTCGTCCGGGCCGCACAGCTCCGCCCGGGTGACATCGCTGTAGTGCTGCGCATACTGCGGCATGGCCTGCAGGTACTGCACGACAATGCCGCCGTCCAGGCCCAGCTCGCGGTACAGCGGCGCGATGCTGTCGAACGTGTCGTCGACCGTACTGCGCAGAACGGTTACGGCCAGCCCTACGACCGGCAGCGTCACTCCGCGGCGCGCGCGTTCCGCGAGCAACGCCTGGATACCGCGCTTGACACGCTCCAGCGTTCCGCCGCGGACCTGCTGAAAGCGTGTGGCGTCCGCCGACTCCATCGACACGAAGAGCTTGGTCATTCCGGCGCCCAGAATGCCGTCGATGTGCTTCTCCGAGAACAGGCTGCCATTGCTGATGATGGAGATACTGACATCGGGGAAACGCCGCCTGGCCATCCGGATCATTTCAAAGAACTGCGGATGCAGCAGCGGCTCGCCCTCGCCCTGCAGCTCGAGGTGTTCGAGTCCGTCGAGCGTCGAGAGGAATGCCTCGAAGACGGCCGGATCGAGATCGGCCTGCCGCATGTGCCGTCCGGCACAGAACCCGCACGTGAAGTTGCAGCGCGTGGTCGGCTCGACCTGCGCGAAACGAATGTTCATCGGACCCTTGCCTTCCACAGTGCACGACAGCCGGAGGTGGAGTAAGGCACGACGGCTTGTCTCGAAACAGTGGCGGCCGCAGCTTCCGTCGTATGCCGGACACACGGATCATGATCGCCGACGCCGGCGATCACACCCAGCTCGCCCGTCTCTATCGCACCCACTACCCGCCGCGACATCCGCTGTTCAGCACCGAGTTCTGGAATTGGCAGTACGGTGAAGCGGACGGGGGACGATGCGTGATCGCGCGTGCGCTGAACGGGGATATTGTCGCCCATGTTGGCTGTTACCCCGGCGGCGGGATCGTCTGGCTTCAGAATATACTCGTGGATCCTTCGCACCGCGGTCGCGGTCTCGTCGACCGCCTCCTCGGTGTCGCGAGGGAGTCTGGCCCGCTGGCCGTCGCCGTGGCCAACGCCGCCGGCCAGCGCCTGCTCGAGAAGCGCCAGTGGTTCCGCCACCCGGACCTGCAGCGACACGTGCTCCTGAACCCGGCGGTACGCAACCTCGCCGTCGCTGACTGGATCGCCGCCGTGCCCGTGGATCTCGCGCGATTCCCGAGGCCGGAAGGTCGCTATTGGCGGCAACCTGGGATTCGCGGCATCGTGCTGGACGACGGCAGTGAGGCGGTGGCGCAACAGGATGTGGGAGGCCTGCGCCTTCATCACCTCGTGAACCCGCGGCGCGTGGCCGAGCAGGCATGGGCGCTTGGCGTACGCTGGCTGGATTTCGTGTCCAGCTGGAATGACCCGCTGGTGGCCGAAATCGTCGCGTCCGGCTGGCGAACGGACGTGCCGGTGCCTTGGTACCTGAACCCGGTCGATCACACCGCCGTCGTGACGCTCAACCTGTTCAGCGAGAAGCCGCTGGCACGGGATTTCCTGTTTCATCGAGCCTACGCGGACGTGGGGCGTGTGGGCACATTGTAGGGGGCGATCGCGACGATCCGATGGCAACTCACGCACGACCGGGCAGGTCGCCATCGACCACTGAGATTCGACACCGGTCCACTGGCGGCAGCTGACAATGGCAGACGCGGGATACATG
>CAZMGX010000053.1:0-9391 GCA_964565915.1 uncultured Gemmatimonas sp.
CACGTTTCGGAGTGGTTTCGCAGCACCCGGTTGCCCGCGTTCAGCCTGCATGACGCGCACTGTCAGGCGGACGGCGGCGAGTGGTTGTGTCAGGCCACGGTGCGCAATGACGGTACTGGCGCGGCGACGGTCGAGGTGCTGGCGGCGCGCGAGAATGGAGACCGGATGCGCGGCGATCTCATGGTCGTGGCGGCCGACGCCGGGGCATCGGCGGTCGTACGCTGGCGACTTCCGCAGCGGCCCGATCGCGTCGTGGTCGATCCCGAGGTGCGTGTGCTGCAGGCGGCGCGAGCGCGGGGGCAGCGGGAGTTCGTCACCCGGTGAGCCGATTCAGCGGTGAATTCCGCGCTATAGGTGGAGGGCCGTACGGCGCACGGCCGACGCCATCACTTCACCAACTCGACTCATGTCTGCCACGCTTCTGGTTCGCAGCTTCGAAGACAAAACCCGGTGGCTCCGTGTCGCGACGATGGTCCTCGCGCTCGTCATCACCACGATCTCGTTGGTTGCCTCACGATTCAGCGATGTTCGTTCGACGGTCTCCGCGGCACTGCCGGGTTCCGTCGCGGCTGCCGCGGCGTTCGCGTTTGTTGCGTTTGAACGGCGCACCCGCGTGCGATTCGCGGAGGCGATGCACGCTCACGGGTTTGTGCCGTACGTCGGTGAGTTTGCGGCCGGGCTTCCCCAGTGGCCCGCCCGTGGGTTCACGCTGTTCGAACAGAAACCGTATGCGGTGGACCGGGTCTTTCACCATCCTGGTGCGATGGTGCGCACGTTTCAGGGCGCGGCTGGCGGACAGGGTGTACGGTACGACGTCGCTGGCGCGGTGATCCGGGTGCCATCATCCGAGGGGATGCGGCGCTGGCGCGAGACCGAGGGTTGGCAGGCGCTGGCCGAGGGGGAGTGGGTGATCGTGTGGCATACGCAGTACATCTCGCCGCGTCACGCGGGAGCGTTCGCCGAGCAGGTTCTGGGGTTTGCGAGGATGCTGCGTGGTGAGGATCGGGGCGCGGCGTAGACGCGTCGATTGACCTTAGAAGTCAATCGAAGGGGCACATCGCTTCGAACGAGCCGTCCGTTACGCTGAGGCCTATCGCGCTGTTCGCGGATGGCCTGCGGGTAGCTGCTTGCGGAGCACGTAGCGATCGGCGAGCGCGCCGGTGATGCGTTGCCCGGTCGCATCCAACTGCACGAGCTGCTGTTCGCCCACGAGGTATCGGTTGTGCGCATCGGTCACGCCGGACAGCGTGATCTGGGTGCGCGCGGCATTCCAGGCGATGACGCCATGTTGCACGCGGAGCTCGCCGTTCTTGCCGAGCGGCTTGGTGGCCAGCTGATAACTGCCGTCGGGGCGAATAAGCAGCGCCGTTTCGATGCCTTGGCACTCGTCGCACGGCAAGGTGCCGAGGTAGACGCCGGCCCACTCGAGGGCGTTGGCGCTGTTGTCGGCCGGCGCGGGATTGGTTGGAGTCGGCGGCGCGGCGGCCGACGGTGAGGCAGAGGTGCAGGCGCCCAGTCCGGAGCTGAGCGCGCAGGCGATGAGCGTCAGGGTACACACGGAACGATGCATGTCGACCTCGGGTTGATGCGTCCTACGATTTCCACCAATCTAATACGGACCGATCGGCGAGTCCCCACTGCGCCAACACCGGACAGTCTTCGGCGAGAAACCGCTTGGCTTCCGCCGCTCGTCCCGCGCGCTGAAGCGCCACCCCGAATGCACATCGCAATTGGGCACGACTCGCCTTTGGTTGATCGGCCCCGGCCCGTTCCACCGCAACGCTGAGCGGGATGACTGCGCCCGCAGCGTCCCCAGCGGCCATTGCGACCAGTCCACTCCAGAAGTGCACCTGCAACCACTGATCGGAGCCTTCGGCATATCGCGGCAGCGCACCCTGCACTGACTGGAGGGCTGCGCGCGCCTCGCTCAATCCACCCAGACGCAGCAGCATGGGGATGCGCTGCCCGACCATGTAGCGCACGGCCCCGGTGTCGGGGTTGTCGCGCACACGGGACAGGGCGGAGTCGAGGAGAGCGAGACCGCCCGCCGCGTCGCCGCGGGCCGCCTCCATGATGGCAAGGTTGCGCATGGCGCTGGCAAGCAGCACATGCTCGGGACTCAACTCCCGCCGCAGTGCCGCGAGCGCCTGGCGCTCCACCTTGGTGGCCGAGTCGACCATGCCGGGCAATTGCACCAGCGCCAGCGCATACCGTTCGAGGGCGCGACCCAAGGGCTGACGAGCGGTCGAATCCCGCATGACCTCGCGCAGGACAGCGCCCGACATTTCCACCGCGCGCGCGTGATCGCCCGTTGCGCTCGCGTACGACGCGACGTTCCCGCGGACGGTCAGCACATACGGATGATTCGATGGGAACCGACTGGTGACGATGCGCAACGCGGCCTCTTCGATCGCGAGAGCCTCGGCCCATCGGCGTCGTCGCCCGCGCTCGCTGGCTCGCGAGTCCAGTTGCGACGCGATCTCGACCGAGTCGACGATCCCGATGCGCGCCCGGACGGCCACCGACGAATCCAGCAGCAGTCGGGCACTGTCGGCGTTGACCACGATCAGCGCGGCCAGCGCGTAGGCCAGCGAGACGTCTTCGTGCGTCGGACCGAAGGTCGTGCGCAACTGATCGATGAGCGGCACGATCTGCGACGTCAGCATCTGTGGTCCACGGCGTTCGCGTTGCGCCCCCAGCAGCTCGAGTCGCGTACGCAGAACCTCCGGATGATTCGGACCGAGTGAATCGGTGCCGATTTGCCGACCAAGCGTCAGCAGTGATTCGGCGCGCACGAATTCGCCGCGTCCGGCGCGGATGTGACCCAGCAGGCGATACAGCCGGACTTGTCGCTCCGGTTGGGCGGCGAGGTCGCCCGCGCCGGCTTCCGCCTTTGCCAGCACGTCACGTACGCGCAGCGTGTCGCCACCCGGTGCAACCCGCGGATCCGATGGCGTAAGCAACTCGGTGAGGAACGACAAGACGTCTTCACCGGCGGCGCGTTCGGCCACGGCGCGGTCCCGTTCTTCCGCAAGGCGGCGCGACTGCACGATCTCTCGGACCAGCCCCCCCACCAGCAACAGCACCATAGCGGCGGCTGTTGTCACGAGCGCGCGATGGCGACGGAGGACGCGACGCGTGCGTCCTCCCCAGGTTTCCGGACGCGCGACCACCGCTTCGCCGCGCTGCCATCGGCGGACGTCGTCGGCGAGCTGGCTGGCCGTGGCATAGCGGATGACGGGGTCGACGGCGAGCGCCTTGTTGATGATGGCATCGAGGTCACCCGCGACGGCGCGTCGCATGGTCGGATCGGCGATCATGGAGCTCGCGGTCGTGCCGCTGCCGCTCGATGGGGGCCTCGTGTCGGAGAGCAGCTCGAACAGCAGCGCACCGAGGGCGTACACATCGGTGGCGGTGGTGATCGCGCCGCCGGCGCGCTGCTCGGGTGCGGCGTACGACGGGGTGAGCGCGCGATCGCTGCTGGGCGCATCATCCGGTCCGTTCCGCTCGTCGTCCAGCAACGTGGCAATGCCGAAGTCGAGCAACACGGGATCGCCCGACTCGGTCACCAGGATGTTGCCGGGCTTGAGGTCGCGATGAACGACGAGGTGCGCGTGTGCGAAGGCCACGGCATCGACGACCTTGAGAAAGCGCGCGATGCGTTCATCGAGCGGCCGTCCGCGTGTGGCGGCGGTAAGGGGAACCCCCTCCACGAATCGCAGGGCGAGCCACGGACGTCCGTCGCTGGTGGTGCCGGCGTCGAGGATCGCGGCGATGTGCGGATGGGAGAGGCGAGCGAGGACTCTTCGCTCCTGCTGAAAGCGCTCGATGACGCTGGCGGAGCGGAGATCGGCACGCAGGACCTTGAGGGCCACCTCCAGGTCGAGCTGGCCGTCGACACGTTGCGCGCGATACACCTCACCCATGCCACCGCGGCCGGCGAGCGCCGTGATGCGATACGGGCCGATGGTCGTGCCGGCGGTCAATGCCGGCAAGGGTGCGGCATCGATGACGAAGCGCTGTTCCAGCTGGAGTGCGGCGCCGGTGTCGTGTTCGGCGGCCAGCATCGCTCGCACTTCATCGCGGATCGACGCATCGGGTTCGATCGTGCGCAGCATCGCGTCGCGTTCGGCCGGCGGATGGTCGAGCGCCAGGAAGAAGGCGCGCTCGATGCGCGCCCAGCGGTCGGCGGCGTCGGAAGCAGGCGATGGGTCGGTCATGAGAATACGACGCGTCGTCGCCGGGCGAATCCGGTCATCGGGCTAGGGATCGTCGTGGAGGCGACCGCGCATGTCCGCGCCGACTTCCTTGCGCAGCCAGGCGCGGGCGATGAGCCAGTCCCGTTGTATGGTCTTGGTCGAGACGCCGAGGGCGGCGGCGGTGTCGTCGAGTGTCAGGCCGGCGAAGAAGCGGCATTGTACCACATCGGCCCCGCGCGGGTGCACGCGGCGCAGGTGTTCGAGCGCCTCGTCGATGAGCAGCAACTCGTCCGCCTCCGGCAGCGTCAGAAACTCGGCGACATCGTCGAGCGGGACGGTGGCGGCGCCGGCGCCGCGTTTTTCGCGGAGGCGCGCGCGGGCGCTGTCCACCAGGACGCGGCGCATGGTGGCCGCGGCGGCGTTGAAGAAGGCTGGGCGGTCCATCGAACCCAACGAGTGTTGCTGGGCAAGCCGTAGCCAGGCCTCGTTGACCAGCGAGGTAGTGTCGAGCGTGTGGCCGGTGTGCTCGCGACGCAGTTGGGCACGCGCCAGCGTGCGGAGATCGTCGTAGAGTCGGGCGACCCAGTCGTCGGCAGGTCGGGGGATGTGGTCGTTCATCGATGGATGGTCATGCGCGCCAGAAAGTACCGCGGCCCGGGCCGGGTCCGCGAGGGTGGGGCCCCGTACCCGATGCCGGCCGGTGCCATGTCCAGATTCGCCGGCGTTCGACGCGTCGACTACCGAGCGAGATTCACCACCGTCCACCGCCGGAGTCGCATCATGTCCGTCAGCCGCCCCTTCACGCTTCTCTGCCTCGCGTCCCTTCTGGCTGCCTGCGGCGGCGAATCGACGACGGCGCCGCCGTCGACGCCGTCCGATACCACCTCGACACTTCGCAATGTGCCGGGTGCGTCGACCGTCACGCTGACCGTCGACGGGCAACCCCGCGAGTTCATCGTCTATGTCGGCCGCAATGCACCAGCCACCACCGCAGTCCCCGTGGTGTTCATGTTGCACGGCACGAGCGGCACGGGGGAGGAGTTCCTGGAAGGCTCGCGCTGGCGGGAGAAGGCCGATACCGTGGGGTTCATTGCGGTCTTCCCGACGGCGCTGACGTATTGCTTTCGCGAAGACGAGAATCGCGACGGTGATTTCGTGGACGTCGACGAGTTGAAAGCAACGACGAAGTGGGCGCATGGCACCCTCGGCGGGCCGGAGATGCCGTTGTGCACCGCGGCGGATGTGGCGCTGCTCAACGCCACGATGCGGGCGCGCGTCTCACATCCGTTCGTCGAGGACACGCCATTCTTCGACCAGATGATCACGTGGCTCAAGGCGAATCGGCGGGTCGATGCGAAGCGGATCTACGCGTCCGGATTCTCGGCCGGGGGCGCGATGGTGCAACGTCTGCTGGTGGAGCGAAACGCCGTGTTTGCCGCCCTGCACGCGCACGCGGGCGGCATGACCGTACCACCGGTACCGGCACGCGCCATCTCCTTCATCTACTCCGTGGGCAACCGCGACGATCGCTACGTGCCGAACTTCAACGTGCCCTTCTTTCCGCTCGATGCGCAGACGATGACCGCGCCGGGGTTCAAGAACATGGCGACCGCGAAGCAGCTGGGTGTGCTGCAACTCGCCGACCAGTACACGTACTCGGAGTCGCTCGTGCGCGGCAAGGAAGTTGCCCGCTGGGCGTATCGCACGAGCCTCGTCGGTGCCAGCAACAGTTATGAGTTCGTGCTGTTCGACGAGCTCGGGCACGCGTATCCCAGCGGGAACGCGTATCCGTTGACGATGGCGGATCTCATCTGGCCGTTTTTCGCGGGGCAGCGGTTGCCGTGACCCGATAACTCCGTCGGAGTGGCCACACCTGAGTCCCTCGGGTGTGGCCCCCCAACGCTGCTACGGGCGAATCACCGGCTTTGCCAGCTGATCCTTCCCCTTGTCCTTCGCCGGGATCCCCTTGGTCATCCACTCCGGCTCGGGTGCACCCTTCAGCTTCACATCAAAGAACGTCTGCATCCGATTCGCCCAGTCCTTCTGATTGGCGCGACCCTGAATGCCGTGCAGCTCGTTGTTGTAGTTGAACAGGTACACCTCTTTCCCTTGACGGCGCATGCCGATGTACATCTCGATGCCCTGATACCAGGGCACCGCGCCGTCCTGATCGTTGTGCAGCATCAGGAGCGGCGTCTGAATGCGCTGCAGGTGGAAGAGCGGCGAATTCTCCAGGTAAAGTGGCAGTCCCTCCTGCAGTGACTTGCCGATGCGACTCTGGCCGCTTTCGTACTGCATCGCACGATTGACGCCACTCTCCCAGCGAATGCCGCCATACGCGCTGGTCATGTTCGCAACCGGCGCGCCGGCTTCGGCCGCGGCGAACATGTTGGTCTGCGTGATCATGTACGCGATCTGGTAGCCACCCCACGAATGGCCCTGCAGGCCCAGTTTTTTCTGATCCACATACCCGCGGTCGATCAGCTTCTGCACACCGGGCACGATGGATTTGAGGGCGCTCTGCCCCGGATGCCCATCCTCGTAGTAGATGTCCGGCTCAAACATCAGATAGCCATTGGACAGGTAGTGCGTGATGTTCACCGACGTACCGCCGTTGGGCGCGATGTACGAGTGCAAGCCGTCCGACAGGTCTTCGTAGAAGTACGTGATCATCGGGTACTTCTTGCTCGGATCAAAATTCTCCGGCTTGTACAGAATGCCCTGACGCGGCACGCCGTCGGCGCTGTTCCACGATACGAGTTCGGCCGTGCCCCAGAGATACTCCTTCTGGAACGCATTGGCGTCGGTGATCTTCGTGGTCGCCGCGGCGAGACTGTTGCCCACGTACAAGTTCGGGAACTCGGTAAACGTGCTCTTGGTCAGCATGTACACATCGGCATTTGCGGCCTTCGACGGCGCGCCGTATCGCACCGGATCCATCAGCACTTTTTCGGGGGCGCGGCGTGCGTCCAACCGTGCGCGATAGAAGCCACTCTCCTTGGTTTCCTCATCAAACGCGGACAGCCACGTCGGCTTCGCCGTATCGAGGAAGCGCTCGTCGTCATCGGTATCGAGCGCAATCGCGCGCAGCGTGATGTTCTCGCGACGGCCGAGGGAGTCGGTGAGCACGACGGGCGGACGCGTGCCCGTCGGGTCGAACATCCCAGATGTCGAAGCGGTCGTTGATCAGCACCGACCGATCATCCTTTGTCCAGCCGGCGATGCCCCAGGCCGCAGGCTCACCCGGCGTGCTCCACGTTTCCTGCTCGAAGCGCACACTCTTGATCGCGCTGGTCAGGTCCGTCGTCTTGCCGGTCGCGACGTTGTACGTGTACCACTCCTTCTCGTGGTACCACGTGACGTACTTGCCACCCACGGACAACTGTGCCTGACCGGTGATGCCCTTCACGACTTCCTTCCGCACGCCGGTCGCCGGATCGACGAGGTAAACGTCCGTGCGGCCGTCGCCCCAGGTGCGCTGCAGGTCGTACGGCACGCCGGTCGCCTGAAGACCCACGCGCGCATCGTCGGACAGCACGACATTGGGAAAGTCTTCGTCAGTCAGTCGCGTGAACTTCTTCGTCGCGAGATTCACGATGCCCTGAAACGTGCGATTCAGCGCGGCGTTCACCTGCAACAACTGCGTCGGTTGAATCTGCGCGTCCTTGTAGTGCCACAAGTCGAACTTCGCCTTGCCCACCAGTGAGTCGGCCGGCACGGCCTCCTCGCGCGGCGGGGCGATCGATACGGTGACGGCGTTGCCCGCGCGTGTGAAGGACGCGGTCGCGTTGTCCGGGAAGCGATAGTAGGCCGGCAGTGACTGTGTCGACAGCAGCAGCTGGGCGGCTCCCGTCTTCACCGACCCGTGGTACCAGGCCGAATTCGCGTTGCGTCGACCGAATTCGTCTTTGTCGGTGGCAAAGACGAACTGTGCCTGCGTGCGGTCGAAGGTGAAGCCGCGATAGTTGCCCGGTGCATTCATCACCGTGCGTGTGGTGCCGGTCTTGAGGTCTCGCAGGTACACGCCGTCCCGCGTGGAGTCGCGAGACGTGACCGTATAAGCGAGCACCTTCGCGCTGTCGTCGAAGGTGTACGTCGCGACGTCGGCAATCTTGTCCTCGGCGCCGGTCGCCAGATTGCGCAGCATGACGGGTGTGCCGTATACGCGACGCGTGACCTGATCACCGTTGCCCCCCGCTCCTCCTGCGCCGCGGCCACCGCCACGCCCGCCGCGCCCGGCGGCGGCCGCCGAGTCGGCGGCCGGATCGGGCATCGCATACGCGAGCCAGGTCCCATTCGCGACCGGGACACGGAAGCTGCGCGCTCCCTTGATGGACTCTACGTTGCCATCGGCGAGGCGGATGACGCGCAGTGAGTTGTTGTTCGCCGTCGCGGCGGCCGCACCAACACCTGCCGCCGCCGCACCGGCGGCCGCGCCTCGACCACCCTGTGCCAGTCGCGCACGTTGCGCGGCCTCGGCGCTGTCCACCTGCGCGCGGGGCTGGGCCGTGACCATCACGAACGCGTACTTGCCGTCTGCGCTGAAGGGGCCAAGCTGTGACGCACCGCCACCACCACCGCGCCCACCACGGCCGCCGCCACCCGCGGGCGCACCGGCCGGGGCGCCGCCGGCCCCACCGCGTCCACGTTCGGCACCGGGCGTGTTGTTCTCCCGGTTGGTGTAGCCGACATTGACGCGATATTCGGTGGGGGCACTCGTCGATCGCACGACGAACTCCCCATCACCGACCCGCGGATTGAGTGTGTACGACGCCCACTTGCCATCGGGCGAGAGGGTCGGTGCGGCGATGCTCTGCCAGCGATCCCAGTCGGCTTGTGTAAGGGGCTTCTTCTGCTGTGCCTGCGCGACGAGCGGCGCGGCGAGCAGGAAGAGGACAGCGTACGTGCGGCGGGAGAGGAGCATAGCAACCGGTCCGGCGGTGAGGGGGGCGAGGTGGATCGCTTCCCAAAGTACGGCCGGTGCGGCCTGACCGCTGGTTCCCGCGGTTTCCAGTGGAGCTACTTGAGCCGCACTCGCGACAGATGCAGCCCCGTCGCATCCCGGTTGCTGAGGTACACGATCTTGCCCGGTCCGAAGCCCACCAGCTGATACGCCGGCGGCAGTTGGATACGATCGACCATCACACCGGCGCGATTGATCACATCGTAGATGATGCCACCCGGCGTCGGCC
>CAZMGX010000053.1:9401-19540 GCA_964565915.1 uncultured Gemmatimonas sp.
GGGGAGTGCGCGCACCCACAGGTTGCCGTCGCCGTCGGCCTTCGCTGAGGTGAGCGCGACGGGCGGTTTGTAGTCGGGGAGGTCTGCAGGGCGCACCAGGGTGGGCGCGCGATAAATGGGCGGCGGCGGGGTGTAGCCGCTGCCGTACATGTCCGCGTAGTACGTCTGCGTGCAGTTGACGGTCGGCGCCGCGCCTGCGGCCGCCGGCGGGCCCGCCGCTGCTGCACGGGTGTCAGTAACGGCCATGCCGGGCATCCCCATCGGCATCATGCCTGCCGGTGGGGACACACCGGGCGGGCACGCCGGTACGTAATTGGCTGGGAACGACACACCCTTCGGCAGGATCCAGTCCTTCGGAAGTCCCGGCGGCGGCGTGTAACCTTCCGGCACGCTGAACGTGGCGGGGTATGGCTTGTTGAGCAGGTTTGACCACGCGATCATCTGCGTCGTGAACTCCCGCTGCGCATTGGTGATTTGCACGGCCTTGGCGGAGTCGGCGAAACGCACCTTGTCGTCGTCGGCCAGACGGACCCACGGAAACGGTTGCTTCTCGGACGAGGTGATGGTGCCATCGGGCGCGCGGTACTCCACGCGATAGTCCAGCCCGCGCAGAAACGCAATCGTGCCGTCGGCAAGCATCGCCCAGTCGTCGGTGAGCGGCAACGGATTGGGCACCATGTTGATGTTGTAGTATCCCTCGGGCTCCATGCGCATGGAGTAGACGACGCGCGGGATTTTCACGACGCCGAGTGTGTCGGCTTTGCGCGTATCGAGATTCACCGCCACGATGAAGGCTGAGTCGGGCGGCGACGGGAAGTATGGCATGCCCGGTGGCGGCGCCACGGCTGGCGGCGCGGTCGTGGCATTGATGCGGTGCACCAGCCGGCCATTGCGGTCAAAGCCGGGTACCCCGAACTGAAACGTAGGGTTGGTGATGAAACTGATATCCTGCGCGCGCGGCACGGCGCGCACCCGCGCGATGTTTCCGTTGCCGTCCAGGACCAGCATTGCGAGGGTGGCCGGGTCGATGAAGACGGTTGAATCGCCACGATACGGGATGATCGTGCCGGCGCGTGTGCCATACGCATTCTGCACCTCGGTCAGCGAGTCCAGCACCACGCCAATTACCTTGAGCGAACTGTCCAGCATCAGCAGCCGTCGACGCGTGCCGTCGTTCAGCAGCACTCGGCCGTCGGGCAGATGCCTGATGTTCGTGATCGCGCCCAGGGGCTCGGTGCTGATGGCCTGCGCCGATTCGATGCGACGCACGGCCGGTCCGGGCAGTGCCGGCGCAGCCTGCGTCGCGGCGACTGGTGCCCCGGGTGCAGACGTGCCAGTCGCGGTTGCCGGCGGCGCGGATGGCGGCGTGCCGGTGGCTTGTGCATCGAGCGCAGCGGGCACCATCAGCGCGCCAAGAAGCGGGATAAGACGCATGCGCAATACTCCGATGAGATGATCAGTCCACGGTGGCATGTGCGTTCGCCTCAGCGGTTGATGACGATGAATTCACCCGGCGGCGCGCCCGGGAAGAACCCGGACGACCCGCCGGCGTTTACGTACATCCCGTTGCCGTTGCGGATCAGCTCGAGATAGCGCGTGTCGAGGAACTGCGTGATCTGCGCCGGCAGTTTGCGCTTCTGCTGCGGCGTGAGCAGGTCGGAGATCGCCTTCACGGTGCCCATGAGCAGATCGATCTGCGCCCGTCGCGCGCGAAGATACCGATCGTACGCCTCGTCCTGCTGGTACTTCTCGGGCAGCGCCGCGAGATATCGCGCGACCGGCGTCCACAACGAATCGGTGCGATAGGCATACCGGCGATTCATCGACGCGATGCTGTCGGCCTGCACCGACGTGAGCTGCAGCGAATCCTGCTGACGGATGATCTGCGTCATCGGGTTGAGCACACTGCTCGACCCGAACTGGCGGAAATTGCTCTCGGTGATCCGGGTGCCTGCTGACACGCGCCCGTAGTTGAGCTGCTGGTCCAGTGACTGCCGTTCACGCGTCGGCCCGAGGTCGATGCGCATCGAGACCGTCATCGTCACGGGCGAGCGCAACGTCAGGAACTGCGGACGTGTTTGCCCGAAGCGTTGGTTCACTTCGTACTTGTAGCGCTTGGTGGCGGGATCGAAGCCGCGCACATAGAACAACGACTGGTCGGGGAACGGACTCTGCCCCCAGCCGCGCAAGTTGCCCGAGCCGTTCAGCGCGAGATCGGCGGCACCGAGTGGGTTGGACAATGAGAAATCCAACTGGGCACGCTGCGGCATGCGGAACTTCGCGCGATTCAGCGTGATCGACAGCGAGGCATTCGAACTCCACGGCCCCCGGCAGCTGTTGCGCCCCGCGACCTGTCCCAGCTGTCGCTCCAGGCATCGACGTGTGCCCCCCGGCAACGTCGAAAACAACTGCTGCAGGCCCGACGCCAGAGTGGGATCGGTGACGGATGCGGGGTCGTAGATGAACGCGCGGTCGTTGGAGTAGCCGTCGCCGTTGATGTCACCGGCGACCGTCGGCGTAAACGCGGCGCCCGAGCGGAACTGGCCGTTCCAGTTCACGGTGAAGTAGTTGAACGCGTTGTAGCGGATGTTGTAGCTGAACTGGTGCGGCCCGGTCGTCGCCACCGCCCACTCCCGGCTGAACGGGTCACCGGCCGTACTCTGAAAACCCGGCACCTGCTCGCGCACGTACGTAAGCGTATAAGCTCCGCTCCAACTCAGGCTGGACGGTGTGCGCTGGATCGGCGACAACCGCAGGCTCAACTGCGCGGTTTGTGATCTGATGTCGGAACGCAACTCCGTCACGCGGTTGAACAGCGGCGATACTCGCGCGTCGCGCGACGCAATGGCTCCGGTCAGGGTGTCGATGCTGGACGGCAGCACATACACCGGCCGCCCATCCTCACTGTCCAATCCGAACTGTCGCGTGGCGAGGAAGTTGAGGTCGACCGACTGCTGCTGGTTCATGTTCAATGCCCACGTGCCCTCGGCGTTCAATGAGAACCGCGCGTCGAGGATCGGGCCCTGCCAGGAGAGATTCGAGCGGATGGAGCGCTGCGGCATGTACGACTTGGCAAACAACACGACGTTGGGTGCCGCGTTGGCGAATACCGTCCCGTTCGTGCCATCGGCGCAGCGATCGGGCACGGCCGACGGATTGCTGGCGTACGCGTTCCAATCCGGCACCGGCACCGCCTCGCCGTTGCACACCAGTTGCTGAATGCCGCTGGGCAAGCCGGTGTTGTCCAGCAGACTGCCCAGCTGGCCGGCCTGCGTCGCATTGGTGAAGACGCCGATGCCGCCACGCACGACCGCACGGGGCGGACGGAACGCACCGGTGAATGCCATGATGTCCTGCGACTGGCCGAGTGTCCACGAGAAGCCGATGCGCGGACTGATCGCGAAGGGGGCGGGGATGCGATCGTTCCGCCGACCGAACGCCGCCTGTACGTCCGCGTTGTAGCCGGGACGCTGTGCAAACCGCGTGTTGTCGACGCGAAGCCCATACTGGATCTGCACGTTGGGTGTGCGACGCCACGAGTCGCCAAGTGACAGCGACGCGGTGTACTGGCTGATGTTGCGCTGCCGCGCGGTGAGTTGGCGTGTGAACGACGCCGGCCGTCCGGCCTCGAAGTCTTCGAGCGAATTGAAGCTGAACGTGCCCAGCAGGTTGTTGGCGAGATTCTGCTGTGAGCCGTTGTACTGCAGTTCGGTGGTCAGCTTGACGCGGTGTTTGTTGGCATCGTCGAACCATGAGAGTGTGTTTTGGACCGTGCCACCCACCGTGCGCGATTCGGTGAACAGCCCCTGGTTGCCACCGAACGCGAGATTCTGCACGCCGCTCGCACCGTCCTCCAACACCGAGTTCACACGCACCCGGCCCGACGGCAAGTCGAGATAGGGCTCGCCGTAGTTGCGCGCAACGTTCACCCCGACGGACGATTCACTGAGGATGAGGCCGAAGTACCGATTGGTGCGCAACTGTGCGCCGCCGCCCCAGTTGACCCGGTCGCCGCTGGTCGAGGCCAGCTGCGTGGCACTGCCACCAACCGGGCTCTGCCGGCCGAAGTTGCCGTTGAACGCAATGCTGTAGGAATCGCCATTGATGGCATTCGGCGGTTGAATGTCGATACTGCCGAACAGGCTCCCACTATTGTTGTAGCGACTTTGGCGGTCGGGGCCACCGAAGCGCGGAATGCCGCGCTGGTCGAGGATGCCCAGGAACCGTGTGACGGAGTCGAACGCGACCCCGGCCGTTTGCAGGCCGAGAGCACTCGTATTCAACAGAGTCTGGTTGTCCCGCGCGTTGTGGTCGAACTGATACGAGACGTTGTAGAACGCCTTGTTCAGCTTGATCGGTCCCGACGCCAACCCACCCAACGAGATGCTGGTGAACTCGGTGCCGAGGGCCTGTGCGGCGCGATCGGTCCACTGTGTTTGCGGCGTGTTGGTCACCAGGCTGAGACCGCGGTTCTTGAAGTTCGAACCCGAACCCGAGCGCAGGTTCATGTTGGCGCCGCTGAAGCCGCCGCGCGAGGGATCGTAGGGCGATGTGGTGAGGGATGTGGACACGGCGGCATCACGCGGGAGGCCGTTGCCGCCGAAGTTGAGGCCGTTGAGCGTGGTGGTGTTCGCGTCGGCCCCGAGTCCGAGCACGCCGAAGCCATCCGGGCCGCCATCGACGCCGGGAAGCAACGTCACCCCGGGCAATGATGCGGCCATGGCCGCCAGGTTGCCCTGCAATTCAGGTGGCATGTTGGTGTTGGGCACCTGCCGTTCGGTGCCGCTGACGTCGGGCGTGGTGGCGTTGTAGCGATTCACGCGCTGCTGCACCGGTGCGGTCGTCACGACAGTGTCGAGCTGCATCGCCTGCAAGCGCGTGTCGGCGATCAACACGTCCTGATCGACGGTCCGTTTGATCTCGAACTGGCGGTACGCAAAGCCGACCAGCGCGTACCCCATCATGTAGTCACCCTGACCACCGGGGAAGGCGATCTGGAAACTGCCCCGCGAATCGGTGCGGGTGGTGCGCGTGACATTCCCCGGGATCGACGTGGCGGTGACGCGCACGTTGGCCAGCGGTTGCCCCTCCACGCTGGTGACACGTCCGCGAATGACGTCGACTTGCGCCAGGAGGTCCCGTGGGACCACGGCGGACAGCACCAGCACACACACGATTGCCAGAAGCTGGCGGAGATACGGAGACATAGGTGGTGCGTAAGCTCCCAGGCGAGGGGGGACGCGTGACGGGCACCGCATTGGACAACGAGGGGACACAGAGCGTTGGCTGCCAAACGCCGCGCCAACGCCCAATCTCCGCCAATGCTCTCGCGGAGATCTCAATCCAAAGGCTGATCCTCACAAACGCGACCGGTACCCGCACCGGAACGGGATGTTCCGGCGCCGCTGACGAGGGCTGAATTCGTGCGTCTTCCGCTTGCGGGAATGCGAAGTTGGCCGCAGCCTTTGCGCATGAGTCCGCGACCGACCCCATGACCGAGCCCGCCGTCGCCATCGACTTCGGTGCCAGTAACACCGATGTCGTCCTCCAGGACGCGACCACGACCCGTCGCTGGACCCTGCCGTCACGAGGGCAGCCCGACGAAGCGCGGGTTCGTGAGGTCTTGGCGGCCGGGGACCTGACTCCGGATGCGGTCGCGTGGATTGCCGTTACCGGTGGGAATCGCGAGCGGCTGCCCGAGGCCATCGATAGTCGACCGGTCGTGCGCGTTGATGAGGTCACCGCCATCGGACGCGGCGGCTTGGCGCTCGCCGGACTCGACCGTGGGCTTGTCGCCAGCGCCGGATCGGGCAATGCGGTCGTCTCGGCCAAACCCTCAGGCTCGCGTCACGTGACCGGCAGCGGTGTTGGCGGCGGTACCCTGGTCGGGCTGGGTCGCCTGCTGCTTGGCATCGCCGATCCGCGCGAACTCGATGCGCTGGCACTGCAGGGAAGCGCCACCGGTCTCAATCTCACCATTGGCGAAATACTTGGCGGCGCGATTGGCACGCTGCCGCCGGACACCACGGCGGTGAATTTCGGACGGGCCGCCCGCGGACCGGTCTCGGCGTCACCGGCCGATACGGCTGCGGCGCTGGTGAACATGGTCGGGCAGGTGATCGCCGTTATTGCGATCAACGCGGCACGGGCCGAGCAACTGGACGACATCGTAATCGTCGGCCATCTCACGGACCTGCCGAGTATTCGCGAGACGTTCCGTCTGGTGGGACAGTTTTATGGCGTGACGCTGCAGGTGCCGGAGCACGGTGGGCATGCGACGGCGTTGGGAGCGTTGCTGCGGGTGAGGGGTGAGGAAACGGCAGGAGCGAGGTAACGAAGGCGCGAGGCCTGCGGTGGAGCAACGAGGGTGGACGTTGCCGAACGAAGTCGGGAGGCAAGAGGCGAGGGTTACTTGGCCGGACTTGTGCAGAAATGGGCCAACGCCACATCGGGGAGAGAGCCCTTGATGGCGGGACCGAAGCCGGGTTTTCCGGGCACGTCGTGGCGCGCGACCTTGGTGCCTTTCTCGTCGTAGTAGAACCAACGCTCTTTCGTCGCGGTCGTCTTGGCGGCGCAGTCGATCATGGCGATGGAGCGCATCGCGACCATGTCGCCGTTGGCCGTCTTGATCACGGGCTGCAGTCCGACCCGCAGCGTGGCAGTGATGATGCCGTTGGCCTTCTTCACGGACTTGGTTTCCAGCATCACCGGCGTACCGGCCGAGGTGACGCCGATCTTCTGTTGCGCCTGAGCGCGCAGGTCTCCGGCAGCGAGAAGCGCGAGGAGCGTCGTGGCACTGCGAAGCCAGACGTTTGGGCGAATCTGCAGAGGGTGAATCATGAGAGTAAACTGCGGGCGAACCGCAGCAGGGCGGGGGGAGGGTGAACGGCAGAACTGCGGGGGAGGGTTGACTGCGGTACTGTGGGGGAGGGCGAACTGCGGTGCTGCGGAGGAAGGTAACTTCGGCGGCGGTGATCGCAGGGTGCCCCGTCACTCTGCGGTTCCCCTCCCTGCGGTTCTGCAGTCAGCCGTCCCCCGCCGTTTTGCGGTTCGCCCGCTGTTCATGCGTCCTCGCGCTATCGGCATTTCCGGCAGCGCGCCACGCGGCAGCGAGTGCTTCGTGAAGGGTGGTGTGTGTCACGTACAGGTTGTTGACCTCCATGGCGCCACGCAACGCGGACTGCAACACGGATACTGCCTCGCGATGACGTCCCAGAGTCATCAGCGAGCGCGCCATCGCGAGATTGGTGCGTGTGTAGCCCAGGTTGGGTGAGGTCATCGCCGCGCGGAACGTCTCGACGGCGTCGGCGTGCGCGCCTCGTGACGCCAACAGTAACCCGTGCACGTGATGCCAGAGGCGCTGGTCACGCGCGAGGCCGCTTTGCGGAGCGAGCGTTCGCAACGAGTCCGTGAGGCGTTGAAGTTGGGCCGTGTCGCCGGCCTCGGCATAGCCTTCAGCGGAATGCGCCAGGTGCCACATGCGGGCCGACGGCCACACGACCTGCACATTGTCGAATGTCGTGTGGGTGCGCGACATGGAGTCGAAGAGTGCGGCGGACCGCAGGGGCTCGCCGCGTTCGAGCAGGATGAGTGCTTCGTGCACCGCTTCTTCCGGCGCGCCATTCGCGATGGTGGGACCGAGGGCGCGGAATTCTCGTGCAAGCGCATACGCTTCGGCGAAGCGTCGTTGGCTGCGCAAGGAGGTGATCAACAGCCAGTGGGAGCGCACGCGGCGATCGGCGGGCGCCGTCGCCATGTGCCCGCGCAGGATCTCGTCCGCACGGGCGAACTGGCCGAGACGGATGTAGCGTGTGGCGAGCCACTCGGCCGACCAGTCGGCGGCGCCCGGGTCCAACTCCAGCGCCCGGCGATACGCGCGGTCGTCGACACGGCCGTTGTACAGGCCGGCCAGCGCGGCGAACCGCCACGCGTTGGCGGAGGTCGAGTCGATGCTGACCACACGTGCCGCCTCGCGCTCGGCCGCATCCAGCGAATCCATCCACATCAGCAGGTTTACGTATTGGATGCGCGCTTCACAGGGGTCGCAGGGGCCGGCGTCGGGGGTGGGTTGCGCGCCGACCCAGCGATATCGTCGTGCCGCCTCGGGATAGTCGGCGCGCCAGAACGCCGCCCGCGCGGCCACCAGGTGCGCCGACAGCATTTCGGGGTGCATTCGCACCAGCGAGTCGGCAAGTGCATGCATGGTGGGCGACCGGTCACGCTCGGCGAGGTACGCTTGGATCAGCAGGCGATCGCGCGACGCACTGTGTGGCGCTTCTCGGCGCGCCGTCGCGAGGAGCCGTTGCGCGACGGTGAAGTTTTCGTCGCGCGCGGCGGCTTCGGCGCCATAGAAGGCCGCCATGGCAAAGGTCGAGTCTTCGTCGATGGCGGAGGCAAAGTGTTGCGTGGCCTCGCCGTATCGACCCACGGCGAGCGACGACAGTCCGCGCTCGTAAAAACGGAGCGCCATCGTCGCGTGCGTATCGCGGCCGAGGCGCAGGTCCGTGCGCGCGCTGGTGCGGCCCGAGGCGATGAGCCCCGCCACGCCGAGAAACATCCCGACGACCGTGGCGACCGCGGCCACGCGATGACGCCCGATCGTGCGGGTCAATCGATAGGACGCGCTGTCGCGGCGCGCCCGGATGGGCTGCCCGGCGAGATGCCGCCGCAGGTCCGCCGCCAGTTGCGACGCATCGGCATAGCGGCGGGCCGGATCGGGATGCAGGGCCGTCAGGACGATGGCGTCGAGGTCGCCGCGCAGTGCACGTCCCGCGATGCGTGACGGCGGTGTTGGTCGCGCCTCGAGGATGCGTCGCTCCAGTTCGAATCCGGAGACCCCGTCACCATCGAAGGGGTGAACGCCGGTCAGCAACTCATGCAGGATCACCCCGAGTGCCCAGACGTCGCTGGCCGGCGTGATCATCGCGCCACGCAGTTGTTCGGGACTCGCGTAGGCTGGCGTCAGCATTCGCTGACCGGTCTGTGTCATGGCGGCGGCTCCTGAACCTGGCGTGTCGCCCGCGGTGTCGTCTGCGAGCAGTTTGGCGATGCCGAAGTCCAGCAGCTTTGGTGCCCCGTCATCTGAGACGAGCACGTTGCCCGGCTTGAGATCGCGGTGCACCACCCGCGCCGCATGTGCGTCGGCTACGGCGTCGCACACCTGCGCCATGAGGGCGATACGCGCCTCGCGCGTCAGTCCGCGTTCGTCGGCGTAGCGATCGATCGAGACACCCTTGACGAACTCCATGACGTAGAACGGCAGCCCGTCGTCGGTGACACCGGCGTCGAGCAGACGGGCGATGCCCGGGTGCTGGAGTCGCGCCAGGATCTGGCGCTCTTCCTGGAAGCGGCGGCGAAACGTGTCGTCGCGATGGAGTCCCCGGCGTACGACCTTGAGGGCGACGCGCATCTCGAACGCCCCGTCGACGCGGTCCGCCACGTACACGGTGCCCATGCCGCCCTCGCCGGCAATTTCGCGCGGTTGCCACGGCCCGATCCGCGCGGGCATCACATGGCGCGATGGTTCGCGATGACTGGCGGTCGTGGAGGCGGCAGGCGCCTCTGCGACGAGCCCTGCCGCCCACGCGATCGCGGGGCGCTCACCGGTGACATGCAGGGGACCGGTGGCGTCGTCGTGCGCGTTGAGCAGGCGTTCCACCTCCGCACGTATCGTCGGATCGGTCACCGTGGTCAGGAACCCTTCGCGCTCCGCGGTTGGCACTTCAAGCGCCGCGTCGAACAGCGACTCGATGATGGCCCAACGCTCCGGTGACATTCCCGTCATGCGTCCGCTGCCATCCCTGCGGTTGGCGTCGTCGTGTTCTCCGCGGACAACTCGGCGTGCAGCCAGGCGCGCGCCTTGACCCAGTCGCGGCGGACCGTGCGGTCGGTGAGGCCCAGCAGTTCACCGACCTCCGTTTCCGAGAGCCCGCCGAAGAAACGCAGCTCCACGATGCGGGCAAGCCGGCTGCTGAATTGTGCCAGACGCGTGAGCGCCTCATCGAGCGCGACCAGCGTATCGGCACGCTCCGTCACGGCAATCTGGCGGGCATCGAGATCGATCGGCCGGATGCCGCCGCCGCGCTTGTCGGCACGGTGTCGTCGCGTCGGGAACGGCCACCGGCGGACCGGTGGCTAGA
>CAZMGX010000054.1:0-19420 GCA_964565915.1 uncultured Gemmatimonas sp.
GTACTCCCTACTCCATACTCGTTACTCCTTACTCTCTGTTGCTCCCTGCTCTCTACTCGTTACTCGTGCTTCAGGCGGCCATGTAACTGAGTACGGCCCCTTGTGGGTCTTGCACCACCATGATGGTGCCGTAGGGACTCGGGATCGGCCCGTGCAGGAGTTTGCCGCCATGCGCGTGCACGACGGCATCGGCGTCGGCGAGGTTTGCCACGGCAAAATAGGGCATCCAATGTGGCGGAATGCCGGCCCAGTCCTTGTCCATCTGCAGGACACCGGCGATGGGGATTCCACCACCCTCATGCAGCGTGTAGTACTCGAAGCCGCCCTCCATCCGCTGCGTGGTCAGGTCGAACACCTTCCCGTAGAACGCGGCGTTGTCGGCGGCGTGTGAGGAGTTCACTTCGCACCAGCACATCGAGCCGTGCTCGCCCTCGATGCCGGCGCCGGGAAATGTGCCGGCCTGCCACAGGCCGAACACTGCACCGTCGGGATCGACCGCGATGCCCATGCTGCCCACGTCACCGACGCTCATGGGGTCGACCATCATCGATCCACCGGCTGCGACGATGCGTGCGGCCGCATCGGCGGCGTCAGCGACGCCGAAGTACACCGTCCACGCGACGGGTCCGGATTCCTGCCCCGGCATCTTCGGTGCCATCGCCGCGGCGGCGCGCCCGTTGGCGAACGCCATGCAATAGTGGCCCATCTCCGGACCGCTGTCTTCGTAGGTCCAACCGAATAAGTCGCCGTAGAAGCGCTTCGCCGCGTCCAGATCCGTGGTCGAGAGGTCGAACCAGACGGGTCGATTGCGGAGTGTCGAGTCGATGTGAGGCATGATTGGGTCCTCGTTGGTGGATGCACGGGGGAGTGCTGGCGATGATCTACCGCTGGCGCAGACGGTGCGCAAACGCCGATACTTGGGCTCGCCAGCGTGGCTCACGCTGGGTTCGAAGGCTTCTCTCATCCCGCCAACGCTGACTATGTCGACCGAAACGCCCGACGTTCTTCGCATCGCTGTCATCGGCACTGGCGCCGTCGGTGGCGTGTTTGGTGGTCGACTGCAGCAGGCCGGGCATGACGTCACGTTCGTGGCGCGCGGGGCGACACTTTCGGCGCTGCGTGAGACCGGTTTGCGCGTGGACAGCGTCGACGGCGACCTGTTGTTGCCCGCCGTGAAGGCGACCGATGATCCCGCGACCATCGGGGTGGTTGATATCGTGCTCGTGTGCGTGAAGTCGACGCACGTGCAGACCGTGGCGCCCACGTTGCGGCCGTTGCTGGGCCCCGACACCGCCGTCATCCCGCTGCAGAACGGCGTCGAGGCGAGCGCAATGCTGGCCAGCGTACTCGGCGAGCAGCACGTGCTGGAAGGGCTGGCCCGTGTGATCGCGGAACAGGTGGGCCCGGCACACATCCGGCATCCCACGGTGACCCCCGTCGTGGAGTTCGGGGCGCGGAGTGCCACCCCGGCAAACGCGCCGGCGCGTCGACAGATCGCGCGATTCGCGGCCGCCGTCACGGGTGCCGGCATGCACGCCTTCACTCCGCCGAACATGGAGCAGGCGCAGTGGGAGAAGTTCCTGTTCATCGACCCGTTCGGGACGGTGGGCGGCGCAACCCGCTCGCCGATCGGCGTCATGCGCACTGTTCCCGAAACGCGGGCCCTGCTGGACGCGTGTGTTCACGAGGTGCGTGCGGTCGCGGCCGCCTACGGCGTGGCGCTGTCCGACGAAGTGGTCGCGCGCACCTGGAATCGCTACGACACCCTGCCGCCGGAGAGCACGGCCTCCATGCAGCGCGACTTGATGGCGGGGCGTCCGTCGGAGTTCGAACTGCAGACGGGGTCGGTCGTCCGGCTGGGGCGCGCGAAGGGCGTGGCGACGCCCGCCCACGACGTGCTGTACGCCGTCCTCGCGCCGACCGCCCGCGGCTAACGAATCAGGTTCTGTGCCGCCTGGTGCATGGCGCGAAACGCGGCGGTGGCCGGCGCGACTTCATTCGTGGTGTTGAACACCGCGGTCACCGCGGCGCCCGTCGCGGGGTTCAAATAGAAGAACGACCGGAATCCGGCCTGCGAGCCCGTGTGCCCGACCAGACGCCCGCTCCCGCTGCCGAGGATGAAGAAGGACAGCCCCATGAACTGGTTGGCGCCTGCTTCATAACCTTCCGTCATGGGGACGACTGGCGTCCACATCTCCTCGAGGCTGCGGCGGGACAGGACACCGGCATAATTGGCGGTTGAGCCGCCGCCAACGGCTGGATGGTTGGTCAGGAAGGCGACGTAGCGGACCAGATCGCCTAATGGCGCATTCCATCCGCCGTTGGGCGTCGTGATGCCGGGGTCAAAGTCGGCCCCGTTGTCGACCACCGTGGCCGAGCCAGTCGCACTGTCCCGGCGCACGGTGTAGCTGTGCGACCGCGCCGACGCCAGGTGATACGGTGTGCGGCGGAAATAGCTCTCGTGCATCCCCAGTGGGGCGAAGATGTTCTTTTGCACGTACGCGTCCCACGGATCTCCCGAGATCTGTTCGATGACCCGGGCGAGGTATACGAACGCCGGATTTGAATAGCCGTACCGCGAGCCGGGTTTGAACAGCAGCTCCTGGTAGGGCATCATCGCCACCAGCTGATTCCACGTCGTCGGCTCGAACGGCTCCCACGGACGGCCTTGCGAGTACGGCCACGTCCCATTCCGGAACCCCGCCGAATGGGAGAGCAGCATCCGCAGGGTGATCTGGTCGATCATGCCGAACGGGTCGTGCAGCTGCCGCAGCTCGGGCACATACCGGGTGATCGGGTCGTCCAGCGTCAGCTGCCCGCGGTCGCGCAGCTGCATGATGGCGATGGCGGTCAGGGACTTGGTGATCGAGCCCCAGTGATAGATCGTCGACGGGGACACCGAGCTACTCGTGCCCCGATCCTGCTGCCCGAGGTCCAGCCGAGCCGACACTTGGCCCTTCTGGACCACCATCAGGCTGGCGCCGACGACGCCATCGTCCCGCACATAGTCCTGGAATTGGCGGGCGAGGGGTGCCCACCCCGGCGGGGCAGGACGGGTCGATCCGGCTTGAGCGGCGGCGGCCAGCGGGACCGCGCCGACGCCAAGCGCGGTGAGGCTGACATGGAGGGCGAGCCGGCGGATCGACATGGTGGGAAGGGGCCGGGAGGGGTGATTTCTGGGACGAACGACGGGTCGGCCGGAGCGGATGAACTTGCCTGGAGTCACGAGCCGGGGATCCGTCAACAGCCCGTAACGTCCGATCTGCAGCGGTCTTGCCCATTTCTGCGTAGCTTAATCCGTATAGGTTCGTGTAATCCATAGCGTCCATCCGATCTCCCCCCTGTCGGATGGAGCGACATGCGGCGTTCGCGCGGGTGCGGACGTCTCAATCTTCGTGGAGTGGCTGGCATGAAGGTTCTGCGCGCGTGTTCCCAGATGATGACCGCGGTCGCGATGGCGACGGCGGTAACGTCGACATTGGTACAGGCCCAATCGCGAGCGACATCGCTGGCGTCGATGCGCCTGACGTCGACGCGAATGCCGACGACATACTCGACGCACGCCGTCGGGCGTCTCGCCTCGGCCAAGCCCGCGCATGCGCCGCGCAGCTACGGCGCGCGAGGCATCGAGATGGCGGCGCTGACGGATGTCGTGAAGCAGTATTGCGGCAACTGCCACAACCCGACGATGAAGCGCGGCAACCTGAACCTGCGCAGCTACAGCGTCGACAGCGCATTCAGCGAGCCGGTCATCTCGGAGAAGATGATTCGCAAGCTGCGCGCGCAGATGATGCCGCCGCCGGGATCGAAGCGTCCGGGTGGCGACACGCTGATCGCGCTCGTCGAAACGATCGAGAAGGTGATGGACGAGTCGGCCCCGATCAATCCGGGTACTCGCACGTTCCAGCGCATGAACCGCGCCGAATACGAGCGTGTCATTCGTGATCTCATCGGCCTCGAGGTTCATGCCGGCGACTGGCTGCCGCTCGACACGAAGAGTGCGAACTTCGACAACATCTCGGACGTGCAGTCGCTGTCGCCGATCCTGCTGGACGGCTATCTGAATGCGGCCGCGGCGATCAGCCGCATGGCCGTCGGCGACCGCAACGCCGGGTCGAGTCAGACGCAGTACAAGACGTCGCCGTTCGATTCGCAGCACCCGTGGGACCACGTCGAGGGGACGCCGTACGGTACCCGCGGCGGCATGGTCATCACGCACGCGTTCCCGGCCGACGGCGAGTACGTGTTCCGCCTGAATGTCGGTGGCGGTGTCGGTCGCCCGGTGGAAGATCTGGACATCTCGATCGACGGTGAGCGCGTCGCGCTGTTGCAGTACGATCGCGGCATTGCGCGCAACGGCGAGTCGGCCGACTTCCCGCTGGGCGCCGACTTCATCAAGTCCGAGCCCATCAAGATCAAGGCGGGTCAGCGCAAGGTATCCGTGGCTTTCCTGCGGAAGATGGAAGGTCCGTACGAAGATCTCATCAAGCCGCATGATTGGTCGCGTGCGTCTGGTGGCACCGCGGCCGCCGGCACGACGGAACCGCCGCCGCTGATGGATGTGCTGATCACCGGGCCGATCAAGGTGACCGGCTTGTCGATGTCGCCGTCGCGTGAGCGGATCTTCACCTGTGCGCCGACGGCCAAGGCCGCGCAGCGCGCGTGCGCGGAGCAGATCCTCACGCGCATCGCCGCTCGCGCTTATCGCCGTCCGCTGACCGCCACCGATCGTACCAGCCTCCTCAAGTTCTACGATCAAGGGGCCGCCGCCAGCAGCACCGACGGCTTCGAGAACGGCGTGCGATTCGGACTGCAGGCGATTCTCGCCAGCCCGCACTTCGTCTTCCGCTTCGAGAAGACGCCGTCGAATGCCGTGGCCGGCACCGACGTGCGGCTGGATGATTTCGAGCTGGCGTCACGGTTGTCGTTCTTCCTCTGGAGCACGATTCCCGACGAACGCCTGCAGACGTTGGCGACTCACAAGCGGCTGTCCGATCCGGCCGTGTTGACGGCGGAAGTGAAGCGCATGCTTGCCGATCCGCGTGCCGAGGCGATGTCGACACGCTTCGCCGCGCAGTGGCTGCGGCTGCCGGACCTCGAACTGGTCCACCCGGACGCGTTCCTGTTCCCCGACTTCGACCTGGGCCTTGCCAAGTCGATGCAGCGCGAAACGGAGCTGTTCTTCCAGGACATCGTGCGCAAGGACCGCAATGTGCTGTCCATGTTCACGTCCGACTCGACGTTCGTGAACGAGCGCCTCGCCAAGCACTACGGTATCCCGGGGGTGTCGGGTGGCACCTTCCGCAAGGTCGCGTATGCCGACGAACATCGGCGCGGCTTGCTGGGCCACGGCAGCGTGCTCGTGCAGACGTCGCTGGGCAATCGCACATCACCCGTGCTGCGTGGCAAGTGGGTGATGGAAGTGTTGCTGGGGACGCCGCCGCCGGCGCCGCCGCCGAACGTCCCGGACCTCGAGCAGACCGCTGGCGCGAAGGACGGCAAGCAGCTCACGACGCGTGAACGCATGGAGCTTCATCGCGACAACCCATCGTGCAAGAGCTGCCATCTGTTCATGGATCCGATCGGCCTCGCGCTCGACAACTTCGACGTGACCGGCAAACTGCGCTATCGCGAAAACGGCCAGTTGCTGGACACGCGCGGGCAGCTGTATGACGGCAAGGAGATCTCGACGCCGAGCGAGCTGACCACCGCCCTGCTCGCGCGTCCGATCCCGCTCGTCCGAAACTTCACGGAGAACCTCATGGCGTATGCACTGGGTCGGCGGGTCGAGGAGTATGACATGCCGACCGTGCGGGCCATTGTGCGTGGCGCCGAGAAGAAGAACCACCGGTTCTCGACGTATGTGATGGGCGTCGTGAACAGCAAGGCGTTCCGCACCAAGCGTATTGAATCGGTCTCGGCCGATGCCTCGCAGCACTGACCCGCAGGACTGACCCGTTCGACCGACCTGTACTCTCCAGGAGCCCCCGATATGCTGTTTCTGACCCAGAAGAGTCTGCCACGTCGTACCTTCCTGCGCGGCATGAGCGCGGCGGTGGCCCTCCCGTATCTCGACGCCATGGAACCGGCGGGCACGTTCCTCGCGAAGGCGACGGGGAAGCGGGCGGCTGGCCATACCCGACTCATTGCGATCGAATCCGTGCACGGCGCCGCTGGCTCCAATGCGTGGGGCGCGTCGAAGCACCTGTGGGCGCCGGCGGGCGTGGGACGTGACTTCACCTTCACGCCGGAAAGCGCGCTGGTGTCGTTGGATCCGTGGAAGAAGTACCTCAACATCATCAGCAATACCGACGTGCGGATGGCGGAGGCCTTCGAGGCACCCGAGATTGGCGGCGATCACTTCCGCTCAAGCGCGGTGTTCCTGACGCAGTCGCACCCCAAGCAGACGCAGGGGTCCGACCTGTTCGTCGGCACGTCGTTCGACCAGATCGTCGCGCGCAAGATCGGCCAGGACACGCCGATCCCGTCGATGCAGTTGTGCATCGAAAACCTCGATCAGGCCGGCGGCTGCACGTACAACTACGCCTGCGCGTACACGGACACGATCAGCTGGGCGTCGCCGTCCGAGCCGCTGCCGATGATCCGCAACCCGCGCGCCGCTTTCGATCTGCTGTTCGGTGCCGGTGGCACGAACGCCGATCGCTCGGCCCGTCGTCGCGAGAGTGGCAGCATTCTCGACTGGGTGGTCGGCGAAATGTCCGGCCTCAAGCGGCAACTGGGCGCGACGGATCGCCGCCGCGTCGACCAGTACCTGCAGAACGTGCGTGAGCTCGAGCGTCGCATCCAGCAGGTCGAAGCCAAGAACTCGAGCGGCGAAGAGCGCGTGCTGCCCGAAGCGCCGTCCGGCGTGCCCGATTCGTTCTCCGAGCACGTCAAGCTGATGTTCGACATTCAGGTGCTCGCGTTCCAGTCGGACATGACTCGCGTCTTCTCGTTCAAGACGGGCCGCGACGCCTCCAGCCGCACGTTCCCGGAAAGCGGCACGAACAAGGGCTTCCATCCTGCGTCGCACCACGGCGGTCGCGAAGCGGCGATCCTCGAGTTCAACCAGATCAACCAGTACCATGTGAGCATGTTGCCGTACCTGTTGCAGCGTCTCAAGGAGACCACGGACGGCGACAGCAACCTGCTGGATAGCACGCTGATCATGTACGGCTCACCGATGGCGGATGGCAACATCCACAATCACCGTCGCTGCCCGTTGCTCCTGTTGGGTGGCGGCAACGGCATCCTGCCCGGTGGCGTCCATCTCAAGGCGCCCGACGGCACGCCGATGGCCGACGTCATGTTGACCCTGCTGCACCGTCTTGGCATCGACGCTCCGGTGTTCGGTGACAGCGTCAGCCCGTTCGCTCTGCACGCGTGAGGACGCAATCATGAAACGAGTGGTTTGGTGTGCGCTGGCCCTGGCGACGGTGGACGTTGCGGTGGCCAGTGCTCAGGGGAACAGCAACGGCGGCGCGCGGACCGGCGATCGGGCGCGCAGCACTGTCACTCGTGTCTCCAGTGCGAAAGCCAATGCGGGCGCCGCCTTGGTGGCCGCCGCAGAACGCGGTGACGGTGCGGCTGCCCGCGCGCTGCTCGCGCAAGGTGCCGATGTGTCCGTCGCCGCGGGCGACGGCATGACGGCGCTGCATTGGGCCGCGCATCACGGCGATGCTGCACTGGCCGCTGCGCTCATCAAGGCGGGCGCACGGACCGACGCCAAGTCACGCGTGGGGGGCTACACCCCGCTGCATGTGGCGAGTCGCAGTGGGTCCGGGGCAGTCGTGAAGGCGCTGCTGGCCGCGGGCGCCAACGTCAACGCGTCGACCGAGACGGGTGCATATGCCATGCACCTGGCTGCGGCGTCCGGCAGCGCCGAGGCCGTCTCCGCGCTCGTCGCCGCGAAGGGCGACCCAAACGCGCTCGAAACGCAGTGGGGCCAGACACCGCTGATGTTTGCGGCGACGAACAATCGGCCGGAGACGATCACCGCGCTGCTCAAGGCGGGTGCGAAGCCCTCACTGCGCACGCAGCCGCTCGACCTGTCCGAAGAGTTGGCGCGCCAACAGGCGGCGGCTCGCAAGCGCAACGAAGTCTTGCTGGCCGCGCTGCCGCAGAAGCAGCGTGACTCGATCATGGAAGCGATGGACAAGGCGGCCACCGCGCAGGCCCGTCAGCGCGCCGAGTTCCTGGGAACGGCCGCTCCCGCCACGCCGGCCGCCGGCGCGCCGCGCCGCGTTGGCACGGCCGCTCCGCCGATCAACTCGCTGACGCCGACGCAGGTGCAGGAAGCGATTCGCGCCGGTCGTTCGGTGTTCGACCAGCCGGAAGCGGTCAAGGCGCCGGCCGAGCAGGGCGAGTTGCTCGAAGGCAACATCGCGGGCTATGAGGGCACCGTTGGCAAGCTCGGCGGCCTGACGGCCCTGTTGCACGCCTCGCGCCAAGGCAACATCGCGGCGGCCATGGCGCTGCTGGACGGCGGCGCGAACATCAATGAACCGTCGGCTACGGACAGCTCGACGCCGTTGTTGACGGCCACCATCAACGGGCAGTTCGACCTGGCGATGGAGTTCGTGAAGCGTGGTGCTGATGTGAAGCTGGCCAGCACGGCCGGACTGACGCCGCTGTACGCCGCGATCAACACGTTCTGGGCGCCGCGCTCGCGCTATCCACAGCCGCAAGCGGTGCAAACCCAGAAGACCTCGCATCTCGACCTGATGCGCGCGATGCTGAAGGCCGGCGCCGACGTGAACGTGCGCCTGAAGAAGAACCTCTGGTTCTTCGCGTACAGCAACTGCGGCAACGCGAACTGTGGACTGGAGCAGCTCGAGGGCACCACGCCGTTCTGGCGTGCCACGTATGCTGTCGACCTCGAGGCGATGAAGATGCTGAAGGCTGCCGGCGCGGATGACACGATGCCGTCGTTCCGCTCGCCGCAGGCGGGTGGTCGCGGTGGCCGTGGTGGCGGTGGCGGTGGTGGCGGCGGTGGTGCGCCCGCCGGCGGGATGGTCGGCGTCGACGCGCAAACGGATTCTGCGGCAAAGGCTGCCGTGCCGGGCATCGGCGTCTATCCGATCCATGCTGCGGCCGGTGTCGGCTACGGGAACGGCTTCGCCGGCAACTCACATCGTCATGCGCCCGATGGCTGGATGCCGGCACTCAAGTATCTCGTGGAAGAGCTCGGGCACGACGTGAACAAGCGTGACCTCACGGGATACACTCCGCTGCACCACGCCGCCGCCCGCGGCGACAATGAGATGATCCTCTATCTCGTGTCCAAGGGTGCGGATGTGAAGGCGGTTGCGCGCAACGGCCGTACGACGGTTGATCTGGCGAACGGACCGGTGCAGCGCCTGCGACCCTTCCCGGAAACCATCGCGCTGCTCGAAAAGCTGGGTGCCAAGAACAGCCATCGCTGTGTGAGCTGCTAGCCCCACGACGACAGGTGAGAAAAGAGAACGCCGCCGGCAACTGCCGGCGGCGTTCTCTTTGTGCGTGGACTCGCCGCTCAGGGCTTCTTTTCGCCGTTGATCAACAGCGTGACGTGATCCTGTGCCTGTTGAATGCCGCCTTCGCCGCCGTTCCATGCCACGCGGCCATCGGCGTTCACGTCCACACCGGCCGTCAATTGATCGCAGAGCGACTGCAGTTCTCCAATCAGCGAGGCCGCCGTCTTCGCATCTTTCGCCGACTGAATCCGGCGCGCCATCGCAATGACCAGATCGGCGCGTTCCAGGGCGCTGCGTGCCGCACCAGCGATGTGCACCGAGTGCGTTTTGACGTTCGCCGAGGCGCCAACTTCTTTCGCGGCCTGCTCGGCGTACGTGATGGCGCCCTGCAGTGCGCGCTTGACGCCGTAGCCCTTACCCGGAGCCGTCGCGGCCGGCATGGTGGTGGGGTCGACCGCATGCAGCACGTGACCGGCATGCATTTGGAGGATCCGCAGGCTATCGGGAGAGCGAGCCATGAAGCCCGCATGCTGCGCGGCGATCTTCGCTTCGGTCACGGCCATGGGGAGCAGCCCCGACTTGTCCGGCGTGTCGAGGTAGCCGCTGCCAACATATCCGATCATGATGCCGACGACGGTCGGAAAGGGCGCCGCCGCCGGTGCCGCCGCTGCCGGCGCACCTGGTGGTCCGCCCGCGGCGAGAATCACCGTACCAGGAAGTGGCTGCCCGGTCATCTTGGCCACGACCGAATCCAGTTGAAATCGCAACTGGCGGTCGGTGGACACGATGTAGCGTCGCCGCTCGAACTCCGCCGTCGTCAGGCCGCGCTTGGTCAAAGCCTGCTCAATGAGCTCGCGACGCTTTTTCTGGGTCTCGGCTTGGGCCTCGACGGTCTTGTTCTTGACCTTGGCCAACTGGGCGCCATTGGAGTCGAGGACGGCGGCAATCGCGATCTGTGCCTCGGCCAGCGCGCGGATGTCAGCCAGCGACAACGGGCTGGGTTTGGCCGCAGCCGGCGGCGCTGCAGCGGACTGCTGTGCGGCTACGGGAGCCGTCGCCAGTGCCGAGCAGAACAGCGACGCGGCACACAGGACGGAGGATCGGCGAGCGAAATATCGGCGAGCAGAGACGCGCATGGCGGTTCACGGGCGGGAGAGTGAACAACGTCCGACAACACGGCGAGGCGAACACACGTACATGGCGCAGGTGGCGAAACGGAGTCGGTGCGCCGCCCCCGTAGAGACGTACGCCGGACCCCTGCCAAAACGCTGACGCGACACGCCAACCTGCGACCCCATACAGTCGCCTCTCGCGAGGTCGAACGCAAAGGCCCGATCGGGACCGTCGCCCTCCGAATGCCAGACTGGCGCGTTGCCAGAGCAGGACGCAAGATCACCCTGTTGGACGCCCACCGCACACCCCTCCCGGAGAATCCTGATGACGTACCCCCGCCTGTCCCAGCACACCCCTGAGCGGAGGACGCTCACGCGCCACTTTGCCCGCGCACTGTCCGGCTTGCTGGTCGCCGGCGGCCTGACCTCGCCACTGTTTGCACAGGGCGGTGCACCGGCCGCTGCCGGTACCAACATGGGCGGAGGACAGTGCTCGGCGAATCCCTACAACTGCCCCAACGCGGTCAATCCGTTGCCCGCGGCGAATACGGTGTGGTTGGAGGAGATGACGTGGATGGACGTGCGGGATGCGATGAAGGCCGGCAAGACGACGGCGATTATCACCACCGGCGGCATCGAGCCGAACGGGCCTTGGATCGCGCTCGGGAAACACAACTGGGTGCTCCACCAGAACTGCGAAGCGATCGCGCGCAAGCTTGGCAACGCCTTGTGCGCTCCGATCGTGAAGTTCGTCCCCGAAGGCAACGCCGAGCCGCCGTCCGGTCACATGACGTCGCCCGGCACGATCACGATGCGCGAAGGGACCTTCCGCGCGCTGCTGACGGATCTCGTGGTCAGCCTCAAGGCGCACGGCTTCACCAAGATCTTCCTGATTGGTGACAGCGGGGGCAACCAGCCCGGACAGCGCGCCGTGGCCGATTCCTTGAACACGCTGTGGGGCGCGAGTCCGCTGGTCGCGCACATTCAGGAGTACTACGACTATGCCGGCGTCGCGGCGCACATGAAGGAGAAGGGCCTGCTCGAGGAAGGCAAGAGCGACGGGTTGCATGACGACGTGGTGATCTCGCTCAACATCTTTGCCGATGATCCGAAGGCCATTCGCCTCGATGAGCGCATCAAGGCCGGCAAGGCGACCATCAACGGCGTGTCGCTGGCTGACAAGAAGAAGAACGCGGCGCTGGCGAAGGAGATCATCGAGTTCCGCGCTACCAGCACGATCGAGGCGATGAACAAGGCGATCGCCAACAAGGGGACGCTGCCCGCGCCGCCGCGTCGACGTCCGGGAGGCTGATCGGTGACCGACGTCAGGTTGGGTAAGGGACGCGCACACGCGGCGCCCGTGCGTGTGCGTGTGCCTGTACGCGTGGTCGCGGGCGCGCTCGCGCTGGTGGCGGCGGTGCTCACCCCCGACGCCACCGTCCATGCGCAGATGTCGCGCGGCGGTGCCACCGACCTGACGGCGGTGACGGACAAAGTCTTCGAGGCGTGGAACTCGACGCACGGTCCGGGCTGTGCAGTGGGCATCGCGCGTGGCGGGAAAACACTGCTGACGCGTGGCTATGGGATGGCCGATCTCACCAGTGAGCGTCCGATCACGCCGTCGACGGTGCTGGAGTCGGGATCCGTCGCCAAGCAGTTCACGGCAGCGGCGGTCCTCCTCCTGATGCAGGACGGCAAGCTGACGCTGGAGGATGACGCGCGGAAATACCTGCCGGAGCTGCCGCAGTACGGCCGTACGATTACGGTGCGCCACCTGCTGACGCACACCAGCGGCCTGCGCGAATGGAGCAACCTGGTGGGATGGCAGGGATGGCCACGTGGCACGCGACTGCACACGCAGGATGTGGTGTTCGACGTGATCACGCGACAGAAGTCGCTGAACTACCCGGTTGGCGACTACTACTCCTACACCAACTCCGGTTTTCTTCTGCTGCGCACGCTGGTCGAGCGGGTGAGCGGCATGCCCTTCGCGACGTTCACGGCGCAGCGCATCTTCACACCGCTCGGCATGACACAGACGCGCTGGCGCGACGACTACACGACGATCGTGCCGGGGTTGGCGCAGGCGTACCGGCGCGCACCGGATGGTTGGCATCTCGACATGCCCTTCGACAACATCATCGGTGCAGGCGGGCTGTGGACGACGGTCGGCGACTGGTTGACCTGGAACGAGGCGCTGTCGAAGAAGACGCTGGGCCAGGCGGTCGGTGATTCCATCACGCGACAGATGAAGCTGACCAGCGGGCTCGAAATCCAGTACGCGCTCGGGCTGACGGTGAGCGACTATCGCGGGCTCAAGCAAATCGCACATTCCGGATCGACGGCCGGGTACAGTACGTACCTGGTCCGCTATCCATCGCAGGACAACCTGTCCATCGCGGTGATGTGCAACGCGGCCGGCGCGCCGGCGACGTCGTACGCACACGCGATCGTCGATGCGATGGTCCCGTCGCTGCTGACGCAGATCGGCCCGGAGCTCGGGACGGTGCCGGTCGTCGACATGGAAAAACTTGCGGGCCTGTATCGAAACACGCGCACCAACGCGGTGACGACGGTCGATGTCAGCCAAGGCCAGCTTCGCTGGGCAGGCGCACGACTGCAGCCCCTCAAGGATGGCACCTACTTGCGCGGCGGTGCGCGCATGCGGTTCGCAAGCCACGCGACCGGTGCACCAACCGCCTTGCTGCCAACGGCCGATGGAGACACCGTCGTCTGGGTGCGCGAGGCAACCTCGCGATGGGTGCCAACGCCAGCCGAGCTGGCGCCGTTGGCGGGGCGCTACCGCAATGACGAGATCGGCGCCACGTACGTGGTGGCGGTCGCCGACGGTCGACTGACGATCAGCGTAGGCCCGGGAAGAACGGAGACGCTGCGTCCGGCCTACCGCGACATGTTCGAGGGTAGCGGCGAGACCGTCTGGTTCACGCGGGACAAGCGCGGGCGCGTGATTGCCATGCACTTCGGCAGTGACCGCGCGTGGGACTTCGTGTCGACACGACTGCCGTAGCCGACACGAAGCCGTACTCGGGAATCAGTTCACGCGCGCGCGTTCCAGCCAGGTGAGTGTGCCTTCGGTGCGCGCAAGGATCACGACACCACCCGGGCCGAAGCCGATGATGTTGCGGTCCGCCGGAATCTGGACACGATCGACGATCTCGCCCTTGCTGTTGATCACGTCGTAGACGGGGCCGCCGGCGGTGGGTTTGGTGTTGATCGTGCGCACCCAGACGTTGCCGTCGGCATCAGGTTTGACCCATGTCGCCAGGAAGGGTGGCTGATAGTCCGGCAGTTCGCTTGGGGAAACCATGTTGACGGTGGGTGCCATGATCTGCGGCATGCCACTCGGGCCGCCGGCTCCACCACCAACGCCGCCACGTGCTTCGAAACGCATGACCATCGGCGCCGCGGCCGCTCCCGCCGAACCACCGATGGCGGCGCCGAACGCCTGCGCCATCTGGTTGCCCTGATTCGGATTCGCGGCGGCGGCTCGTTCACGCTGCGCCTTCACCGAGTCGATGAACGCGACCTTGTCGTCGTCGGTCAGGCGCTTCCAATCGAAGGGAATCTTGGGTGACGAGGACCGCGTGCCGTCTGGTGCTACCCAGTCAACGTGGTAGTCCTTGCCGCGAACGATGGCAACCTTGCCATCCGAGGTCACCGTCCACTCGTCGATGGTCGGCAGGGGATTGACCTCGATCGTGATGCTCATCTTGCCGTCGACCGTGGCCATGTTCGTCTTCGGCATGTTCACTTTCGTGAAGCCGAGGGTGTCCAGCACGCGTGTGGCGAGATTGATCCGCACGATCGGCATGGTATCCGCGATACTCGGCGCCGACGGACCATTGGGACCCATGCGCATCTGCACACCCGGCATGCCGCGGTACACGAGGTGTCCTTCGCTGTAGAAGGCACCCGCGCCGAGGCCACCCGCGGCCAGCATCATCGCATCCTGTGAACGCGGGACCGACATGACCCGCCCGATCTTCCCTGACGGATCGATGACGAGCATCGATAGCGACGCGGCATCAACGAACAGGGTTGAGTCACCGCGGAAGGCGATCAGACTGCCGCTGCGAGGGCCATACGCGTTGGCGGTGCTGGGGGTGGAGTCGGCGACGACGGCAACGACCGCAAAGGTGCTGTCCATCATCAGCACGCGACGACTGAGTACATCGTTCACGAGCAGACGTCCACCCGGAAGGGCGCGAATGTTCGAGATGGCGCGCAGCGAATCCTTCGAGGTCGCCTGCACGGGGCCAAGCGGACGGATTGGCGGACGCGCTTGGGCATTGAGCGCGAGCGGGGCGAACCACGCGGCGGCGATGAGCGAGCGGGTGACGTTCATGTATGGGTGCTTGATGAGTGTGAGGACAAAACGTGTACGCGAGATCGTATGACTCATTGACGCATGATGACTGTCTGGCCGCCGCCACCCATGCCGCCCGACATGACCATCCCACCGCCGGGAATCTGCATGCCTCCACCTCCGCCCGCCGTACCGGAGCGGATGTTCGACAGGTACCGCTTGTCGAGCGCACTGGCGACAAAACTGGGCAGCTTACGCTGCTGCTCCTTGGTCAGCAGTTGTTTGACGGTCGGCGCGAAGGTGATGAGCAGGTCAATCGACGCTTCGCGGGCCGCCCGATAGCGATCGTACACGAGATCATGGCTGTAGCGATCCGGCAGCGCGGCAAACTCCTTGGCGACCGGCGCCCAGATCGAGTCGATGCGCACGATGAAGCGACGATTCATCGACGCCAGCGAGTCTGCCTGCGAGGCGGACAGCTTGAGCGTATCCTGATCGCGCAGAATGGTCGCCAGCGGGTTCGGAATGCCGGCGCTGCTGAACTGCGCCTTGATCATGGGCTCCACGGCCTTGGTGCCTGTGGTGCGTCGCCCCCGATCCAGCGCCTGCGTCAGTACCTGCCGCTCGCGAGTCGGCGCGATATCGTAGCGCAGCATCATCGTGAGCGTGACCGGCGTGCGGAACGTGTTGAACGCGGGATTCGTATTCCCGAAGCGCTGGTTGACTTCGTACTTGAAGCGACCCGTCGTGGGATCGAAGCCGCGCACGTACAGGAGCGCGGGATCGGCGAAGACCGTCTGCCCCCAGCCCTTGAGCTTGTTCTCACCGTGCAGGAGCAGATCGGCGGCTCCGAGCGGATTGGACACGTAGAACGAGAGCGTAGCGCGCTGCGGCATGCGCACCTTGAGCGGGTTGAGCGAGAAGCTGAGATTCGCCGTCTGTGTCCACGGCCCTTGGCAGCTGTTGCGGCCGGCCAATTGGCCACGCTGGCGCTCGAGGCACTCGCGTGCGCCCCGCGAACCGCTCGCAAGCAACGTCCGCATGCCCGCGGCGACGGCCGGATCGGCCGCGCTGGCCGGATCGAAGACGAAAGCGCGGTCATTGCCGAACCCATCACCGTTCACATCGCCGCCGATCGTCGGCGTATACGGTGTGCCTGAACGAATGGTGCCGAACCAATTGATCCGAACGAGGTCGAACGCGTTGTAGCCCAGCGAATACGTCAGCTGATGGCGGGAGTCGAAGCTGGACCGACTCCACTCGACCGCCCGCGGGTCGCCGGCCGTGCTGCTGAACCCGCGAAATTGTTCACGCACGTTGGCGTACGTGTAGCTGCCGCTCCAACTGAAACCCGACGTGAAGTTCATCGGCGAGAGGCGAACGCTGAACTGGCGACTCATTGAGTTGAGGTCGCTCCGCTGCTCGGTGACCCGCGCGAACTGCGTCACGACGCGGGCATCGCCACTGGCAATACCGCCTGTGGCCGGAAAGA
Organism: uncultured Gemmatimonas sp.; assembly: GCA_964565915.1. GTDB lineage: Bacteria > Gemmatimonadota > Gemmatimonadetes > Gemmatimonadales > Gemmatimonadaceae > Gemmatimonas. The sequence goes on from CAZMGX010000054.1 coordinate 16,387, forward strand.
TGCTGCCGGGCAACACATACACCGGTCGATTGTCTTCGTCGATCAGCGCGAACCGCTGCTGGGCGGCGAAGTTCCGATCGAGGATGCTGTTCTGGTTGGTGTTGTACGAGTAGGTGCCGTCGATGGTGGCGAACAGACGATTCCCAAGGATGGCGCCGCCCCACTGCAGGTTGGAGCGGATGCTGCGCGGCGGCCGATAGTCGCGCGAGAACAGGGTCACGTTCGGTGCGCCGTTGGCGAAGACGGTGCCGGTGCTGCCATCTGCGCAGCGCTCGGGGATCATCCCGGGGTTCGTGTAGCTGCCCCAATCGGGAATGGGCGTGGCGGGTCCGGCGCAGGCCAATTGCTGCACCGCACTCGTCAGGCCGGTGTTGTCGATCGCGGTGCCGACGAGCGTGGCCTGAGGGGTGTTCTGGAAGACACCAATGCCCCCACGCACAACGGCGCGCGGGCCGCGAAACGCACCGGCGAATGCGCCGATCTGCGCGGCCGTCCCGTACGACCACGAGAAGCCCAAACGCGGGCTGATGAACACGCCGTTCGGCACGCGGTCATTCGGCACGCCAAGCAATCGTTCGACATCGGCGTTCGTCGCGGGCGATTGCGTGAACAGATTCGCATCGACGCGAACCCCATACTGGAACTGCAGGTTGTTGGTGCGGCGATACGAATCGCCCAGCGACAGTGCGCCCACCACGATGCCCGATTCACGACGACGCGGGGAAAGGGCCCGCGAATACGACAGCGGGATGCCGGCCTGCAAGTCGGCCAACGAATTGTACGAGAAGGTGCCCAGGCGATTGATCGTCTGGTCCTGCGTGTTGCCATCGCGCCGGAGTTCCGACGTGAGCTTGAGTCGGTGTTTGTTGTTGGCGCTGAACCACGACAATTGATTCATCGCGCTGACGCTGTTCGCCGACTGCGACGTGCCGAGGAACTGGTTGCCGCCGAACGAGAGCGTCTGCACGCCCGTGGTGCCGTCAGCGAACAACGAGTTCACGCGCACGCGTCCACCGGGCAGCGCGAAGTACGGGGTGCCGTCGTTCTCCTGGGCGCTGATGCCGGCGGAGGTTTCGGTCAGGATGCCGACGCCACGCAACGTTAGATACGCACTGTGTCGACCCTGCACGCCGCCGTTCCATCCCGTGCGTTCACCACTGGCCGTCGGCAGAGAGGTGTTGAGCGCCGTTGCCGGATCATTGCGATTCCAGCTGCCGTTGAACGTGAGGTTGAACGACTGTCCGCTGGTGGACGACGGCGGCGTCACATCGATCGATCCGAACACCGAGCCCTGATCGCCGATGCGACTGCCCGGCAGCCCCCCGTACGTAGTGGGGACGTTGCTGGACTGCAGGAGCGAAACCAACCGCGCGACGGAGTCGGCCGCGACACCGGAAGCCTGCAGCCCGGTGGCATCGGTATTGAGCAAGGTCTGCAGGTCATTGCTGCGCCGCCCCAGCTGGAAGGAGACGTTGTAGAACGCTTTGTCGAACACCAGCGGACCGGCGACCGAGCCACCCAACGAGAGATTCGCGTATTCCTGCCCGAGGGAACGCGCGGCCCGATCGGCCCACTGCAGCTGCGGCGCGTCCACCGTGCTGCTGAGCGCCCGCGCCTTGAAGTTGGAGCCTGGTCGTGTGCGCAGGTTGAACTGTCCCCCACTGAAACCGCCGCGTGACACGTCGTAGGGCGAGGTGACGAGCGAACTCATCACACTCGCGTCGCGCGGCAGTCCCGCGCCGCCAAACTGCATGCCGTTCAACGTGGTGTTGTTTTGATCCGCGCCGAGGCCCAGTACCGAGAATCCGTTGTTGCCGCCGTCCTGTCCGGGGACCAACTGCACCCCCGGGAGCGTCGCGGCCATGGCCGCGAGATCGCCGATCTGGTCGGGCGGCAAGGCGAGGTTGTTGTCGACCCGCAGCTCCGTCCCGCTGACGTCGGCCGTCGCATCGTTGCGGGACACCTTGTCCCGCGCTGCGGTCACCTTCATCGCATCGAGAACCGCGCCGACCTTGGAGAGCTTCGCATCGGCGATCAGGATGTCCTCATCGGCCGCGCGCTTGATCTCGAACCGCTTGGCCCCATAGCCAAGCAGCGTCATCGACACCATGTAGTCGCCGTCGCCACCCGGGAATGTCACGGTGAAACGCCCTTGGCGGTCGCTGCGCGCGGTCCGGTTGACGTTGCCGGAGATGGACGTCACCACGACCACCACATTTTCGAGGGGCTCGTTTTCCGGGCCAGTGATGCGGCCGCGGATCACATCGACTTGCTGCGCCAGCAGCGTGACGGGCAACATCAACCACAACACAGCGACGATCAGGAGTCGCGAACCTGCACGGCGAACGGTCACGATATCGGAAATCGAAGGGAGAGGGCGCGTCTGCCCTGCATACGCGCGACAGGGGACACCCGTTTCGACACAGACCGTTGACCGAACGTTTCCTGCCGTCTGACGGGCCGAGGCCCGCGTCGCTTCAGAACTCGCCGATGAAGCCGATCTCCGGCTCGAGTTGGTGTCCGAAGCGCGCCGCAACCGCGGCCTGTGCGTGGGCGATCAACGCCCGCACGTCGGCCGCGGAGGCCTGGCCGAGATTCACGAGAATGTTGGCGTGAATGTGTGATATCTGCGCGTCACCGATCCGGAATCCCTTGAGGCCACATTGATCGATCAGGCGCCCCGCCCCCACTCCTTCGATCTTCTTGAAGATCGAGCCGGCACTGGGATGCACCGCCAGCCACGGGTGCCGGGACCCGCGCCAGGACAGGTTTTCCTGGAGAATGCGGTGCAGGTCGGCGGGATCGGCGCGTTCGAGCTGAAAGCGTGCCGACAACACGACGTCGCGGCGATGATGGAACACGGACTCGTCGTATCCGAATTGCACGTAGTCGGGCCCCACCTCGCGCCGCTCATCATCCTCGCTCAGGATCTCGCAGGAGCGGAACGGCTCGGCGATGAACATCGTCCGCTCCCGCTCCGGAGCGGGCGAGATAAAATCCAGGTTCTGCCACAGGTCGCCACCGACGGTGCTCG
>CAZMGX010000055.1:0-18995 GCA_964565915.1 uncultured Gemmatimonas sp.
TGAGCCCGACCTTGGGCGTCGTTCACGTAAAGGTCCGCGGCTGCGTCTGATCGCGTCGCAGCTTGTTCTGTTGCTTGAAACGGATGTTGTCGTAGCGAGCGCCGGCAGTGAGGGTGACGTCAGCGCCAAGTGCGAGTTCCTCCAGCGCGTAGACGCCGACCGCCGTGGCTTGCTCGTCAAAGGAGGAGAAGGCCGTGCCTGCCGCCGTGGTACCAGCGCGCCCAGTGGTCGTGGTCTGGATGGGCGTGTCGTGGAAATCCACGCCGGTCGTAAAGCGACTCCCAATTGCACCAAGGGACCGGGTAGAGAGCAGGCGGGCGGTCACGCCGCGATTGTCGAAGCTCTGTTGAATGAACTGCGTGAGCGCTGGACCCTGGTGGATCGTCCGAGGGACGTAGAAGACCTGGGTCTCGAACTGCTCCGTCGCGGTCAGGGAGCGCTGAACGTTCAGCCCGAAGCGAAACTCGTCGAAACGACCGAAGTTATCGAGACGAACGCCATTGACGCGCGCGAACGACGTGGAGTCCGCGATCCGCGGGCTCGCGCGCATCTCACCCTCGGTGAGGCCGCCGGAGACGTCCTGTCCGAGATTGTCATACGACATCACGGCGGTGATCGTGCTCCGTACGTCCGGCTTGAAGACGAACTTTGAGGAGAAGCCGGTCTGGTCGAAGTTGGAGTTGTCTCGATAACCATCCTGCTGCGTACGCCACGCACTGACCATGTACCCCAACGTGCCGCCGAATGCGTCGCCCGTGGCCTTGGCGTGCAGGCGTCCGAATCCGAAGCTTCCACCGAGTACCTGCAACTGCCGCCGCGTCTCGCCTCCAGCTTCGCTCGTCAACGAGATCACGCCGCCGGCTTGGTTGCCATACAGAGTCGACGCGGGGCCGCGAAGCACCTCGATGCTGGAGATAGACGACATGTCGAGGTTGGCGAGGTCTTGTCCGGAGCCACCGGCATTGTTCTTGGGCACGCCGTCGATCAGCAGCCGGATGCTGCGGATGCCGAAGCTGTTCGAAGAGCCGGCACCGCGGATCGCAATCGTGGCGCGCGAGGCACCGCCAAGTTGGTCGCGGATGACGACGCCGGGAACGGTTCGCAGCACCTCTTCGATGCTCGTGTTGCGACGACCCGTTCCCTGGATGACGTCCCGAGGCACCACGCTGACGGATGCGGGGACTTTCGCGAGTTCCTGACCGCTCCGGGAGGCGGAAACCACGACTTGACTCAGCACCGATGGCGCTTCGACGAGCGTGATGTTGGCCACCGTTTCGCGCCCAACGACCAGCTCCACCTCGACGACGGCGGGAATGTATCCGATGGACGTGGCGCGGAGTCGGGCGCGACCGGCGGCGGGCGTCGTCAAGCTGAAGCGTCCATTGTCGTCAGCACGCGCGCTCCGATCGGCGCGCCCCGCCGTGTTGAGCAACTCGATCGTGGCGCGAGGTACAGGCTGCCCTGCGGCAGACACCACCTGTCCGCGAGCAGTCGCGACGGCTACCGCGTCTTGCGCTGCAAGGGGTGCCGCCAGTGCGGAGGCGAAAGCAACGAGTGCGAGGACGTGGCGATGTACCCGCGGATGCTGAAGAATCACGAAGGTGGGCATGGGAGGGATGAGTGGGTGGGTGTGCAGACTTCCTGGTGCCGAAACAACGGCGACTGGGTCTCGATGTCACATCGAGCGCGCGCGATTCGAGACTTTCACCGCAGGTGCGAGGGGGCCGTATCCTCCAGCCTCACGACGTGCCTTCGACAGCCGTCGCATCAGTCCATCGGCGGATCGCTCGGGCGACGCGCTCGCGACGCGGTCTGTGTGTGCCGCACCACCCAGCGCGCGCTTGCCCCGCTGCCACGCCGCTCGAGAATCGCCGTGCCACGCCCGACATTGTCGATCGCGCGCCCGTTCATCTCGGCCTTGAGCGTATACCGGAACGTGGCCCACGCCGTGCCGCCAACAACACGCATCTCGATGTCCACGGGCCGGTAGGCAAAATTCTTCATCACCTTCAGCTCGGGTCCGAGATGATGATCGCGATAGTCAGCCCACCCGCGATTGATGCCCGCACCCTCGATCACGGTCAGGCTGTCGCCGGCATACAGTGAGTCCAGCGCTTTCATGTCGTTCCTCTCTGCAGCGGCAAACACGGCGAGCAAGGCGGCCGTTGCCGACGCCTGCTCGGCCGCAGGCTGAGCGACAGCACGTGTGGCACCAGTGAAGACAAACGCCAGCCCGAAGGCACCGACGATGCGCTGCATGATTGCTCCGGAAAAAAGGGAGAGGGACGCCTGTGTCTACTGACCGAGTCGATCCGTGGTGCCGGCCGTTGCCAGAACATCGTACCAGCAGCGAGAACACCGCCCGCACCTCAGCCGCACGATCGGGCAAGGGCTTTACGCATCGTAAAAGGTACCGGAGAACATGCATGCCGCGCCCGTGAAGTCAATGGGTTCCCGGCAAGACTCCACGCCCGGTCAAGCGTTCCCTACCCTCGCGATCACGGCAGCGATCGCACTCAGGCCGTAGCCCGATGTCGCCGGCCAAACGTTCGCCGATGTCGTTCAGTACGATCATCGTCGCGGTCAATGCACAACTGTTGCGACGCGTGCGCTTATCGCCGCCACTGACACCGGACACATCCACCCTCACTCGTTCTCCTGAACTCGTGGCGTAAGTACCGCACGTCGCGGCCCGCATACTCGGCGTCGGCGAATCAGTCCGACGTTGCGCGTGGCGGCCGCCGCGATGCGAGCGTTTCCGGCATGCGCAGTGCTACGGCCGCCCCGGATCCTGCCGTGAGCGCCGCGACCACGCCAATCGCCGTTCCCATGCCGAACCGATCGGCGAGCACTCCGGCGAGCAACGCGCCGACGGCGTACCCGAGATCGCGCCACAAGCGATAGACACCGACCGCAGAGCCACGCCACGCCGGGTGCGCCACGTCGCCGATGCTCGCCAGCAGGGTGGGGTAGACCATGGCCGTGCCAACACCAAGCGCGACGCCCGACGCCACCCATGGGCCGAGTCCACGCCAGACCACCATCGCCGCGAGCGCGGCGGCCTGCAGTCCCATGCCGCCGACGATCATCCACTTCCGACCCCATCGGTCGGAGAGCGCACCGGTGCCGAGTTGTGCGAGACCCCACGTGGCGGGGTACACAAAGGCGAGCAGTCCGATCTCGCGCATCGAGAGCCCGGCGGCCGCGAAGAGCAGGGGAAACAGGCCCCACGCGAGGCCGTCGTTCAGGTTGTTGACGAGCCCCGCCTGGCTCGCACTCGCGAGAGCCGGATCACGCCATGTCCCTCTCGCGAAGATCTCGCGGAAGCGCATCGCGCCGACCACTGGCGTCGGGGTTGATGCACTCGCGAGCTCAGAGGATGGTGTCGGCGTGGTTCCGGCGTTGGCCTCCACGCGTGCATGTGCCGATGTGTCTCTGACAAACAGGACACTCAACGCGAGGCCGGCGGCCGCGAAGGCAATACCGAGGTAGAATGGCTCAGGGCGCAGGCCGTAGTGACTCGCGATCAGGCCCGTTGCGAGCGCCGACAACGCGACGGCGAGGTATCCGGCAAATTCATTGAGCCCCATCGCGAGCCCGCGTCGCGCGGGGCCGACGAGGTCGATCTTCATGATCACGGCGGTGGACCACGTCAGCCCCTGATTGACGCCGAGGAGTACATTGGCGGCGACAATCCAGCCCCATGTCGGCGCCGAGATGATCAGCAACGGCACCGGCAACGCGAAGAGCCATCCGGCCACCAGCACATGCTTGCGCCCGAAGCGGTCGCCCAGGCGACCGGCCAGCAGATTGGTCAGCGCCTTGACGATGCCGAAGGTGGCGACGAACGAGAGCGCGGCGCGCGCGGATGCGATGCCAAATTCCTGTTCACCGAGCAACGGCAGAATGCTGCGCTCGAGCCCCACCATCGCACCGACGAACGCGTTGATGAGCATCAGCAGCGCAAACTGTTGCCAGTTTTCGCGGAGCCCCAGCACCGGGATCGTCGTGCCGCGGGCTCCGCGGTCGGAGCCTTGATGATGAGATCCGATCGCGACGGGACTCACTGCGTCGAGGGCGACGCTGCGAGCAACGTCCCCATGTTGGTGGCACGAATCTCCGCCGCACGCGGCGGTGGCGGAGGAATCTCACGAAGCATCAGCTCGACCAGCGCCTCGGGATCCGTCACGCGGAACGCGCGGTTCGTGCGTCGTTCGAATCCCACACTGGAGGACGGATTGCCGCTCAGTCCGCGACCGCAGACGGACCCCGAGAAGGCACCCGGCAGCACGAGCACATGATCCGCGAGCGTGCGCAGCCGCTCGGCGCTGGCGGACAGTGCGCGCGCGCCGATTTCTGCGCTCGACGCCAGCTCGGTGCGTCCCATGTCGCCCACCATGAGCGTGTGACCGGTGAAGACCAGCCACGGCTCGTCGCTGCGCGTACGATCCGCAACGACCAGCGCGATGTGTTCAGGGGTATGCCCCGGAACGTGCCAGACGGTGGCCGTGACGTTGCCCAGTGCGAAACACTCGCCGTCTTTCGCCGGCCGGAACGGATACGAGGCTTCCGCGCTTTCGTGCAGCACATATTCGGCACCGGAGAGCGTCGCCAAGGTGCGGCCGGTAGAGAGGTGGTCGGCGTGCACATGGGTGTCGATCACATAGCGAATGGCAAGCCCAAGCGCCTCAGCTTCGCGAACATAGAACTCCGGTTGTTCCACCGGGTCCACCACCGCGCCGACGGCCTTGCCACCACAGCCAAAGAGATAAGAAATCGCCACGGCGGGCTCGGTATGCAGATAATGACGAACGATCACGGTGATCTCCGTTTGGGTGATCGACTCGCACGGCGGCTGGTCGCGGTGCGCAGTTCGGGCTGTGGCGTCGCGACCTGCTCGGGGCCTGTCGCGGTCGGGTGACCGGAGATGCGCCAGTCCGGGAATCCATTGGCGAAGCGGCGGGCATCGTGGCCGCGCAGACGTAGCCGCTCGACGGCCTCAACGGCGTACACGCAGTAGGGGCCGCGGCAATACGCGACGACTGACAGGTCGGACGGGAACTCTGCGGCGCGCGCTTCCAACAGGTCGAGCGGGACCGAGAGCGCGCCACGAATGTGGCCCGCCTCGTATTCAACAGACGGGCGCACGTCGATCACGATGACGTCACCGCTGCGCATTCGCCGTCGCAACTCGGCAGCAGTGACAGGCTCGAGAGGGTCGCGGCCTTCGAGGTAGGTGCGCGCGAGGTGGTCGACCTCGTGCAGTCGCTGGCGCGCGATGGCTTGCACCGCGTGCAGCAGCGCCACGACGGCGTCGTCCGCCAGCCGATAGAAGACGAATTGCGCCGCCTTCCGTGTGTCGACCAGTCGGGCCGCTTTGAGCACGGTGAGGTGCGAGCTCGTGTTGTTGATGGTGAGCCCGGTTTCGCGGGACAGCGCTTCAACGGCGCGTTCGCCTTGCGCGAGCAGGTCGAGGATCTCGACGCGCTTGGGGCTGGCGAGGGCCTTGGCTGTTTCCGCCCAGGCGCCGTACAGGCGGTCTTTCACGTCCCGATGGTTCATCGCTTCTCCAGTAATCCAGTGAATATCGGAATACTGGTCACCCCGCGTCATCTCCGCAAGCGGGTGCTGCTACGCGCCTCCGGCTTCCCGACGCGTCGCGATTGGGGTCAGTCCGCAGCCCACGTCGCCATCGCTGATGCAGTCTTCGATCCGCACACATCCACACTGCATGCCGTTGACCAGCGCCAATCGCATGCGCTGCGCATCGGCAATCAGCCGATCCAGATCTTGCTTCTTCTCTTCCGCGATCGCGCGCCACCGGGCGGCGGGCGGCGTGTCTTCGCCGAAGCCGTGGAACAAACTCCGAATGTCGGCGATGCTGAACCCGGCGCGTTGCGCGAACTTGAGCGTCGAGAGCAGGCGAACCGTTTCGCCGGTGTAGCGCCTCGCGCCGTTCTGGCGCGGCGGGGTGGGGAGCAGACCGACACTCTCGTAGTACCGAATGGCGGACTTTGCCACACCGGTCCGTGCGGCGATCTGTCCTATCGTGAGCAGCATCACTGCATCGGGGTCCGACAGCGACACGATGGGTCGGGGTTGAAGTAGGGCCTTGCCTTCAAGTGCACTTGAAAGGCTACTGTTCGTCATGGCCCTCGACAACTCCCTTCTGTCCGCTCTCACCGGCAGCTCACGTGCTCTGAGACGTGCCGAGGGTGCCGTCCGGCTTCGCGAGCTGCCGTGGCGCAAGTTGCGGGTGGCGATGCTGTCGATGGTCGTGCTGGCACCGCGTGCCGTTGACGCACAACGTCCGACGCTCGCTTCGTTCGCGTCCGCGACAGACACCCGTCCGCTTGAGATCGAGCTGCGCACGGTTGACCTCGCGTGGGTCCCGGGGCGCACGACGTCGGTTGCTCTGCGCCTCACGCCCAATGCGGGTTGGCACACCTACTGGAAGTACGCCGGCGATGTTGGCAGCGCGCCGGGCATCGCGTGGCAGTTGCCCAGTCGCTTTCGCGCGTCGGCGCTGCGATGGCCCGCCCCCAGCCTGATCGCGTCGCCGCCGCTGGCCAGCTACGGCTACGAACGCGAGGTGCACCTCGTGACCGATATCACCGTGCCCGCGAACGTGCCGATCGGGTCGCGGGTCACGCTGACGGGAGACGTGACGTGGGTCGCGTGCAAAGTCGAGTGCATCGCCGGCGACGTGCGACTGGCCCTCACGCTGCCGGTGTCCGCGGTGGCGGCCGTCGACACCGCCGTACAGCGCGTGGTGCGGGACGAGCGCGCTCGTGAGCCACGCGTCAACGGAGGATGGAAGGTGGTCGCAACGATCGATTCCACGCATCTGTCACTGCACGTCGCGTCGACGACCGGCAGCGGCCCGCCATCGCGCGACGCGCATTTCTTCGTCGACTCGGCAGGACTGATCGATCACGCGGCACCACAGTCGATGCACGCCGAATCTGGTGCCACCGTACTGCGCATGCGACGATCGGACTACGCGGGCGCTACGCCAACACACATTCGCGGCGTGATCGTCACGCGCGACAGCGCCGTTGATGTGGTCGCGCCGGTCGTCACGACGGCGACGACGGGCATGGCGGTCGGTGATTCCGGATCACTGGTGGGGCTGATCGGTGCGTTGGCCCTCGCGTTGTTGGGCGGCACACTGCTCAACTTCATGCCGTGTGTGTTGCCGATCCTGTCCATCAAAACGCTGCGGCTTGCCGACGCGACGGCGCAGTCCCCATCGGCGGTGCGACGTCATGTGCTGGTGTTCGGCGCCGGTGTGTTGGTGTCGCTGTGGACGCTGGTGGCGTTGCTGCTGGTGCTGCGCAGTGCCGGTGCGTCGGTGGGATGGGGTTACCAATTGCAGAGCCCTGCGGTGGTTGGTGCCATCAGCCTGTTGGTGCTTGCCGCCGCGCTCAATCTGGCGGGCGTCTTCGAGTTGGCACCGATTGGTGGTCGGCTGGTGAGTGGGCCACCGCGTGCTGCGGGCGATGCGCAGGCATTCGGCGAAGGCGCGCTGGTCGTCGCGCTCGCCACGCCCTGCTCGGCGCCGTTCCTCGGGTCGGCCGTGGCGTATGGCGTCACCCATCGCGCACTGGATGCGGTGCTGGTGTTCACCGCGATGGGCCTTGGCTTGGTGTGGCCCTTCGCTGCCGCAGCCCTCTCACCGCGCGCACGCGCATGGTTGCCGAAGCCCGGTGCGTGGATGGTGACCTTGCGTCAGGGGCTCGTGTTTCCGCTGCTGCTCACGGTGGTGTGGCTGGTGTGGGTGCACAACCGCCAGGCCGGCAGCGACGCGACGGCGCAGCTGCTGGTGGGGATGGTGCTGCTTGCGTTCGCGGCGTGGTATGTCGGACGATTCGGCACCGTAGACGCGTCGGCGGGGCGGCGTTGGCGCGCGCGCGTCATCGCGGGCACCGCGGGTGTTGCCGCACTCGCCTTGGCCCTGCGCGCGGAGACCGCACCGACGCTGCCAGGCGCCGCCGCGAAGGACACGACAGATCTGGTGTGGACTCCCTATTCAAGGGCTTTATTGGATAGCGCGCGCACGTGGGGTCGACCGGTGCTGCTGGATGTCACCGCCGATTGGTGTCTGACCTGCAAAGTGAACGATCGGGTCGCCTTCGGCGTCGCCGCCGTGCATGATGCCATTCGGGAACATGAGGTGTTGTTGGTGCGTGCGGATTGGACCACGCGCGACAGCACGGTGACCGCGCTGCTCGCGTCGCTCAACCGTCACAGTGTTCCGCTCGTTGTGATGTACGGGGCCGATCCGTCGCGATCGCCCGAGTTTCTCCCCACGTTGCTCACCCCCGGCCGAGTGATCGACGCGATCAAGGCAGCGGTGTCGCTAGCGCCGATCGCTGCGGCACCCACCCCCTCACTTCCATCAAACCAGCCATGACCCTGTCTCCTTTCGCCACGACGTTCCTCGCCTGCGCACTCGGCGGCGCCGCCGTTGTTGCGGCCAATACGTGCATGCCAGACCTGCTGGCCCTCGGAAGTGGCGTGTCGACGCAGGTGCCGGCACCCAAGGTCGGGTCGGCGGCGCCGTCGTTCAGTGTGGTCGATACGCGCGGGGCCACACATACGCTGGCGGCGCACAAGGGCCAATGGGTGGTGCTGGAGTGGTTCAATCACGACTGTCCGTACACCAAGAAGCACTATCAGGGCAACACGCAGGCGATGCAGCGGGACTACACGAAGCGCGGCGTCGCGTGGCTGTCGATCGTCTCGTCGGCGCCGGGCAAGGAAGGGTTCACGTCCGCAGCGACGGCGGATCGACTGACGACAGAGAAGGGGGCGACGCCTACCGCCGTTGTGCGTGATACGGCCGGGACGCTGGGCCGCCTGTACGGCGCTCGCACCACGCCACAATACGCCGTGATCGATCCGACGGGCGTATTGCGCTACGCCGGCGCAATCGACAGTAAGCCGTCGTCCAAGGTGGAAGACATTGCCAGCGCGACGAACTACGTGCGCGCAGCGCTCGATGCGGCGATGGCCGGCAAACCGGTCGCGGTGTCGCAGACTCAGCCGTACGGCTGCAACGTCCAGTATTGAGTCGCGATGACGTCGCCGAACGAGAGCCCGCAGAGGTTGGCCGTTCCGACCGTCGACCGCCGATACGCGGACGCGCGCGGCCTGCCGATACCGATGGCCTGTACGCCCGGTGCGATCCCGGAATCGGATCGCGCGGAACACTTTGCGCTGATCGCGCGATTATTCACGTCGGCCGTTCGCAGAGATATCCCCGACGGCTACCGCTTCACCTTTCCCGCTGATGCGTTCGACGACGTCGTCCGCTTTGTGCGTCACGAGCGACTGTGTTGTCGCTTCTTGGCGTTCGACATCGAAGTGGCGTCGGGGGCGGGGCCGGTGATGCTGAAGCTCACGGGGCCGGGTGGCACGCGCGAGATCCTCGATGCCGAACTGCCATAGGCACCGCTCCTTGCGTCGATCGTCCTAGCCCGTCTACGTTCCAACAGGTGCCTCGCATCGTTGCACTAACTCGTCGCCGGTCGTCTGATCGCCACATGTTCCGCCGAATCGCTGCCGCCCTCCTCGCTCTGTGCTTTGGCGTGTACTCCGCCGAAGCACTGATCGCGGATGTGCACGACGGAGACGCGACGACAAGCGAGCAGGTCCGGTATGCGGGAGCCAGTGACGCGCCGGCGGCGATCGACCTGCACACCCATTCGGATACCGAGGCGCCAGCCAATGACGGCCACCCGGTACACGTCTGCCACGGCGGGCACGCCCACATCGGACTGACATCGTCAGGATTCGAGCTTGACACACCGGCGCCCGACCCGGTTGCCGTGATCGTCGGGACCGCCCTGCCGCCGGTTGACGCCCGGCGCGAGCCTCAGCTGCGGCCGCCAATCGCGTAGGCCGTCCGGCCGTGCCGCAACCAAGCCCGTCGTTGCTTGTGAGTCGCGGACACGCGCCGGCCCGTGGTTTGTGTCGCCACCCGGATTCCCCGGTGGCGCTCCACGTTTCGATCCGGTGAATCCCCACGTGTGTGCCTGAGGCACGCACGTGGACGTTACTGCTGGTCACGCGTCGCTGCCGTCCCGCCCGATAGGGCGGCCCCGGTCGGCGTTCATGGCCAATGGATCACGCGCCAGGATCGATCTACCCGAGGTGTTCCGCTGTGCGTGTGTTCTCATGGCCCCCGATCCGCGCCCTCGCGTCGGTCACGGGTGCCCTTCGGCACCGACTGCCGCCAAGTCGCTTGCCCTTTCTTCATCGCTGTGCCGTCGGTGGCACCACGCTCCTGCTGGCCACGACGCTCGGGGCACAGGCACCCGCGTCGCGCGGTTCGTCGGATTCTCTGGTGCTCTCGGTCCGCGAGGTGCGACGTCTCGCCGCTGCGCAGAATCCCACCTTGCTTGCCGCGCGGCAAGACACGGCGCTCGCGCGCGGCGGCCTTCAGCAGGCGCGCCTGCTGCGGTTCAACCCGGACTTCTCGCTGGTGGCGCCCGGACCGGGCATCGGCGGGAGCCGAAACACGACCGAGTTTCTGCTGATGCAAGAGCTCGAGGTCGTCGGCCAGCGAGGACTGCGGATGGATGCCGCGCGGCTTGGTGTGATGCGCGCCACCGCCACAGTGGCCAATGCGACGCGTCTAACGCTTGCCGACGCCAGCATTGCCTTCTATCGCGCCCTGTCTGCTCAACGGCGATTGCAGGTCACACGCGAGGTCCTGCAGCTCACCGAACGTCTGCTGGGCGCGGTGCGCACGCAGCTCCGTGAAGGTGAGATCAGTCTGCTCGAGGCCAATCTGGCCGAGATCGAGTTCGGTCGCGCGCAGGCGCGGGTGCTTTCGGCGCAGCGCGAAGCCACCGGCGCCACCCTCGACCTGGCGCGGATCATCGGGGTCGGACCGGGCGTGGCGCTCCGCCTGGAAGATACGGCGGCCGTGATGACCACGGTGCCGGACTCCACCCGCGCGATCGCGCCACTCGCACCGACGCTGGCGCCGGGTGCCATTCCGAATGCGGCGCCGACACTCAACATCGATTCGCTGACCGCGTTGGCGCTGGTGCGTCGGCCAGACCTCGCGGCCACGGCCACCGCCGTACGCCAGACCGAAGCGCTGGTAGCGCTGTCACGACGAGAAGTGCTGCCGAACATTCGACTGGGTGTCCTCGCCGAGCGGAATCAGGGCGAGCAACGCACGCGACTGGGGCCGTCCGTCGGACTGAGTCTGCCATTCTTCAATCGCGCACAGGGACTGGTGACACAGCGTCGTGCGGAAGTACGCCAGGCGTTGTTCCTGCGCGACGCCGCGCGACTGCAGGTGCGCACGGACATCGAGACGACCGTGCGCGCACTGGCGGCGGCCAACGCGGAGGTCGCCGTGTTTGAGGGGTCGGTTCGCCAGCCCGCTCGCGCGAATAGTGCCTTGCTCGAAGCCGCCTTCGGCGCTGGCAAGATCGCACTCCCCACGTTGCTGCTGCTTCGCAATCAGCTGCTCGACGCCGAACTCGGATACTGGCAAGCGTGGTTTGCGCGCCAGGAAGCCATGACCCTCCTTGACGCTGCCTCCGGCGCGCTCACGCCGCCCACAGATGACGGCGCACCTTCTGCCAGCCCAGCCCGATGAACGCCTCTTTGCTACCGCGCTGGTGGGACACGTCCCACCAGCCGACCGCTACGCTCGTGCGCGCCCTCCGTCGCGCCTCCTCCGCTCTCCCATTCGTGATGAGCCTCGTGCTCGCGGGTTGCGGCAAAGACGCCGCGCCCCCCGACGACGCCGGTGGCGCGGCGGCGTCTGCAGACGAAGGCACTGCCGCCGCTTCGAAGGACGAACACGGAGCGTCTGAAGTTGTGGTGCTGGACACGGCGGGGATCCGCCTTGCCGGCATCCGCATCGACACCGCGGGTACGATCACCACCCGGGGACTCGCCGTGACCGGTACCATCACGTACGACGCCAATCGCGTGAGTCACATCGGCGCACGCACCGAAGGGCGAGTCGTGTCCTTGCGCGTGCCGCTCGGAGCGCAGGTCAGTTCGGGACAGACCCTCGCGCTCCTGGAGAGTCCGCTGGTCGGCCAGATCCGCGCCGAAGAACGCGAGGCGGAGGAGCTGCGCGCGATTGCGCGCGAGAATTTTGCGCGCGAGCAACGTCTCGCGGCGCGGGGTATTTCCAGTCGCAAGGAACTGCTCGATGCCGAGGCCGATTTGCGGCGCGCGGAAGCCTCGCTGCGCAGTGCGGAGGCGCAACTCGAAGCGCTGGGCGCCGGTCACGGCAGCGGTGGTCAATTCGGGCTCACCGCGCCATTTGCTGGTATCGTGGTGGCACGCGACGCGAGCATCGGCGAGATGGCGAATCCCACCGATACGCTGTTCACGGTTGCCGATCTCTCGCGTGTGTGGATCGAGCTTAACGTATTTGAACGCGACCTCGCCCGCGTGCGCGTCGGACAGTCGGTCGGTGTGACGGTGACCGCCTATGATGGACGCACGTTTCCGGGTCGCATCGTGTACCTCGGCGCGGTGCTTGATCCGGCAAACCGCACCGTGCCGGCGCGTGTCGAGATCCCGAATGGGGACCGCGCGCTCAAGCCAGGCATGTTTGCCAGCGCCAGCATTCAGGTGGGTGAGGGCGGCGCGCCGGTTGTCGTGGTATCGAAAGATGCGGTGCAGGAGGTCGACGGCAAATCGGTCGTGTTTGTGCCCGGAGGCAAGCCCGGCGAGTTTCGCACGGTCGCGGTGCAGGTGGGTGAACCGGTCGGCAACAACCGCGTGACGATTCTCTCCGGCCTTGCGGCGGGCTCCAGAGTGGTGGTCGCCGGAGCGTTCGCATTGCGCTCGGAACTCGCGAAGAGCGAGATCGGCGAAGGCGGGCACTGATCCGATGCGACCTCTTATTGCATTCGTCCTGCAGCAACGCCTGCTGGTACTGGCGGCGACGGCGTTACTGATTGGCGTCGGCGTCTGGTCTGCCATACGGTTGCCGATCGACGCCGTTCCCGACGTGACCAACGTGCAGGTGCAGGTCAACACCAACGCCAGCGCGCTGTCGCCACTCGAAGTGGAGCGGCAGATCACATTGCCCCTGGAGCTGGCCATGTTCGGCCTGCCGGAGCTGGAGGACATGCGCTCCATCTCCAAGTTCGGCCTGTCGCAGGTGACGGTGGTCTTTCGTGAAGGAACCGACTTGTACTTTGCGCGACAGCAAGTGCAGGAGCGGTTGCAACAGGCGCGCGAGGAGATTCCGGAGGGACTCGGCACGCCAGAGATGGGACCCATCTCCACAGGCCTCGGCGAGGTGTTCCAGTACACGATCGATGCTGCGGACACCACCGGACTCGATCCCACCGAGCTGCGCACTTTGCAGGACTGGGTCGTCGCGCCGCAACTGCGTGGTGTGCCCGGCGTGGCCGAGGTGAATGCCTTTGGTGGATTCGAGAAGCAGTATCAGGTGCTGGTGCGCCCCGATGCGTTGATCCAGTACAACCTGACGCTGCCGCAGGTGTTCGACGCGATCGCGTCCAACAATCAGAACGCGGGCGGCGGCTACATCACGCAGGGCGCCGAGCAGTTGGTGATCCGCGGCGTGGGGCAGGTGCAGGATCTGGACCAGATCCGCAACATCGTCATCACGAGTCGTGACGGCACGCCGGTGCGTGTCGCGGATATCGCAGACGTCGTGATCGGCTCCACGTTGCGGCAGGGCGCGGTCACGAAAGATGGGCGCGGCGAGGTGGTCACCGGCATTGTGATGATGCGTATGGGTTCGAACGCACGCACCGTGGTGGATGCTGTCAAGGAACGTTTTGCGACGGCCGCGCGAAGTCTGCCCACGGGCGTGACGATGCGCGCCTTTTACGATCGAACCGAGCTGGTCGAACGCACCATCGCTACGGTGGAGAAAAACTTGGTGGAAGGCGCCGTGCTGGTGGTCGTCGTGTTGTTCGTGCTGCTCGGAAATTTCCGCGCCGCGCTGATCGTTGCATTGGCGATCCCCCTGTCGATGCTGTTCGCCGTGAGTCTCATGGTGAAGGCGGGCATTGCCGGCAGCCTGATGAGCCTTGGCGCGATCGATTTCGGGCTTGTGGTAGACGGATCGGTGGTGATGGTGGAGAACAGCATGCGCCGTCTTGGTCATCGCAAGCCGGATGAGGGCTTTCTCAAGACGGTGCTCGATGCCTGCGCCGAGGTAGGCCGTCCGATTCTCTTCGGCGTTGGCATCATCATCGTTGTCTATCTGCCCATCCTCACGCTGGAAGGGGTCGAGGGCAAGATGTTCAAGCCGATGGCACTCACGGTGGTGTTCGCGCTGGTGGGCTCGCTGCTTTTGACCTTCCTGCTGACGCCGGTGCTGATCTCGCTGTTCTTGCGCGGCAAGATCGAGGAGAGGGACGTGTGGCTGGTGCGCAAGGCGAAGGAACGCTACGTGCCGGCGCTCGAGTGGACCCTTGCGAACACACGCAAGGTGCTGATCGGGTCGGGCCTCGCGGTTGCCGCCGCCGTGTCCGCCGTCCCGTTCCTGGGCTCGGAGTTCATCCCACGCCTCGACGAAGGGTCGTTTGCGCTGCAAGTGCTGCGGTTGCCCAGTATTTCGCTTGAGGAATCAGTGCGGCAGACCACGCAGTTGGAGTCGGTACTGCTGGCCGAGTTTCCTGACGAGATTTCGGACGTGGTGGCGAAGACGGGTCGTCCGGAGATCGCGACCGATCCGATGGGTGTCAATATCAGCGACATCTTTGTGCTGCTGAAGCCGCAGGACGGGTGGAAGCGCGCCTCCTCCAAGGCCGACCTCGAGGCGGCGATGTCGACGTCGCTCAACAAGATCCCCGGATTGGTATACAGTTTCAGCCAACCGATCGAACTGCGCGTCAACGAGCTGATTGCCGGGGTGCGCAGCGACTTGGCCATCAAGATCTACGGCGACGACCTGACGAAGCTGAGCGAAGCGGCGAACCAGGTGGTGGGATTGGTGTCGAAGATTGACGGCGCCACGGGATTCAAGGCGCAACAGCTGGAGGGCTTGCCGCAGCTCGAGGTGACGGTGTTGCCCGCGCAGTTGGCGCGCTACGGCATCAACGCGTCGGATGTGATGCAGGTGGTGGAGGCGATCGGCGGCGCTCAGGTGTCGCGTGTGCTGGAGGGACAACGCCGATTCGCCTTGACGGTGCGGTTTCCGGAGAGTGTTCGGCGCGATCCGGAGTCCATTGCGGCCATCCTGGTCAGTGCACCCGATGGTCAGCGCGTGCCTCTTGGCACGCTCGCGAGTGTGGCCGAGGTGGACGGCCCGGCTGAACTCAGTCACGAGAACGGCTCGCGCTTGGTGATCGTCGAGGGCAATGTGCGCGGCCGCGATATCGGCGGATTCGTCTCGGAAGTTCGCACCCTGTTCGAGGACGGGTCGATCACGCTGCCGGTCGGCTACCGACCGGCGTTCGGCGGGCAGTTCGAGAATCTCGAGCGTGCGTCGAAGCGGTTGACGCTCGTCGTGCCGCTGTCGCTGTTGCTGATCTTCCTGCTGTTGTTCGCCACGTTCAACTCGCTGCGGCAGGCCGCGCTGGTCTTCACCGGCATTCCGCTGGCGACGGTCGGCGGCGTGATTGCGCTGCTGCTGCGTGGAATGCCCTTCAGCATCTCGGCGGGTGTCGGGTTCATCGCGCTGTTCGGGGTCGCGGTGTTGAACGGCGTGGTCATGGTGTCGTACATCAACGAACTGCGACAATTGGGACAGCCCTTGGAACGCGCAATCCGGGAAGGTGGCGTGACGCGCCTGCGGCCTGTCCTCATGACGGCGCTCGTCGCGAGTCTGGGCTTCGTGCCGATGGCCATCTCGACCGGTGCCGGCGCCGAGGTCCAGCAGCCGCTCGCGACCGTGGTGATCGGTGGACTCGTGACGAGTACGCTGTTGACGCTCCTCGTGCTGCCGCTGCTGTACCTGCTGTTCGAGCGAAAATCGGCAGGCGACGCCGCAACCGACATCACCTTGGTGCGGTGAATTCGCATGCATGCCCATGACCCCAACGAGCGGTTTCCGCGTTTGCACTTTCCCTTGCGCGGGCTCTCGGGCAAAGGCGCCGATGCGGCGATCCGCGAGTCGCTGGCGGACATGCCGGGCATTCTGTCGATCGACGTGTCAACCACGCGCGCTGTGGTTGAAGTGCGCTATGACCCAGCCATGGTCACACCGGATACGCTGCGTGTGCGGCTCTCCACGGCGGGCGTCAAGAAAGCGGGGCCCCCGTGATCGCGTCCGTCATGTCGATCGCGACGCCGGTCGGCGTTCGGAGCGGCTGGCGCCGCTACGCTCGTCGCTCGCGCGCCTGGGGACTCGCTGGTTTGCTGCTGCAGGCATGTCAGGCAGATCCCGGGCACGGTGGTCGCACCACCGCCGATTGGACCGCACGCCTTCGGGATTCCTCCGCTACAGCACGGGAGGAGGCGGCAAGGGCGCTCGGCGCCGTACTCTCAGTGAATCCGCGTCTCAAGGCACCGGCGGCGGCGCTGATTGGAGCGCTGGCCGACACTGTGGATGCCGTACGTGTCGCTGCGGCCGTCGCGCTGGCACAACCGGGAATACGCGTGCAGGTTGCCACCGCGCCACTGGCCGCGATGCTGGCGGACTCCACACACGAGATGGTGCGCGTCCACGCGGTGTACGCCATCGGCACAATCGCAGAGAATACGCAGGATGGCACCGCGCGAGGCGAGATGTTGCGTGCGGTCACGAGCCTGCACAAAGATCCGGGGATTTCTGTACGGATCGCCGTAGCCAAAGTGCTGACCGACGCGCTGACGGCGACGCCGGCGCTCGGCGCGCTGCCGGACGTGGAGGCGGCCCTGCTCGTCCTGGCGCGTGACCCGATCGAGCCAACGCGCGCCGCCGCGCTCGGAGGGCTCGCATTGAACATGACGCCGCGCGCCATGGCGACGATGTTGTCGGCCAGCCTCGATTCCTCGCCGACCGTTCGGGCGCTGTCAGCGCGCGTGCTTGCTCCGATGCTCAGCGACGCGCGCGTCGGTGAGCAGGTGATGGCACCGCTCCTGATGCTGCTCACCGACCGCGCGTCGACCGTTCGGCTCGCGGCCGTGCGTGCACTCGGCACACTGGACATACGCGACACCACGGCCCTTCAGACCCTCGACGCGGCGCTGCGCGCGGCGAGTGCGGACGCCGATTCACTCGTGCGACGGGAAGCTCGCCACGCGTTGAGTCGTTTCCACGTCACGGGCGGCACAGACCCGACGCCGCCTGAGCCCACGCCTGCTGAACGCTGCGCGCAATTGCCGCCGCGCGCCAAAGGATGTTGAGCGGCTCGCTACGGACCACCAATCACGGCGTTGCAACAATCGGAGAAACGTATGCCCCACATGACCCGGATTGATCTACCCCTGCTGCTGCCAGACATCCCGGACCTCCGTGACCAGTGCGTGCGCCGGTTGACGGAGCTGCTCGAGGCACGCGACGGGGTCGAACGGGTGCATGTGGTGTTGCCCGGCACCGACGCGCTGGAGGCGGATGCTGAACTTCAGCCGTCTGGTGCCTTCGCGCCGACTGTGGCGCATGGTGAAGCGCCACGAGCGGTTGGCACACCCGTGCTCTGTCTGCACTACGACCCTGAACGTGTCACGCTGCAAGCGGTGGTGGCCCTCGCCCGCGCTGCCGGCGCAGAGGTCTCTGATCAGTTTGCGCACGCATTGATTCCGATTCACGCGATCACCAGCGAAGATGACGCCGAGCGCATTCAAGCGACGGTGGCGGAGGTGCCCGGTGTTTCGCACGTGGCGGTGAGCCTGGTGAGTCAGGTGGTTCGCGTTGAGTACGATCGCCGACAGACCACCGAGGCGGCGATTGCCGAGCAGCTGCGCGCCGCGTACGCCGCGCCGGTCCCGAACCGTGCACTGACCGCCTCGGCCGTGACGAGTCCGCCCGGTCCCACTGCGAAGCGCGTACCGAAGCACGGCGAGGACGGGCACGCGGAAGACGCCGACGACCACGCGCGCAGCGACGAGGCCACTCGTGGATGGTATGCCAGGAATCGCGAGCTGGCCTGGAGCCTCGCGTCTGGCGTATTCCTGCTCAGTGGCTGGTTGCTGGAACGCTCGTCGTCGAACGTCCCGAGTGTTTCGCTGTCGCTGTTCGTTGCCTCGTACGTGTTCGGCGCGCGCGACAACGTGGGACATTTTCTGGGCAATCTCCGGCGCGGCAAGTTCCACTTCAACATTGACTTGTTGATGGTGGTGGCCGCGGCCGGAGCGGCCGCGCTGGGTGAGTGGGCCGAAGGTGCGCTGCTGCTGTTCCTGTTCTCGCTGGGTCACGCGCTCGAGTACTACGCGCTGGGTCGGGCGCGCAACGCCATCAAGGCGCTCGGTACGCTGGCCCCGTCACGCGCGACCGTACTGCGACAGGAGAACGGCGTGCAGAGTGAGGTCACGCTGCCCATCGCCGAGGTCAAGCCGGGCGATCAGGTGGTGGTGAAACCGGCCGAGCGGATTCCCGTGGACGGCAGCGTGCGCGAAGGTCGCTCGGGTGTGAACCAGGCGCCCATTACCGGCGAGAGTGTTCCGGTAGACAAGGCGCCGGGTGATCCGGTGTTTGCGGGCACCGTGAACGGGGAAGGAGCGCTCGTCATTGATGTGACCGCGGCGATCGGCGACCGCACGCTCGACCGTGTCATCAAGCTGGTGTCGGAAGCGCAAACGCAGAAGGCGCCGACGCAGCAGTTCACCGAGAAGTTCGCTCGTGTGTTCGTGCCCATCGTGCTGATCGGCGATGCGTTGTTGATCGTGGTCCCGCCGCTGTTCGGCCTGTTGGAATGGTCCGAAGCGTTCGCGCGGGCGATGGCCGTGCTCGTGGCGGCATCGCCGTGTGCACTGGCGTTGGGCACGCCGGCGGCCGTGCTCTCGGGCATCGCGCAGGCCGCGCGCAACGGGGTGTTGATCAAGGGTGGCGCGTACCTGGAGTCGCTGGGATCGATCCGGTCGCTGGCGCTCGACAAAACCGG
>CAZMGX010000056.1:0-18983 GCA_964565915.1 uncultured Gemmatimonas sp.
CTTACGAGCACCGCCTCATCGACGACATGGTCGCCTCGGCCCTCAAGTGGGAAGGCGGCTACGTGTGGGCCTGCAAGAACTACGATGGCGACGTGCAGTCGGATATCGTGGCGCAGGGCTTCGGCTCACTCGGCTTGATGACCAGCGTGCTGATGACGCCCGACGGCAAGACCATGGAGGCGGAAGCCGCGCATGGTACCGTCACGCGTCACTATCGCGAACACCAAAAGGGCAACAAGACTTCGACCAATCCGATTGCGTCGATCTTTGCGTGGACGCGTGGGTTGGCGCATCGTGGCAAGCTGGACGGCACGCCGGCGGTTGTGGCATTCTCCGAGGCCCTCGAGGCGGTGTGCATCGAAGCCGTCGAAGCCGGTGAGATGACGAAGGACCTCGCGATCCTCATCAGCAAGGATGCGCCGTACCTGCACACCGAGGCGTTCCTGGACGCCATTGATCGGCGGTTGCAGGCCAAGATGGCGTAGCGGTTCGGCGGCCGGGCAGCGTGCGTCGCCGCGCTGCCCGGACGTCGCAGCCGATCGGCCCCAGGGGCGACCCGCCAGGGGTGGCCTCTCAGGGGGCGTCGATCGTTCGCTCCAGCAGGCTTAGAAGATCCGATTCGGTCTGAATGCCCGGCACGTCGTCCATGTGAATCGTATAGCCGTGCCGCCGCGCGATCGCCTCATAGAGCGGAATGCGATGGCGGATCAACTGCTCAAAACCCCAGACCGCGAAGCCGTCCGGATCGACGGCGTCATCGTCGTCGATCCGCTCGATCTGCTTGTACTCCGCCCACGCCGTTTCCAGAAACGCGGGCTGGTAGTACATCGGCTTGGGGTGGCGCCGGAATCGCTCCACGAGCTCACGCGTGTGAGCGTCCGTCCCTTCGATGTAGACCAGCATGGTGCTGGCCGCGAGGCATGTGAGGACCGGATCGTCTGGGTCATCGGCGCGCACCACCTCGCACAGGCTGCCGCCGGAGTCGCACACGAAGTGGTGATAGCCGTAGATGTCCTTGGCGCGCTCGATGAACTCCGGGACATCCAGCAACGCGCTCGTCTCGGCCACGCGATGCTGTTCCTGTCGACGCCGGTATTCGTCGAAAGGAATGCCGCCCTTCGACGGGTCACCGGGCTTGCCCAGATAGGTCGAGAGCGGGCTCAGGTTCTCGAACGACAGGTTCGATCGGATGTAGATGGAGTCGGAGCGCAGCAGCTGCCGGAGGAACGGCACCTTCATCGCTTCGCGCTTGAAGTTGTCGACGATGTGCTCGTCCATGTAGCGCGTGCCGATACGGTAGTCCACCGAGTAGTGGAACCAGTCGTCCTTCTGGAGCAAACTCGCCAGTGTCGTTTTGCCGACGCCCGACATGCCGAAGAAGGTGACGGATTTCGAACGCTGCTCGCGGAACTCCTGTCGACTCCTGAAGATCATTCGAGCTCCCGCCCTCTCGTTTCGGGAATGCCGGTCCACGCGAGGGCACTCAACAAGTACGCGGCACCCGCGACGGCGAACGCCACCTGAAAGCCCATACTCGTGGCCAGCTTGCCCACCGTGAACGGCGCCGCCGCACTCGCGATGCGACCGATGTTGTAGGTAAAGCCCTGCGCCGACGCGCGGATGGCCGTGGGGTATATCTCGGCCGTGACCGCGCCGAACCCGCTGAAGAACCCGGTCCCGAAGAATGCCACAAACTGGCCCAGCAACAACAGAATCGTCGGATTCTTCATCGAACCGTACAGCGGCAGCAGCAGGCTCGCCATGACCAGGTAGAACACGTACACCTTCTTGCGACTGATGACATCGGTGATGTAGCCGAAGCTGACGTAGCCCAGCCACATGCCGAGCTGTATGAACACCACCAGCGACGACATGGTCTCGGTGCTCAGGCCGATGCCGCCCTGCGCCACCGGCAATGACAGATACGCCGGCACCCAGCCGTTCAATCCCCACCACCCGAACAGCGCGCACGCGTTCATCAGCGTGACGACGGCCGTCAGCCCCAGCATTCGTCCGCGGAAGATGTCAAAGATGCTGCCCATGGCCCGTCGCGCGGCCGCCCCGCGCTCGCGGCGCACGCGGTCCAGCGCCAGCCACGACGGCGGCTCCTCGACACTGCGCCGAAGCCAGAGCGTGAAGAATGCCGGCAGGATGCCCACGAAGAACACGGCGCGCCATCCGTAGCGCGGCAGCACGATCCCGACGACCACCGCGGCCGCCGCAAATCCGATCGCCCAGGAACTCTGCATGAAGCCCAGCGCGCGCCCGCGATGCTTCGCCGGCCACGATTCCGAGACGAGGGCGGCTCCACTGGCCCACTCACCGCCCATGCCGAGGCCGAGGAGCGCCCGGAACACGGCGAACTGCCAGAACGTCTGCGACAAACCGCAGGCAGCCGTAAACACCGAGTACAACAACACGCTGGCCATCATGGCGCGTGTGCGGCCATAACGATCGGCCACGTGACCAAAGATCAATCCCCCGACCGCGGCACCCAACAGCGTGATCGAGCCCAGAGCGCCGGCCTGCGTCTTCGTCAATCCCAACTCGGCGATCACCGCCGAGAGGGTCAACGAAAAGAGCATGACGTCGAAGGCATCCAATGCCCAACCCAGCGACGCGGCAATCAGGGCGCGCCGTGGTTGCGGCGCAGCGACGCGCCACCAGCCGAAGAGGCCGGAGTCGTCAGCGGTGGATGCCAGAGGCGTTGACATCGCCTCAACCTACACGCCGGCCGGAGACCGGTAAGGTGGCCGAACCGTCTCGCGACGCCACATCTTTCCCGCATGTCTTTCGACTTCGCCTCCCGATTCCTCGAGCGCTCGCGCCATTATCTGTGCACCGAGTATCCGCTCAAGATCAACGCGGCTCTGCGTGTGATGCCTGCCGACCGGCTCTGGTGGCGCCCCAACGAGCAGGCGAACAGTGCGGGCAATCTTGTACTGCACCTGGCGGGCAACGTGCGTCAGTGGGTGGTCAGCGGCATCGGCGGCGCACCGGACGTTCGGCAGCGCGACGCCGAGTTTGCCGCCCGCCGAAGCGAGGAGGCCGACGCGTTGCTGGCGGAGTTCGCGCACACGATGGAGGAGGTGCGTCAGGTACTCGACAGGCTCGCGCCCGCGTCGCTCGGTGAGTCGCGGGTGATCCAGGGACGCGAAACGTCCGTGTTCAGCGCACTGTACCATGTCGTCGAGCACTTCGCCGGACATACCGGACAGATCATCCTGCTGGCCAAGACGTTCGCACCGGGAGCCGTACGGTTCTATGACGACACCGGCGGACTGGCTCGTCCACTCTTCATGCCGGAGGGGCACCCGGATATCGCGTAGGGACACGCACCGGGCCGCCGGTCGAGCGGCGGAGATACCCGCCAAGGCAGACGGCGGCGGATCCTCTCAGACCCGCCGCCGCGCCCCGTGAATCAGCAGTGTTCGGTTCGCTACTTCGGGACGTTGGGGTTCCCGTTGATCTCGTTGGTCGGCAGCGGCCAGCAGGTGATGGCTTCGTTGTACACCTGCCCCGACGTCGAGCCCGGATACGGACCCTTGGGGAACAGGTCAACCCCGTAGTACTGTTTGTAGCGCCGCAGGTCACCCAGACGATGGTTGTCCAGGTAGAAGTCCCGGCTGCGCTGATCTCGCAGTTCGGCCATCAGGGCATCCCCCGTCAGGTTGACGGGTGCTTGCAGTCCCGCCGCACGACGCTCATTCACGAAGGTGAGCGTGGCCGCCGTCGGTCCCTGCGCTTCCGCAACGATGTAGCGCGCCTCGAGACCGGAGGCGATGCGCATGGACATGATCGGCACAAACACCCCGCCGGCTACCGTGTTTGTGAACGAGCTGTAGGACGGCGGGGACAGTGGCGTCGTCGCCCGCGTGGTTCCGGCGGGAAGGCGCGGGACTCGCGGATCGCCGGCCATCGCATCGAACGGCGTGTTCAGCATGTAGCCGTTGCTGCCCAGCGTCAGCCGCTCGAAGGTGCGATTACGCTGGCCCGTGGTGTTGTCCGTGTAATACGCGCGGAAGTCGAACGCGGCCGGGACCGCACTGGCGAAGGTGGTCGCCGCCGTCTTGTCGTTCTTGTTCAAGGCTGCGCGGGCCGCGCCAACGCGAGCAAAGTTCAACACGGAATCGACCGCAAGCACCGCGTTGGTGTTGACGGGCGTTTGCGCCAGAAGAAACGTACGGGCGGCGTTCGCGATATCGATTGCCTCCTGGAAGCGCACGATCGCGTCGGTCATCATCTCGGGCGTGGTCTTCGGCACCCCCAGGTCGATTGGCGTCGTACACATCGTCTCGCCGAGTTCCACGTACGAGTAGCCGGCGTAGGCCAGACTGCGAGCCACGCGCAGGTCGCGCGTGGCCGTGTCGCCCAACAACAGCTTCATGCGACGCGCCCCGTCTTCGCCGAGAAAGCGGGAGCGCTGCATCGGTGCGTAGATGAACGCGTTGATGTACGTCATGTCGCTGAACAGGTCGCGCCGGTCGATCTGTCCCTCTTCCACGAACACCGCGCGATTGAAGATCTCGTCGGTAAACTGGGCGTTCCAGTAGGTCATGTCCGTATGCGCCAGCTGAAACGCATACACGGGACCGTTCGCGATCAGCGCGATGTACGACGGGTTGGTGACATCCGGTTCTTCGACGGCGCCGGGATTCTCGGCCTCGAGAAAATTGGTGCACGCAGTGGCCGCAGCCACGGTCAGCACGAGGCCCGCGAGGACGGCGCGACGGCGACGGGACGTGGTGATGGTCGTCATGGTTTCGTCGCTCATCAGTACGTGAGGTTGATCGCCGCCGTCAAGCGACGCATCATCGGCAGGGCATACGCGTCGACGCGCACGAAGTTGCGGCCACCGTACGAGTTCACTTCGGGATCGACCCCCTCATAGTCGGACCAGATCGCGAGGTTGCGCCCGGAGAAGGTCAGCGTGGCCGTCTGGGCGCGAACCGCATTCGCCCAACGCGACGGGGCATCGAACGACACCGAGACCTCGCGCAGCTTCAGGAAGTCGGCCTTCTGGATCCACTCCGGCGAGATACCGGCGTTGCGGTACACCGCCAGCTCCTTGTTCAGGATCGTGTCCGCGGCCGTCACGGGGAAGCGCGCGTCCTTGTTGTTGGTCCGCGAGCAGTTGTCCTGTGACTGACAGCGATTGCGTTCCTGCAAGTTGAAGTTGTAATGGCCACCCTTGAAGTCGAGCAGGGCGTACAGGCGCACATACCGGAACAACGTCAGCGTGTTGCTGAAACCGATCTCACGAAGCGGGGTGCTGGGACCGATGTATCGGCGCGCCGTGTCTCCAACGGGGAACTGCGCCGCACCCGCCGGAGTGAGCAGCGCGGACCCGTCGGCGGCGCGCAGCGGTGGCGTGACCCAGTAACCGCCAAGAGGGTAGCCTGGACGATGCTGCTGCACCGATCCGTAGGCCTGTCCACCGGGGGTTTCGACCGTCTTTCCCGGAATCCCGAAGCTGATCAGCTTGTTGGCGTTGGTGGCGATGTTGAGTCGGGTGTCCCACGTGACGCGGTTGCGCTGAATCGGCGTGGCCGTCAGCGCCAGCTCGATGCCCTTGTTCGTGACCTCACCCAGATTGGTCGTCTGCGTGCTGATGAACCCGGTCGATGGCGCCACCGAGTTCGCCTGCAGCATGTCGCTGGTGCGCTTGTTGTAGTAGGTGAAGTCAATGCCCATTCGCTCGTTGAACAGGCCGATATCGGCACCGAGCTCCAACTCTTCGCCCCGTTCCGGCTTCAGATTCGGGTTGCCGTACGCCAGCGTACGCACGGCCGATCCGGTGGTCGTGCCCAGCGTCACGCGGTCCACCGTGTACGTCTGGACGGCGGAATAGGCCGTGGGCGCCCTGCCCGCCTGCCCCCACGCGGTGCGGAACTTCATCGTGGAAATCTTCAGCGCGTCGAGCAGCCCCATGGCCGCCGGCTCTTCCGAGAGCACGTACGACAGCGAGAACTTCGGAAACACGATCAAGTCGAAGTTCGTGCCGAACGACGAGTGATCATCGGCACGAACTGCACCCGTGAGGAAGAGCCGGTCGTTCCAGCCCACCTGCTGCTGCACATAAAATCCGACCGAGTTGTTCTCGGTAAATGCTTCCGCGCCGGTGGAGCGTTGCAGCAGGTTCACCAGCGTGACGTCTGGCGCACCGATGCCGATACCCGTGGCGCTCAGCGAGGTTGTCTTGTCACTCACGACCTGCGAGCCGAACGTCGTCGTCAGTGCGAAGTTGCCGCGATTCGCCGCAACCGTACCGGCATAGTCGAGCGTGAGCAGGTCCCGTGTGGGGGTGCGACGCACGTTGGCACCAGTCGCAGCATCCGCGTCCTGCGACGCATCGATGTCTCCGGGCAGGAACAACAGCTGGGCCTGGCTGATCGTGCGATCGAATCCGACCGAGAGCCGGTTCCGGAACCAGCTGAGTGGTGAGTAGTTCACCGTGGTCCCCAACGTGTAGCGCTGGAAATCGGTGAAGTTCCTGTACGCGTTTGCGCGCAGGGGCGCGATGGTTCGCCACCCGCTGTCTGCCGCGGACGGAAAGAACGACACGCGCCCCGGCAGTCCGCGCCGGGAACTCAGAAGCAGGCCGTTCGCCGATTCGTCCTGGATCGGCAGCCGAAGCCGACCATCCTGATAGTTCACATTGATCGAGACGTCGGAACGTTCATTCGGCGTGAAGCCGAAGTTCGAACGGATGGCGGTATTGGCGTTGTCACTGTTGTAGAACACGCCCTGTTCGGTGGTGCGATCGCCGGCGAGATAGAACGAGTACCGATCACCGCCGCCCCGAAGGCTCATCGAGGTACGCGCCACGTCGCCCGCGCGAACCGCGCGTGAATCGGACGCGATCGGATTCCCGCGGATGACCGTGTTCACGGGAAGCCCCTGACAGCCCGGCCACAGCGGTGACAAATTGGTCGTCGATACGGTGGCCGCCTGCTTGGCGGCATCACACGTGGTGTAGTTGTCCTCCGGCAGCAGCTCGTAACTGCTCTGCCCCGTCTCGGTACGTACGCTCCACTGCAAACGCTGCTGGCCACGCGTGCCCTTCTTCGTGATGATCTGGATCACGCCGTTCGCGGCATCCGCACCGTAGAGCGTCGCCGCGGCCGGACCCTTGATGACTTCGATGGATTCGATGTCATTCGGATTCAGGCTGTTCAGCAGCGACGTCGTCTGCGCCGACTGCGCGAGGCCCGTGGTGCCGGCTCCGGTCGGCGCGAACTGCCCGAGGTCGCCGATGTTCATGCGAATCCCGTCGATGAACACGACCGGCGCATAGCCACTCAGCGAACTCGCCCCGCGAATGCGAATCTCACCGGCCGTTCCTGGTGCTCCCGAACCCGGAAGAATCGAGACGCCCGGCGTCTTGCCCTGCAGAACTTCAGTCACGTTGAGCACGGTGTTTCGCGCCGTGAGGGCCGCAACATCCAGCGTCGTGATGGAGTTGCCAAGCGTCTTCTTCTCCACCGCACCACCGGTACCGGTCACGACCACCTGCTCGAGCTGAGACGCCGAGACGGCCATGTCGAAATCGGCGCGGACCTCGGTGCCCGCGGAAACCGTCACGGCGCGCGTCTGCCGCGCATATCCCAACCGGCGGGCCAGCAGCTCGCGTGCGCCAGCCGGAACATTCACGATGACGTAATCGCCGTTGGCGTTGGTCACCGCGCCGGTGGTGGTGCCGGTCACGACCACCTGGGCATCCGCCAGCGGGCGCTTCGTGCCGGCATCGGTGACGCGTCCGCGAATCGTCCCCTGCGCTTCAAGCAACTGGCCGGTCGCCAGGCTGAGCGCGAGACCGACCGCGAGTCGCCACGTCACCCCTCTGTGTTGCAGCAGCATTCACTGCCTCCGCGTAGTGTAACTTCCTGGTACGAACAGTCCTCAGAGAGGATTGTCACAGTGGCGTTACACTACCAGCGTGAGAAGAGACCCGCCAGTGTTTCAGAACAAATTCGAGGCAGGTTGCTCAGTGAAGAGATAGTTCGGTTCAATCGGACAGACGAGGCGCAATTCACTGAGGTTGTCGCTGCGCGAGCACGGCCCACCGCACACCGCCACGGCACTTGCATGACGCGGTCAGAGCTGACCCGACGCGCCCCACGTCGCGACACGTTGGCGATATCGCAGATCATCGTAGCGCGACAGCGCAAACGCATCGGCATACGTCGGCGCCCGGTCACCCGCGATCTGCGCCGCCAACAGCTCCGCCGCCGCTGGCGCCGCCATCAATCCATAGCCGGAGAATCCGGCGCAGAGATATGCACCCTGCACGGGGGTCGCACCAATCAGCGGCCGGTTCTCTGCGGTCTTGGTGTAGTAGCCGCCATCCACATACATGTGCGGCAGCCGCTCCAGATACTGCGCGAGCCGCGGAGCCAATCGCACCATGCCGCGCAACACCACCTCGGGATACAGCACGTCCTCTGGCAGCGGAAACTGCGGGTCATCGTACCGATGTGCGCCGTGATAGTCCCACAACATCAATACGGTCTGGCTGGCCCGATATCCGTCGGGTCGCAAGTGAATGCCCGCAGGCAAGCTTTCGGTCAACCACCGCGTGGCGTCGTCCTCGGCAAGGGCCTCCCGTTCTTCATCGCTCCAGGCGAGCGATTGCACATCATCGAGGATCACCAGCCCCGCGTTGCGATCCACGACACCACGCGTGTCTTCGAACGCTGCCTTGTAATGCAGCTCCGAAAAAAGCGGCAGATCGAGTCCACACAAGCGACCGACGTCGCGCGCGTACGGCCCGGCCGCATTAACGAACACCGACGTGCTATACGTCTCGATCCCGCCTGCTGCCCGCTCAACGCGAACGGCGTGCACGCGACCGCCAGCAGCGTCCACCGCCGACACCCGCCCTTCGATCACGCAGACACCCGCCGCACGCGCTTCGTCCAGGAGATACATGCCCAGCTGCTGTCCGCTCATCCAGCCGCAGCGCCGGGCATGCAACACCGCGACGATGTCCTCCGCCAACCACGGGAAATGCGCCCGAATCGCGTCCCGGTCGAGAAAGAGATCCGCACCCGAAGGGTGGTCGTGAAAGCCGGTGTGCGCACTCGGCTGGTATGAGGCCGTGGATGTATGCGAGCGATAGACGCGTACCTCACCAGCGCCCTGCGCCGACGCCCGCTGCGCATCCGCCTCGAACCGCATGGCGGTCTCGGCCTGCGTCGTCGCGTACACGTAACCGCGGCGGTTGAGCAGGAATCGGTCACCACTCGCGTCGGCCCACGCCTCCAACAGGTCGATGCTGCGATTCATGAACCGCACCATCGCGTCGTCCGGCCCCGGCCACCAGTTCCGGTACGCTTCCGTCGATTTGTCGCTCGTCAACGTGAGCGGTGGTCGCTCGTCGACCAGGACGACATCGCGCATCCCGCGCCCGACCGCCAGGGCGTGCGCCGTCGCAATGCCGGCAATCCCGGCGCCACAGATCACCACGTTTGAACGCTGTGTCATTCCCAATATTACGGCGCGGCGCAGAGAGTACCAACGACGCGCCGCATACGCGCCATGCCGCTGGTTGATCACCACATCGCGCGCTGGACAACGCGCGGCGTCGGCCCGTCGGCATCATCCGACGGGCCGGCGTTCCGCGCTACTGTCGCCGCGCAATCACCACGTACCGCCCCGTCTTGAATCCGCCGACCCGCACGAAGTGATCACCCGGTGAAAGCTGCAGCACGATTCCGGAACACAAATCGCCGTTGGCGAAATCGAGGTCATCGTTCTCGCCCAGCTGCGTGCCGGTCGGCGAGATCACCGTGATGACGGGGTCGGCCTCCAGCGCGTAGCCGCACGCGCCGACCTGCCCCGTCGCGGCAATGACGTAGGTCCCGGCCGTCGGAATGCGCAGCCGATAGAAGTCGGCATCGTTGGTGGCCGGAAGCTCTCCGTTCACGAAACCATCGATGACCAACTCGTCGGCCACGTCGGCCGTGTTGTTGGGTTCGATCTCGACCGGCGTGGTGATGCTGAAGTTCGCCGGATAGTTGCCCGCGCCATCCACCAATACCGCGGTCGGACCCGAACCACCACCCAACGCGCCCCACGGCCGCCACGGCAGACCGATCAAGCCGTCACCCGAGTCATCTCCGCCGGCGAAGACCCAATAAGCACCGTCCGGTAGGCCGCCGAACTCGAAGGCCCCGGACCCGTTGGCCGCAACGGTGCGCACGATCGACCCGTTCGCCGCATTCACCAGTCGCACGAAGAACTGCCGCGGCGGGGCAAAGCTGGAGGTGAGGACGTTGCGGGCGTTCACCAACCCACGCCCGAAAATGTCGTCGCGGCCGGCCGCCCCGAGGTCGATGGCGAAGTTGAGCAGGCGATCACTCAGCTGACCAGGTGTCAATTGTGGTTCGCGAGCGAGGATCAGCGCGGCAATACCCGTCACATGCGGCGCGGCCATCGACGTCCCCTGCCAGGAGTCGATCGTCGGCTGGCTGGTCTGGTAGTTCCACGTGGACGACAAGACCCCGTGCGAACTTCCCGCACTGGTCTGCCCGCCGGGTGCCGCAATGTCCACGGTGGTACCGAACGATGAGTAGCTTGCACGACTCAACGTGGGCGCCACGGCCGCGACCGACAACACGTTCGGGTACGACGCCGGAATCTGTGGCACACTGCTGTTGTTATTGCCCGCCGAGGCGATGATGAGCGAGCCGCTGGCGAAGGCCTGCGCCACAGCGTTTTCGAGCACCGTACTCGTGCCGGAACCACCCAGACTCATGTTGATGACGCGCGCCGGTCCCCCTTGCGCGGTGACGGTGCCACCCACGCCGTTGTCAGCCGGCAGGCCCGCCGCATACAGCACGCCCTGCGCAATGTCATAAAACGAGCCCGAACCATGCGTCCCCAGCGACCGCACCGGACGAATGCGCGTGTTCCAGTTGATGCCGGCCACACCGGTCGTGTTCGTACGCACCGCGCCGATCGTCCCGGATACATGCAAACCGTGATTGCCGCTGTTCAGCACCGGGTTCGCACAGTTCCCCCCGGGACCACGATCGTGATGCGCCGGTTGCGTCGGGTTGCCATCGTACCCGTCGCCATCGCCGTTCGTACTCAACGTGCCGCCGGCGCACAACGGGAACGTGCCCGTGGAGACGAAATCGTAGCCGTCACTGGTCAGGATGCCGGCCATGGCCGGATGATCGAAGCGGATGCCATCGTCGACGACCGCCACCAAAACGTTCGTGCTGCCTTGGGTCAACGCCCATGCCTGCGGCAGTGACACAAGGTTGTAGTGCCACGCCTGACGCATGTACAACGTGTTGTTGGGGAACGTCCCCACAAACGGAAACGTGGCATTCGTGCGAGGGTCCGGAAACGGGCGCGACACCTCGAGCAGCGGCACCTTCGCCACCGACTCCTGCAACCCGCTGTGCGCCAGCATCGATTCCATCGCCGTTGGACGCACCACGTGGGAATACAGATAGCCGTTGCGCTCGACCGACTCCACCCGCGGATCGGCGCGCAAGCGCGCCATTGCCGTCGCCTCGTCGGTGCCGGCGGCGATTTTCACACGCGCCGTCAGCAGCACCGGCGACACCGATGCCACCGTCACCACGCCATCGTCGACGACCGGCGCAATCGCCTCGCGAATCGACGCACTCACCGCGGATACCACACTGGCCTGACGGAAAGCACTTGCACCGATCACAGGCGCGCCGATGCGCTCGGCTCGATAGGTGACCAGCAGTTCGCCAGGCACGGCCGCCGTCGGGTCATTCACCGGCATAATGCCTGGTGTCGGGTTGGCCGCCACGGCTGCCGCGGCCGCGGCTTGTTTGCTGCGGTTTTGCGCGAGCGGCAGCAGGATGTTCGGGACGGTGCGCAACTGCCGGTGCGGCGCGCGCGACGCGCTGGCCGCACGCATGGCCGCCGGCACGGTGATGGCCGGAATGCCACTCGCGCCCAGCGTCACCGTGCCACGAATCACCCCATTCGGCGTTGCGGTGGCGGTGAAGAGTGCCTGCGCCTGCGGGGCCGCCGTTGTGGTCGCGCGCACCGTGCTCGGACCGGCAAAGCGCGACAAGGTGTACGTGGTGGCGGCCGTGCCATTGGCATCACTCGCCACCACCTCGGCCCCGAGGCTTCCACCGCCCTGCTGCACTGCAAAGGTCACCGGCACCGCCGCAATGCCATTGCCAAAGCCATCGCGGACCGAGGCCTGCAACGCCTGCGGCAGGGCAACGCCGGCGAGTCCCGTCTGGTTGTTGCCACCCACGACCGCGATAGCGGCCGGCAGTCCGGCCAACAACGTGAACGCACCGGTCGTTGCGTTGCCCACCGCCGTGCCACTGAACAGCAGCACTTTCGTGCCGACCGTCCCACCGATCGACAGATTGGAGAACGTCACAACCCCGGAACTCGCGGTGGCCTGTCCGCCCGCGACGACCGTTCCGCCGCCGGTACCAACCGACGCCGTCACGATCGTCGTGTTGTCGGTCGTCACCCGATTGCCACGGGCATCCTGGATCTCGACCTGCGGAGGCGTATCGAACACCACGCCGGCACGGGCCCCCACCGGTTGCCGTGTGACGGCCAAGCGTGCGGCGCGCTGTCGCACCTGCACCGTACGCTCGCCTTGCAGCGCGCCACTGTTCGCACGAATGACCGTCGAGCCTTCCGCCACGGCCGTCATCAATCCGGTGCCGTCCACCGTCGCCACACCGGGATTGGAGGAGGTCCATGTCGCCGCGACGCTCCCGCTGATGGCGCTGCCGCCGGCATCACGACCAGAGGCCGTCGCCCGCACGGTATCGCCGTACGCACGAATGGTGTCGGACGCAAACGTCACGACAACGGAGGACGCGACCTGTTGCACGGTCACCTGCGTCGACCCGGAGGCCGAACCGACACTCGCGGTGATGGTGGTGGTCCCGTTTCCGACCGCGGTCACCGTCCCCTCGCTCACGGTCGCGACACCGGGGTTTGCCGAGATCCAGGTGAAGGACAGCCCACCAACGTTCTTGCCCTTGCTGGACTTGCCGGTGGCGGTCAGCGTCTGCGTCTCGCCCAGCGAGGCGAACGTCTTGGTCGGTGCGGCAACCGAGACCGTCGCGACGGACTCCGGTCCCGTGGGGTCGCCCCCGCCACCACACGCGACGAGGCCTGACAGGACCAGCGTGGTCACCAACAGTTTCCGCAGCATAACCTCCCTCCGGGCAATAAAGCGTGTGGATGCGGTCAGGTGACCCGCATCACAAACTGCGGCTCACTTCACTCCTCAGCAACACGCGCAGGATTGGAGGGAAGCGGCTCATGCCCGATCGCCGGCCCCGATGACCGGCCTCGATGGCCGGCCCCGAAGACAGGCGCCCTACGGCAGGCTCGGCGGCCTGCTCCCGTCACCCAATCCGGTCCGACTGCTGCGGTACGGCTGGTAGTTGCGCCCCCAGTCGACCCCGATCACCTCCAGCCATACTTCAGCCCCGTTCACGTGCACCACGACGTAGTGGTAGGCGTTGTCACCCGGCTCCATGCCGGGGCGCACAAGATGCTGAAGACGTACGGAGTCCGATGGGGCGGCCGCAACGTACGCACGCAGGTCCGGTTCACCCTGGTAGGAATAGAGCGGCGCACCGCCCCCGCCGGTCACGATCTGGTCGATCCGGCGGCGCGTTCCGTTCGCATCCCGATACCGTTCGACCCAGTGCTCGAAAAAGTGCTCGTGGCCGGTGACCAGCAACTCGACGTGATGCTTGCGGAACAGCGGCATGTAGCGCGCGCGCACCGCCGCCGTCGGCCCTTCGATGATCGCGCCACCATGTGGCCCGGATGAAAACGCCGGATGATGAAAGCTCGCGACCACGTGCGTGTAGCGGCGGCGGTCCAAGCCTTCGAGCTGCGCGCGAATCCAATGGAACTGCGTAGAGTCGTCGGCAATGTTCGAATCGAACGCAATGACGAACGTATTGCCGTAGCCAAACGCGTACGTGGGATAGCCGGTCAGGCGTCGCGCATTGCCGTCGACCGGAATCAGCTGACCCACCGCTTGCAGATAGTTCCGCAAGCCGACCTGACGACCCGCGTTGGCCAGATCCGCGGCCGAGGTGACGTCATGGTTTCCAGGTGCCAGATAGTACGGCACGCCCCCTTCGGTCGTGAGTCGATTGATCAGCCCCACGAAACTGTTGTTCCACTGTTTCGGATCACGGCCGTTCACGACCGCATCACCACTCTGCAGTACGAACCGCACCGGCTCGGGGCCATCCTTGAGGGAGGCGATGGTCCGCAACATCGACTCGACGACCAGCGAGTGCTCGTATTGCGGGTCCACGCCGTCGCGGCGTCCGCGTGTATCGCCGTACACGATGAACGAAAAACGGCTGACGTTCGCACTGGCCGCCTCGGCCGGCAACGGATTGGTCGGACGCTTGATCGCCACCACCGGCTCGTTGGCGGGGGTCTGTGCCCCCGCGCCAGCCGTCGCGAGCATCACCAGGATTGCGACCCGTTGCGCGACCCGCTGCGCGACCCGTTGCGCGACCCGCTGCGCGACCCGTTGCGCGACATGCCGCTTAGCGCCGTGGCCGACCAGTCGCCGTGCTTCCTCTCGGTCCGAAATCATCACCGCTCCGTGTGTCAGTCGTTCGCTCAGCGTTCGTCGGATTGTGCATCACGTTCCGTAGCGGGCTTCGCCGCACGCGCTTTCCTCGCCCGCTTGCGCGCGCGTCGTGCCGCGAGCGCGGCGGCGGCCTCTTCCTCCGCACGAATGGCCGCGTCGCGCGCCGCAATCATCTGCTCGCGCGCCAGCCAGGCATCGCGGTCGCGCGATTCGACCTCGCGCGTGCGTGCCAAGCTCTCGGCCTCGCGCCACGCGGCGATTCGGGCATGGTCACCACTCAGCAACACCTCGGGCACGGACGCACCACGATACTCAGCCGGTCGCGTGTAGCTCGGCGCGCTGATGCCGCGATCGAAGAACGAATCCGTGCGCGCACTATCCAGATCGCCCATGGCGCCTGGCAGCAGTCGCACCACGGCATCCACGATCGCCAGCGCCGCGGGCTCTCCGCCGCTCAGGACAAAGTCGCCGAGCGAGAGTTCTTCGGTCGCCAGATGCTGTGCGACGCGCTCATCGACGTCCTTGTAGTGGCCGCACAGCAACGTCAATTCGCTGCCGGCCGCAAAGCGCACGGCATCGGCATGGCCGAAGCGACGCCCGCGCGGCGAGAGCATCACAATGGGGGCGACGGCGCCGACAGACTCCACGGCCTCGAAGAATGGACCCGGCTTCATCACCATGCCGGGGCCACCACCAAATGGGTAGTCGTCGACTGTGCGATGACGGTCGTACGTGAAGTCCCGCAGATCGATCAGTCGATACGCCACACTTCCCACGCCCGCCGCGCGCGCCGGGATCGACAGCGACAGCGGGCCGGCGAAGAACTCGGGAAAGATCGTGACGAGGTTGATCTGCAGCATGCGGGAAACTACTCCAGCAACCCCTCGAGCGGCTTGAGCACGATCACACGGGCCTCCTCGTCCACGCGCTCGACGATGCCCGGATGCCACGGCACGAGCGGCCGACCGGTGGCCGTCTCGATTTCCAGCAGCAGTCCCTGCGGCGCGTCATAAACGTCGCGCACGTGACCCACGGAACCCTGGCCGTCGACCTGCACATCCATGCCGATCAGCGAGAAGACGTAGACCTCGTCTTCTCCGGGCTCGGGCAGTCGCGCGGCATCAACCAGCAGGTATCGCCCACGCCACAGGTCGGCCTGATCCCGATCGGTCAGCTCACGCACGCGCACCAACCATTCCTTGTTCATTGGCCGTCCGTCATCGACGGTCAGCGGAATCGGCCGTTCATCCTTCAGGGAAAGCGCGCCTTCCCGATCTCCGGCAAAAACGATCGCGCCGGACGCGAAGATCACGTCCGGCGCATCGGTCATCGGTTCGATGGCCCAGGCGCCACGCACGCCATGCGCGCGTCGCACCCGACCAACGATGGCATACTCAGCCAGCTCAGGCCTCGCCAGACGGCAGCGCGACCGCCGACGACTGCAGCTTTGTCGCCAACCGGGCCTCGTGACGCGACTTCATCACCCCGGCACGACGCAGCAGCGACCGGACGGTGTCCGTCGGCAGTGCACCATGGTCGAGCCAGTGATTCACCCGGTCGACCTTGAGGTTGAGCGCGTTCTCACCGGCCGCACGCGGCTGGTACTGCCCGATGATCTCGATGAAGCGACCATCGCGCGGGAACGTCGACTCGGCGACGACAATACGGTACATCGGGGTCTTCTTCCGGCCTTCACGGCGGAGACGGATACGAACGGCCATGTCGACTTCCTGTGGCGATGGTGACGGGCGCCAACTTGCAGCGCCCTCCTGAGCTCATCGCGTGCCCGGACCATCCGGGACGCACTCAGGGCCCGCAATCAGCGGGCAAGGGACAGCCTTTTAACATAGGCAGCCCCTAGCCGTCCCGCTACTGGCGGGTGCTGACGGCGGGCGCCAATCGCGGGCGCTTCGCCTCCGCCTTACTTGACCGTGAACGCTGCAGCGGCCCGGGTCTTGTCCCACTCGACCGCCAGCTCGCCGCCCTTCCCGGCCGGCTTGACGGTGATCTCCATCTTCTCGACCACGTTCGGCAGCGCCGTTACGGTCATCGGGATACGAACCAGATCCTGCTTGGCATCGTACGCCGTACCCCACTGCTTGGTCTGCTTGTTCACGATAAGCTGTCACTTCCCGCCCTGATCCAGCAGCACCCACAGCGTATACGTACCGGCCGGCACCGTGGCGTCGCCAAACGCGAGCGGCTTGGAGGTCGTAAAGTGGGTGGCCTCGTTGGCTCCCATCCGCCAGACCATGCCCCACTTCATGTCGCCGAGACCACCGAAGATCTCGCGCCCACGCTTGGACGGACGGCCGTAGTTCACCGAGATCTCGGAACCCGCGACGGTCACCTTGAGCGAGTCACGGGGCGAGGCGGGGGCCTGGCCGGGCTTGGTCGGAGCCATCGTCATGCCCTGCGCGGACAAAGAAAGTGGTGCGACGGACAGCGCGGCGGCGACCAGCGCGCCAACCGACACAAAACGAGAAAGCGTCATGGAGAGGAGTGGTAAGAGGGTCAGAGCAAACCGGCCGGAAGTTCGGCTGGGGCGTGCGGGCGGCAGACCGTCCGCATGCACAAGTATACCGCGACGCGGCGCACCAGGTTTCCTCCGTCTTCCAGCATCGGTGACGCAGAGCCATTAGCTTGCCCGCCATGTCGAAACCCTCGCCGAAATCCTCCCTGTACCGGGCCCTCCCTGCCGCCCGGCGCGTCGCGCTCGTGCAGCACGCCGTCACCAACTTCAAGGGCACACGCGCGCTGTATGCGCAGCGTCTGGTGGCCAAGGGCGGCGGGTTCCGCGCCGCAACGCTCATGACGTGGCCCGCCGAACGGCTGGCCAAGGAAGTCGTGCGACTCAATGCGGAGTCTGCGCAGGACGAACTGGACCTGCTGCAGCTGCTGTACGTCGACCTCGAACCGGCGATCCAGATCGCGTTCCTCGACGCTGCCGGCGTCGCGCACGAAAAGGGCGTGATCGCGGAGGGCCTCGAAGTCCCGTATGCGCCGGCCGACGCCGTCGTCAAGGCGGCCGCCACCGTCCTCGAGCAGCACGGGGACGAAGGGCGCCACTACCTCGAGGTGCTGGTGCGCTACAACCTCGCGGCCTGGCCCGGGCTCGACGCGCAACTGCAAAGGCCTTAACCGCAGAGGGCGCAGGGGGCGCAGGGGCCCGCTGCGAGTAGTGCACGGAAGATTGCCGATCAAAAACAAGAATAGAAAAAGAGGTCGAACCGCACGTACTCAGCCGTATGCTGAGCCCCCTGTGCCCCCTGCGACCTCTGCGGTTCAATGCAGTTAAGCATCCGCCGACCGCCGATGCAGGACCCGACGTTCAGGGGGTCGGCGCGCGATCGTCCAGCCGCACCATCAAGAGACGCGACGGGATCCGTGCGCCCTCAACCGGCGCATACGTATGCGGCTCCGCACTGCGAAACACGAGGCTCTCGCCCTTCGTGATTGTCACCGGCGTTTCGCCGATCGTGATGGTGACCGCGCCGTCCAGCACGTAGACGAACTCCTCGCCCGGGTGCGCGCGCGTGGGGCTGGGCCCGTACACCTCCATCACGTTCGAGAGCAGCCGCCCGTCCGACAATCGCGACGCGAGGACGACAATCGGCACCGTCGCACCCTGCCGTGCGAGCTCGGCGCGCTCGTCCGCCGTTAACGGGCGGTCCACGCCACCGAGTGGACCGGCACCGAAGTCCACCAGGTCATACCAGCGATCGTCACCATGGCGATGAACCGCCAACCGATCATCGCCGGCCCGCTCCGGATCGCGCAGCCGCGCCACATGCAAGCCCAGCGCCGCACACACCTTCACGATCGTCATCGGGTACGTACCGCCGCCCTGCTCGAGGCGCACGATCGATGACTTGGACAGCCCCGCCGCCTCGGCCAGATCGCGGATCGATCGCCCCTGCCGCATCCGCGCCAAACGCAACCGCTCGCCCAGTGCTTCGGGCGAGAGCCCGGCCATCACACTCGCGGCTTCCTGTTCCTGCTGTCGAATCGACGTTCCCGACATCGCGGCCCTCCCTTACCTCATCCCGAACATGCCGCCGCCACCACCGAACGGCAGGCGCGGCATCCCACCGCCTTTGCCGCCGGCACCGCCGCTCATCTTCTTCATCATCTTCTGCATCTCGCGGAACTGCTCCAACAGCCGGTTCACTTCACTGACCGGCCGCCCGCAGCCCTTCGCAATGCGCGCGCGCCGCGATCCGTTCAACAGCTCGGGCTTCTTGCGCTCCTGCGGCGTCATCGAAAGCACGATGGCCTCGACGTGCTTCATGCGCTTGGGGTCCATCTTCGCATCCTTGAGCATCTTGCTGTTCACGCCCGGCAACATCTTCAGCAAGTTCTCCATCGGCCCCAACTTCTG
>CAZMGX010000057.1:0-8605 GCA_964565915.1 uncultured Gemmatimonas sp.
GCCGGGGCAATCAGCTGGGCGGCCAACCCGACACGCCCGCGCTCTCCGCCCGAGAGCGTGGACACCAGCCGGGTTTTGGATTCCTCGGCGTCGAAGCCCAAGCCCTGCAGCACGGCATCCACGCGCGCGTGATACTCATAGCCGCCCATGTTGGCGAATCGTTCCTGCAGCTGTCCGAAGCGTTCGAGGAACTCGTCGGTGACCCGTTCGCCGAGTTCACCCAGCTCGATGGCCTGTTCGCCGATGCGGCGTTCCAGCGCGATGACATCGCGCCACGCCGCGGCGCCGGCCTCCCAGACCGTCGTGGCTCCTTCAAACGCCCGATGCTGGTCCAGAAGAGCGTGCCGGAGGCCCGGCTTGCGCGCCACACTCCCGACCGTGGGCTGCAGGTCGCCGATGATGAGATTGAAGATCGACGACTTGCCGGCGCCATTGCGGCCGATGATTCCCCACCGCTCACCCTCGGCGACGGTGAAGGAGATGTCCTTGAAGAGTTCAGTGGCGCCGAAGGAGACGCCGATACCGGAAAGCGAAAGGAGAGTCACACCGGGGCGGTTGGAGCGGTCTGGAGTGCGTCGGAACACGGCAACGGACATTGAAAGCTAGCCGATGTGGGCCGGATATCGACAACGCGGGACGCGCAGTACTCTTGTGTCCACCATGGCTGCCACGATCGATCATCTCCGCGCTGACCACCACGTCGAGGTACTGAAGGACTTCACCGATGCGCGGGGTGTCTCGCGTCGGGTGGGCGAGAAAGGCGTCATCCGCTCGATGGGGCTCGATACGTCCACGATGGAACTGTGGATCGAGTGGGAGCACGCGGGCAGCGTGGAACGTCTGTGGTTCGCCTTGCGAGAGCAGACGGGGCCCGGCAACGGACGGATGCGGGAGTACTTCGCGCTTGGGCCGGAGGCCATCGAGGTCGTCGCGCCGCCGACGTCCGTGGCTGCGGCTTCGCCTCCCGCGCCGTCGCGGGCGGCATCGACCTCCCGTGCGCATCCGCCAGCCGGGACGAATCTGGGCGAGGTCACCGTGGCATGCGCTTGCGAGCCGGCCTTTCATCGCGCGGTGCTGGCGCCCGGTACCGGTGTGCACGCGTGTCTGCATTGCGGCACGGTGACGTACACTCACCCCATCGGTGACGACGGCCGACACACGGGCAACGCGTGGACCGCGTTCATCGTGGAGGAGGTGTCCGATGTCCTGTTGCGGTGGTTGGCACGTTGGCCACGCGTGCATGTACGTCACCATGACCTGTCCGGTTGGCTGCGTCCTGCCGGACTGCGGCGCGACGTCACCGTGTATCTGCCCGCTGCGCTGCGCTGTGCGACCGTATCGGAGTTGGCCGCCGCAGAAGCCGCGCAGCGTGAAGGCGTCGAGGGGTGTGTGTTTCCGTCGCAGGCACCGCCGGTCCGGATGCCGCCCAGCCTGCTCCCGTTTGCGCAATTCGCGACGGCGGCCCGTCTCACGCCGGACAGCGACGTCGCCGATCTCCTTGCATCGGCCGACCCGCAGAATGCCGCGTGTGCGCTGGCGGTGTCGAAGCTGCTGGCCCGGCCGGATGCGTTCGAGGTGATGGTCACGGCCCTTCGCCAGGACGACGCCGTGTGGCAGGGAGGCGGCGCGGCCATGGCGTGCGCGGCACGGCCATTCGATCCGCGTCTGCCGAGCGTGCTGCTCGAAATCCTCACGGCCTTGCCGATGGTACCGCACGCGCGCGTTCCTGACCGCATCGCGGGTACGGCGCGCTGGAGCGAACTGCTCGCGGTGATCGCTGCCCACCCGGTGGATACTCCGGAGATCCGCGCGACACTTCCGCGACTGCAGCGCGCGGTCGCGGGGGTGGACGTGGATCTTGCGGGGCGCATCGGGCACGTCCTGCGTGTTCTGCACGGGCTGCCAACCCCGCGCGTGGGCTTCCCGTTCTGATCCCGTCGACACGGCCAGTGACCCGCACGTCCCCGTGAGCGCCGATCTGAGTCGCGCCGCGGGGTGGCGCACGGCACTGGCGGCCACCGTGGCAAGCGTGTGCTTCGGGGCCTCGGTCGTGGCGACGCGTTTTGTGGTCGGGCAAACCGAGCCCGTCACCCTCGCTTTCTTGCGGTACGGGATCGCGACGGTGTGTCTCT
This sequence comes from uncultured Gemmatimonas sp., assembly GCA_964565915.1. Classification (GTDB taxonomy): domain Bacteria; phylum Gemmatimonadota; class Gemmatimonadetes; order Gemmatimonadales; family Gemmatimonadaceae; genus Gemmatimonas. The sequence continues at coordinate 2,133 of CAZMGX010000057.1, forward strand.
CGCCCGTTCTGTATGCTGCGTGGACTGCCCGAATGCCGCGTCGCGACCTGCTGGCGATCAGCGCCCTCGGCGTCCTGTTCTTCGGCCTGTTTCCCTGGAGCTTCAGCGCCGCGCTGGTGCACCTGCCGTCGTCACGCGTGGCGACCATCATCGCCACCACGCCACTCGTGACCCTCGTGGTGTCGCATGTGCGCGGCGTAGAACGGATCACCGTGACGATGGTGCTTGGTCAACTGGTGGCGCTCGCCGGGTTGTACTTCGCCCTCGGCACCAGCAGCGCGCCCGCGTCTCCGGGGCAGGGTGCCGCTGGGGCGGTCGCCGGTTCGATGTTGCTGGGTACAGCTTTAACGTTCTTCGCGGTACTGTGCGGGGCGCTGTACAACGTGCTCTCACGCCCGTATCTCAGGCGATATCCACCACTGCACGTATCGGCGATCTCGATGGCGGCCGGCACGATGTCGCTGGCTGTGCCGGCCGGTCTGGGCGGGGTGTTCGCGCACGCGCCGCAGTTCAGCGGCACGGGATGGGCGGCGCTGCTTTTTCTCGGCACCTTCGGAGGGGCCGTGGGCTTCGCCCTCTGGATCTGGGCTCTGCAGCGGTCTGCGCCGTCACGCGTCGCCGTGTTCCTGGCGCTCAACCCCGTGACAGCGACGCTGCTCGGGGCCCTCATCTTGGGAGAACTCGTCACGTGGCGATTCGTATTCGGTCTCGCTTGCGTGATTGCGGGCATCAGCCTGGCCAATCGTCGCCCGCCGCAGAGAGCGACGACATGACCGCGTCAGGCGTCTGACCGATCCCCCGACAACCCAGCTCTGGCGGTCGCAAGCCACGGGTGGCACCTTCTCTCGCGCATCTCTGCAGATCCACATCGCTCTCCCTCCGAGACCAGACGATGAACAAGCGTGACTTCCTCCGCGCGATGGGCGGCGGTGCCGCCAGCATGATGTTCGGCCCCGATCTGACCGCGCTGTTTGCCCGTTACCGCACCGCGAGCGCGGCGGAACTGGCGCCTAACGAGGAGTTCTGGGACTCCATTCGCGCGAAGTTCACGCTCACCCCCGACTACATCAATCTCGAGAACGGCTACTACTGCTTTCTCCCCGACGAGGTGTTGGAGCAGTTCATCCGCCACGTGCGCACGGTGAACTATCAGGGCTCGCGCTACATGCGCACCTCACGCGTGGCCGACAAGCTGCGGGTGCGCACGAAGCTCGCCGCCATGGGCGGGTGTTCGCCCGACGAGGTCATCATCACGCGCAACGCCACCGAGTCGCTGGACACCGTCATTGCGGGCTTCGACTGGAAGCCGGGTGATGAGGCGATCACGTCGAATCACGACTACGGTGCCATGATCGACATGTTCAAGCTGCAGGCGCGGCGGTATGGCATGACGAACCGCTTCATCGACATTCCGATCGATCCCCGTTCGGACGATGAGGTGGTGCAGGTCTATGCGCGCGCGATGACGCCGAAGACGCGGCTGTTGATGATCCCGCACCTCGTGAACATCACCGGGCACGTACTGCCCGTGCGCGCCATCTGCGACATGGCCCATGCCCGGGGCGCGCAGGTGCTGGTCGACGGTGCCCACGCCTTTGCGCATCTCGATTTCAAGTTGCCCGAACTGGATTGCGACTACTACGGCTCGTCGCTGCACAAGTGGCTCTGCGCACCACTCGGTGCGGGCCTGTTGTACGTCCGCAGGGATCGCATCAAGGGGCTCTGGCCGATTTACGGCGATGAGGGAGTGGCCGACACGGACATCATGAAGTTGAACCACACGGGCACCCACCCGGTGCATGGCGACCTGGGGCTGGAGAACGCGATTGCGTTTCACGAAGCGATCGGCAGCGCTCGCAAGGCCGAGCGACTGCGCTGGGTGCAGAATTACTGGACCAGTCGCGTGCGCGGCACGCCGCGCATCGTGCTGAACACGCCGCGGGATCCGCAACGTTCGTGCGCGATCGCCAACGTGGGCATCGAGGGGATGACGCCGAACGATCTGGCCAGGACGCTGCTTGAGAAATACCGGATCTTCACGGTCGCGATCAACAAGCCGGGAGCGCAGGGCGTGCGCGTCACGCCGCAGATCTACACGTCGGTGGCCGAGTTGGACGCGTTCGTCAAGGCGCTGAAGGAAATGGCGGCGTAAAGTGGCTCTCTCCAGGCGCGAATTTGTCCGCACCGCGTCCATGGCGGGCGTCGGTCTATCGGTACCGCCATCGTTGGCCGCAGCCATCCGGTCGGCGCCGTTCGACCCCTCGCGATTGCCAGGGGTGCCACGCGGTGGTTCCGTCGCCCCGAAGAATCTGTTGATCCTCGGCGGCACCGGCTTCATCGGACCCAACACCGTCAAGTACGCGTTGGCGCGCGGCCACAGCGTCACGATCCTCACGCGTGGCCGGAGTGCCACGAAGGTCGACGGCGTGGAGCACATCATTGCGGATCGTGAGGGCGATCTGGGGATGCTGTCGAAGCGACGTTGGGACGCGGTGCTTGACAACAACGCGCGCGACTATCGCTGGGTGCAGCGCAGTACGAAGGCGCTCAAGGACTCGACCGGACACTATCTGTTCGTGTCCTCCATCTCGGCCTATCAGGTGCCGGGGATGAGCTATGCGACGGCCGATCACGTGCGGATGGAACCGCTCTCCGAGAGCCACGAACTCTTCACGGCGCCGGCCACGTTCAAGGACGGTGATGAGGCGCCCTACGGGCTGACCAAGGCCATGTCGGAGCGACTGGTGCATGCGGCGTTTCCAGGCCGCGCTACCATCGTGCGTCCGGGACTCATCGTGGGCCCCACCGATCCGACCGATCGCTTTACCTACTGGCCGGTGCGCGTGCATGAGGGCGGCGAGGTGCTTGCGCCCGGCAATGCCTCGCACTCGTCACAGGTGATCGATCAGCGCGACCTCACGGAATGGCTCGTGCGATTGGCGGAGAACGGGACCACGGGCGACTTCAACGCCACGGGGCCAGCGTCCCGCATGACCATGGCGGAGATGTTGGCCGGATGTCGCGCGGTGACGTCCACGCCGGTGCGCTTCACGTGGGTGCCAGAGTCGTTTCTGGCGGAACAGAAGGTGCGGATGTGGAGCGATCTTCCCGCCTGGGCGCCTGGAGACCCAATGATGTACGTGAGCGTCGCTCGCGCGGTCGCGGCCGGGCTCACGTATCGCCCGCTGGCCGTGACCGCGCTTGATACGCTGCAGTGGGATCTGGCGCGACCGGCCGCCGAGCGCACGAAGCGCGCGGCGGGGATGACGCGTGCTCGCGAGGCCGAACTGTTGGCACTGTGGCGGCAGCGCGCGCGATGAACGCGGTGTCGTTCAGTTCTGCTGGATCTTGCTGCCTTTCATGACCACGTCCCTGCTGGCCTTGACGTTGATGTTGCCGCTGCCTTCGATCGTGATGTCCTTCCCTTTGAGCACGATGGTGCCGTCTTTCTTCAGCGTCAGGCTCGCGTCTCCGACCTTCAAGGTCAGGCTGTCGGCGGCTTCGACGACCACGTTCTTGCCGGCGCTGACGACGAGATCCTTCGCGACCTGAACGCGCTGGTCGGCACCGACGCTGGTGGTCTGGTTCAGTCCGACCGTCACCTGCCGGTTGCCGCGGACCGAGAGCGACGCGTTGGCTCCGACCTGGACGGCGCGGTGGCTGCCCACCACGATGGATTCCTGCGCGCCCACGTTGTGGAAGCGTGCCGCACCGACCGTCAGCGAAACGTTCGCGCCAACCTCGACGGCCTGCGTGGCGCCGACCGTGAGCCGGTCGGTCATACCGACGATCGTAGTGCGACTGCCCTGAATGGTGTTGTTGCTGTCGATCATGACGACTCCTGGAAGGGCTTGCAAAGAGAGTGTTGGCGGTGCGCCGGCGTCCAGAAGGACGATACGCATCAGCGTGGGGTACGGATAGCCGCTGCGGACTTGGCGGTCAGTCGCTCGCTCGCCTGCCAGAGCCGCTCCACCGCCGCCCCATCGCACGCCAGGTCTGGCAGGGGTCGCTCCGCCCCGTCCTGCAAGAAGACACCGGATAGCGGTCGCAGCGCAGGCGACGTGAGCGCCGCGACGATCCGCGCTGCCGCTTCGTGCGGCGTGTCCCACCATCGCACCTCCTCGCGCGCGGGCCGAAGACGACGGACCGCGCGTCCCAAGGCGGCCCGCGCGGGCGCCAGGACTCGGGTGATCGGCGACGCCGTCCGGTGCGGGTCTGCGAGGAGCGCGTCGAGGAGGGGACTCCGCACCACACCCGGGTGCAGACAAACAGCCGTCCCGCCAAGTGGCCGCAGACGTTGCGAGAGGCCGACCGTAAACACGACATTGGCCAGCTTGACGGCGGCGTACGTGCGAGCCGGATGATACCCGGTGCCGGTGATGTCGCCTTCGCGTTCCGCGATCTGCGGGCTTCCCGACAGTGCGTCGACTACGCCAAGGTCCAATGTCGCCTCGTACGCGACCTGCGATGCAACGACAACTACCCGAAACCCAGGCTGGCGCGCCAGCAACGGCAGCAAGCCGGTGGCAAGCGCAAAATGCGCCAGGTGCCCGACGGCAAATTGACGTTCGAAACCGTCGACGGTGAGCTCTCGCGTGCGTGGCGGAGCAGCCGCAGCGTTCAGGACCAGGGCATCGAGGGGGCGCTCGGACGCGTCAAGCGTCGCGACCAACGAGCGTACCGCGTCGAGCGCGGCGAGGTCCGTGATGTGAAACGTGATGTCAGCGCGCGGCGCAACCTCCAACACGGCCCGCCGCACCACATCGGCCGAATGCTGGGTGCGAACGACCGCATGGATGGCGATACCGGACGTCGCCAGCGCGGCGGCCGTGGCGAGCCCGATGCCTCCCGAGGCACCCGTCAGCAGTGCGCGTCGGATGGTGCCGGGCATATGCGGCGGTGTGGAGTGCGTCACGCGTCGCGGCGCGGGGTGCCGGTGGGGCATGGTGTCGCACGGCCCCAACGGCTCATCGGATCGTCACCAACTTCATTCGGCCGATCGTGATGCCGCGATGTCCCACCGAATTGAGGTCGATGCCGGCCTGCTTCAGCACATCCTTGATCAACTGGGGTTCGAACTTGCCGAGGGCGGCTTCATCCCCCAGCGCCGGCGTGGCACGATCGACGATGAAAATGCAACCGTTCGTATGCTCCTGCTTGTGCAGGTCGATCGTTGCGCGTTTTCCGCGATACTCATCTCGCACCCCGAGCCCGAGGTACTCGATGCTGAAGTTGTCGTTGCGGTAAATGAAGACCTCCCGGTTCGCCCAGGAGTCGTACACCTTGTTCGCCGTCCGCTTCGACCAGATGCCCCTGATGAACAACGGACGTTCGAGGAGCGCGGAGCTGATCAGCCGCCCGGTCTTGTCAAAGACCGCCAGCACATCGTTGTAGTCGACGACTGAATCGGTTGACGACGTGCCGCTGGTGCTGGTGGTGGAGTAGGTGACATTGCTCGCGTCGACGCCGCGCAACGACTGGGGCAGGAACCCCTCGCCACCACCGCGGATGATGAAGAACTGCAACTTGGTGGAGGTGCCGACTCTAACCTTGCCCTGCGATGCAGCGTCGATCAGGTACTTCAGATAGCCTTCGTTCGCGAGGTCGACCTCGCTGGCGCGACGGAAGTCCGGGCCCACGAACTTGAGATCGAGGGCCAGCTTCTTTTCGGCTTCCGGCGCCTTGGAATAGACATGGTTGACCAGATACACGGCCAACGCCGGATTTACGATGGGAACCACGGTGCTCCTCCGGGGGCTTCGACCGCCGGTCTTCGAACCGGCCATTCTGTCACTCCCCGGAATATGTGGCCTCCGAGCCCGCAGGGTGACCAGACCGGCTGCGCGTTGAAGGCGGAACCGCCGCTTCCGGTCGATGACCAGGGCGCCGTCGAACTGGGGATGCCGGTTTGCGCGTGAGCCGTGCGAGCTGCAGACTATCCGCTGATACTGAGCGCTCTACCGCTAGTCCCCTTCATCTGCCTGCCGGAGTACCGATGTCGTTTCGCCCGTTGTTTCCACGCGCACCGATGGCCCTCGCGTTGCTGACGCTGGCCGGCGCCTCCACACCTCTCCGAGCGCAGATGGCCTCGCCATTGGCTGCGCCATCGGCTCAACCCACGGCGGTCGTGGCGCAGGAGTTCGAGAAGCTGCACTTCCGCTCGATTGGCCCGGCGACCATGTCCGGTCGAATCGCGGATCTGGCCGTCTACGAGAACAACCCCGCCGTCTACTACGTGGGTACGGCGCACGGTGGTGTCTGGAAGACCACCAGCAACGGCGCGATGTTTACGCCGCTGTTTCAGGATCAAGGACTGATCGCGATCGGAGACGTGGCTGTCTCGCAGAGCAACGCCGACATCGTATGGGTCGGGACCGGTGAATCGAACAACCGGCAAAGCACCTCGTGGGGCAGTGGCGTCTACAAGTCCGTCGACGGCGGCAAGACCTTCACCTTCATGGGTCTGCCCAACT